>DXCV01000083.1 GCA_019115825.1 Candidatus Bacteroides pullicola
CCTCCGTCCTCCTCATCTACACGGGCGGAACCATCGGCATGATTGAGAATCCGGAGACAGGCGCGCTGGAGAATTTCGACTTCGACCACCTGCTCCGCCATGTGCCCGAACTGCGGCGGTTCAACTACGACATCTGCTCCTACCAGTTCGACCCGCCCATCGACTCGTCGGACATGGAACCGGCGCTGTGGGCGAAGATAGTCCGCATCATCCACGAGAACTACGAGCGCTTCGACGGCTTCGTCATCCTGCACGGCACGGACACCATGGCCTACACCGCCTCCGCCCTGAGCTTCATGCTGGAGAATCTGGGCAAACCCGTCATCCTGACCGGCTCGCAACTGCCCATCGGCACCCTGCGCACGGACGGCAAGGAAAACCTCATCACCGCCATCGAGATTGCCGCCGCCCGCCGTCCGGACGGCTCGCCCATGGTGCCCGAGGTGTGCATCTTCTTCGAGAACGAGCTGATGCGCGGCAACCGCACCACCAAAATCAACGCCGAGAACTTCAATGCCTTCCGCTCCTTCAACTACCCCTCGCTGGCCACGGCAGGCATCCACATCCGCTACAACGAGCACCTCATCCGTCGCCCCGACCCTGTCCGCCCGATGAAGCCCCACTACCTCTTCGACACCAACGTGGTGATGCTCACCCTCTTCCCCGGCATCCAGGAGGGCATCATCGACTCCGTCCTCCACGTGCCCGGCCTGAAAGCAGTGGTGCTGAAGACCTATGGCTCGGGCAACGCCCCACAGAAGGAATGGTTCATCCGCCAGCTCCGCGAAGCCACCGAGCGCGGCATCGTCATCGTCAACATCACCCAATGCCCCAGCGGCGCGGTGGAGATGCGGCGTTACGAGACGGGCCTCCAACTGCTCCAAGCGGGCGTCATCAGCGGATACGACAGCACACCGGAATGCGCCGTCACCAAGCTGATGTTCCTCTTGGGCCACGGCCTCGCCCTGCCCGAAGTGCGCCGGCTGATGGACTCCGACCTCGCCGGGGAAATCAGCAAAGACAACGAGTAGCGAATCCGGCCTCCCTTGTTGGTAATAATAATAGACATTTCATATTCTTCGCAATCTTTGACGTTCATAGCTCGTCCCTTACCGAATCCTCATCGAAAGGCTATTTCTCCTATCTATGAACGGAGAGATAACGGAGGGATAACGAAGGGATAACGGAGGGATGAGGGAGAAAAAGGGGGCAAAAAGGAGAGAAAACGTAGGGATGAGACGGAAATCCGGCTAACCCCCAACAAAGTCAATCTAAGAAAATATTTCACAAATTAAAGGCATGCCGACCCAACGGCACGCCTTCATTTCATGCATCGGTATCCACCGCTTCACTTGCGGTTCTTCCAAAGATTGGTCATATCTTCCAGCGTCTTGCCTTTGGTTTCGGGCACAAGGCGCCAAACGAACAAGGCTGCCAGCACGCAGATGCCGCCATAGAGGGCGTAGGTGAACCAGTGGCCGAAGTGCGGGTCACCGGCCGTCTGCATGTTGAACATCGGCACGAACGTCGCGCTGACAATCCAGTTGAATATCCATTGGAAAGCCACAGCGGTGGCCACGGCTGCGCCACGGATGGTGTTGGGGAAAATCTCGGCAATGAGCACCCAGCAGATGGGGCCCCACGACATCATGAACGAGGCGCTGTAGACCATGATGCTGAGCATCGTCACCATCTCCAAGCCGGCCTGGCCGAACGTGAAGGACACGCCGAAAGCACCGATGGCCATGCCTATCGAGCCGGTGATGAGCAACGGCTTGCGCCCCCACTTCTCCACGGTCAGGATGGCCACGAGGGTGAAGAGGATGTTGACCACACCCATAATGATGGTCTGCATCATCGGGTTCTCCATGCCCATGTCGCCGAAGATGCGCGGTGCATAGTAGAGCACAGCATTGATGCCCACTGCCTGCTGGAAGACGCTGAGCATGATGCCCACGAAGATGACCAGCACACCGTAGGTGAAGACTTTCTCCGTCTTCTCCGTCACGGTGTTCTTGATTTCGTTCAGGATGTTGCGGCCTTCTGCCTGTCCGTTAATGCGGCTGAGCACGGCCAGGGCTTTGTCGTCCTGTCCGGCCATGACGAGATAGCGCGGCGTCTCGGGCACAAAGCATATCAAGAGAGCGAACACCCCGGCGGGCACGGCCTCGCTGCCGAACATGTATCGCCAGCCGGTCTGGATAGTCCAAGGGTCGCTGCCCGGAGCCACGGCGTTGATGCCCTGGCCGATGGACTCGATGACGGGGTTGGTGTGGTCGCCCAGGATGAGGAAGTTCACCATATAGACCACCAACTGGCCAAAGATGATGGCAAACTGGTTCCACGACACCAGCGTGCCGCGGATGTGGCTTGGCGCCACCTCGGCAATATACATGGGGCAGATGGCCGAAGCCAAACCCACGCCCACGCCACCGATGACACGGTAAACGTTGAAGGCGATGAGCAACGCATAGTTGGGCACCCCATATTCGAAGAACAGGAACTCCGGCTCCATCGAACCCAAGGCGGAAATGAAGAACATGATGCCCGCAAAGATGAGCGAACGCTTGCGCCCCCAGTTGGAGGCAAGGTATCCCGACAGGGCACTGCCGATGATGCACCCGATGAGGGCGCTGGCACACGTGAAGCCGTGCCACCCGTCAGTATAGACAAAGTCTTCCGCCCCAAGGAAAAAGGCTTGCAAGCCCTTCTCGGCACCGGAAATGACTGCCGTGTCATAGCCGAAGAGGAGGCCGCCCAAGACAGCCACCAGCACAATGGTAAATAGGTAGGATTTACTTCCGTTTTCTGTGGTAGTTTGTTTCATGGTTGGTAAAATAAAACCCCTCCCGGTCTCCCATCGGGAGAGCGGAAGGGGCGTTGATGTTTATGCGTACATGTTTACGATAGCCTCATACAACTCTTGCTTGCCGCTGGTCTGCTTGGGCTCGCCCTTGGTCTTGGCATAGGCCACGACGTCTTCCAGCGTCAGCTTGCCGTCCTCGAACTCCTTGCCCTTGCCGGCGTCGAAAGAAGCATAGCGGTCGGCCAGCATCTGCTTGTAGGGAGACTCTTCGAGCAGACGGGCTGCGCTCTCCAAGGCGCGTGCCATGACGTCCATGCCGCTGATGTGGGCAATGAAGATGTCCTCCAAGTCGGTGGAGTTGCGACGGGTCTTGGCGTCGAAGTTCGTGCCGCCGTTGCCGAAGCCGCCGTTACGGATGATTTGCATCATGGCCTGCGTCAGCTCATAGTTGTCGATGGGGAACTGGTCGGTGTCCCAGCCGTTCTGATAGTCGCCGCGGTTGGCGTCGATGCTGCCCAGCATGCCGTTGTCCACAGCCACACAGAGTTCGTGCTCGAAGGTGTGTCCGGCCAGTGTGGCGTGGTTCACCTCGATGTTCACCTTGAAGTCCTTGTCCAGGCCGTGGGCTTTCAGGAAGCCTACAACGGTCTCCGTATCCGCATCATATTGGTGCTTGGTGGGTTCCATGGGCTTCGGTTCAATGAGGAAGGTGCCGGTGAAGCCTTTGGAGCGGGCATAGTCACGGGCAATGCGGAGCATCATGGCCAGGTGTTCCTTCTCGCGCTTCTGGTCCGTGTTCAGCAAGGACATGTAGCCTTCGCGGCCGCCCCAGAAGACGTAGTTCGTTCCGCCCAGTTCGATGGTAGCGTCGATGGCGTTCTTGATTTGCACGGCTGCGCGAGCCACGACGTCGAAGTCGGGGTTGGTGGCGGCACCGTTCATGTAGCGGGCGTGACCGAAGACGTTGGCCGTGCCCCACAGCAGTTTGATGCCGGTCTCTTCTTGTTTCTTCTTCAGGTAAGCCACAATCTCCTTCAGGTTGGCTTCGTACTGCTCGATGGTGTCGGCCTCGGCGCAGAGGTCTACGTCGTGGAAGCAATAATATTCGATGCCTATCTTCTGCATGATTTCAAAGCCGGCGTCTGCCTTGTGCTTGGCAGCTTCCACGGGGTCGGCGCTGTCGTTCCACGGGAACTTCTTCGTTCCGCCGCCGAACTGGTCGCCACCCTCGGCGCACAACGTGTGCCACCAAGCCATGGAGAACTTCAGCCAATCCTTCATTTTCTTGCCCATGATGACCTTCTCGGGGTCGTAGTAGTGGAAAGCCATCGGGTTCTTGCTGTCTTTACCTTCAAATTTAATCTTCCCAATCTCGGGGAAATACTCTTTTGTTGCCATAGTTTTTTATATGATTTATGTGTCCCGCAGGACACGAGTTATTGATTTCAGATTGCTTTTTCCAAATAGGATTTCCAACGTCCGTAGGCATCGGCATATGCCTGGCGGTCAGCCTCGACTGTCTCTATCACTTCCAGTTTCTCCAACGTGGCGAAAGCTTCGTTGTGGTCGCGATAGATGCCCGCACCGATGCCTGCCCCCTTGGCGGCACCTACCGAGCCGTCGGTGTCGTATAGCTCGATGGTAGCTCCCGTCACGCCCGCCAAGGTTTGGCGGAAGATGGGGCTGAGGAACATATTGGCGTGTCCGGCATGGATTTTCTTCACCGAGATGCCCATCCCTTCCATCACGTCGATGCCATACTTGAAGGAGAAGACAATGCCCTCCTGAGCGGCACGGATGAGGTGGCGACGGTCGTGCACGTTGAAGTTCACCCCGTGGATGGAGCACCCCGTCTCACGGTCTTCGAGCACACGTTCCGCCCCGTTGCCGAAGGGCAGGATACTGACGCCCGCACTGCCGATGGGGGCTTGGGCGGCGAGACTGTTCATATCGTTGTAGAAAATACCTTCGGGAGCAACGTTGCGTTTTATCCAAGAATTGAGGATGCCCGTCCCGTTGATGCAGAGCAAGACGCCCAAACGGGTTTGTCCTGCCGTATGATTGACGTGGGCAAAGGTATTGACGCGGCTCTTGGGGTCGTAGTTGACAGAGCCGTTCACGCCGTAGACCACGCCGCTGGTGCCTGCCGTCGAGGCAATCTCGCCAGGATTGAACACGTTCAGCGAGAGGGCGTTGTTGGGCTGGTCTCCTGCCCGGTAAGTGATGGGCACGCCTTCGGGAAGGCCCAGCTCCCGCGAAGCAATGGCGCTGACACGGCCTTGCTCTGCAAAAGTGGGACGGATGTCGGCAATCAGCGACTCGTCGAAGCCGTAGTAATCCATCAGGAAACGGGCCACGCGGTTTTCCCTGAAATCCCAAAACATACCCTCGGACAAGCCGGATACCGTAGTACAAATCTCGCCGCTCAGGCGCATGGCGATGTAGTCGCCCGGCAACATAATCTTGTAGATCTTCGCATAGATGTCCGGCTCGCTCTCCTTCACCCACGCCAGCTTGGAAGCGGTGAAGTTGCCGGGCGAGTTGAGCAGATGACCCAAGCACATGTCTTTGCCCAACGTCTCGAAAGCGCGTTGCCCGTAGGACACGGCACGCGAGTCGCACCAGATGATGGCAGGGCGCAACACCCGTTGTTCCTTGTCCACGCACACCAAGCCGTGCATCTGGTAGGAGATGCCGATGGCTTTGATATCCCTGGCATCCGCCCCCGACTCCACCAAGACGGCATGTGTCGCCAATTTCAAGTTGTCCCACCACATCTGCGGGTCTTGTTCGGCCCATCCCTGCCGCACCGCGATGATGGGTGCCTCTGTCTTGGGATAAAAGGCCGAAGCCACACATTTGCCGGTCTCGGCATTCACCAAACTCGCCTTGACGGACGAGCTTCCTATATCATAGCCTAATAAATACATGATGATAGAATATTAATAAGGTATATGGATGCTACTTTCTCATTCGGTTATAGATTTTCTTGTCGAAGCGATAGAAACGCGCGGCACGGTGGGCCACGCCTTGCTGCTTTTCCTCCAAGGGTATGACGTAGTCCATCATGGCTATCTTCTTGTGGAAATTGCGGACGTCCACCGCCTTGCCATACACCAACTCATAGAGCGTGCGGAATTGGGAAGCCGTAAACTTACGGGGCAGGAGGTCGAACAACGCAGCCGGATTGGCGTCGGTATACTGACGGATATATCCCAAAGCCTCCTTGATGATGAGGTTATGGTCGAAAGCCAAGTCGCCAATATCTTCCAAAGCCACCCAACAGGCTTGGTAAGCCTCCAAGCCCCGGTTGAGCGCCCGGTCAATCTTCACTAAAGAAAGGTAGGCGATGGTGACGATGCGCTCCACTCTGGATTGCATGGCACGCTCCAGCCAATGGACATCTTTGGGGTCTTTGGTGCGGTCTTTCGAGCCAAAAGCCTTGAACTGCACCAAAGGAACATTCTTCAAGCCCGTCAATTCGTTCAGCACGCGGGCGGCGGCTTCGTCCAAATCTTCGTCCATATAGATAAGGCTTCCAGGAAGTTTCATGTCGTGGAACACTTCTCCCCCTTCCTCGCCCATACGGCGTATCAGGAGGACTTTCAGTTTATCACCGTCAAAGCCCACCACCACACAATCCACAGAAATGTGATTGTTGGCCAAAGGCTGATTTTGCATGTTTTCGTTATCTGGCATGGCTGTTTTTCGATTAATCCGCTGCAAAGATATGCCTATTCAACACAATACGCAAAAATAAATCGTGATAAAATCATATGTTATAAAACACTATTTCTCAGACATATACATATCATACTTCATACAATATAGTCTTATTGTATTTCTAACAATATAAAATCATCTGTTATCATACGATATACAATATATACTTATTGTACTTATAACAATATAGATGAGCGAAAGTTCTTGGGACAAACAATCCGGATATAAAACGGAAATGCTTATATTTGCAGACCCTAATCATAAAAACATATATTCATCGTCATCATATAGACATCAATCTTATGAAAGTAACCATCATCTCGGGCGCACGCCCCAATTTCATGAAGATAGCCCCTCTGTGCCGCGCCATGGACGCCGCACGCGAAGCAGGCAAGAACATTGCCTACCGCATTGTCTACACCGGCCCTCACGACGACCCTGCCCTTGAGCCTTCCCTCTTTGCCGACCTGGCCATGCCACAGCCGGATGCCTTCCTGGGCGTCAGCGGACATGACCATTCGCAGATAACGGCAGACATCATGCTGGCTTTCGAGAAAGAACTGGATGCCTGCCCGGCCGATGTGGTGCTGGTGGTAGACGACATGACTGCCACCATGAGCTGCGCCATCGTAGCCAAGAAACGGGGATTGAAGGTGGCGCACGTCATTGCCGGCACCCGATCGTTCGACATGAACATGCCGCGCGAGGTGAACCGTACCATCGTAGATGCCATCTCGGATTACCTCTTCACCGCAGGCATGGTGGCCAACCGCAACCTCAACCAAGAGGGCATGATACCCGACTATATCCATTATGTGGGAAACATCCTCATTGACACCATCCGCTACAACCGGCATCGCCTGATTCAACCGATGTGGTTCGACAGCCTGGGACTGCGCAAAGGCAATTATCTGCTGCTCACCCTCAACCGCCACGACCTGTTGGAGAAGAAAAATGTGCTGCAGTCTTTGCTGCAAACCCTTCTCCTGAAAGCGGAAGGCCTCCCCATCGTAGCCCCCTTGCATCCATACGCCGAAAAGGTCGTGGAAAGCCTGGAGCTGAAAGCCCCCAACTTGCACTTGCTCCCTCCACAGAGCTACCTGCACTTCGGCTTCCTCATCAACCAAGCCAAAGGCATCGTGACGGATTCGGGCAACATTGCCGAAGAAGCCACCTTCCTCGACGTGCCTTGCATCACGCTCAACACCTACGCCGAGCACCCCGAGACCTGGCGCATCGGCACAAATGAGCTGGTGGGCGAAAACACGTTCGCTCTCTCTTCCGCCATGGACAAGCTGATGAAAGGAGAATGGAAACACGCCACCCTGCCCGACCGTTGGGACGGGCGCGCTGCCGAACGAATCGTAAAAACCCTTATAGAAGGGTAAAAGAAGCAAGCGAAAGAAGCAGATTCGCGCCAATTTGCTACCTTTGCGCCCTGATATGAAGTATATGAAGCAACGAATCCGTATATATTACGTTCTTTTCCTCCTGTTAATGTTACTTTCTACCGGTGCAAAGGCTCAAATCAAAGGGGTAGTCACCGACTCTGTGACCCATGAACCTTTGATGCTGGTCAGCATACAGTACAAAGGCAGTTCCTACGGCACGCGCACCAACGAAGAAGGTGAATACCGTTTGGCTGCCAGACAAGGACTAAACGAGGTGACGTTCTCTTATTTGGGATATATCACCAAAACCATCAAAGTGGAACCCGGCACTACCACGCTGGACGTGCAGTTGGTCCCCGACAACATTGTCTTGAGCGAGCTGGTGGTCAAGCCAAAACGGGAACGCTACTCGCGCAAGAACAACCCGGCCGTGGACTTCATGCGCAAGGTCATCGAGCACAAGAAGGCGCTGAAACTGGAAGAGAACGACTACTACCAGTACCGCAAGTACGAGAAGATGAAGATGTCCCTCAACGACATCACGCCTGAGAAGATGGAAAAAGGCATCTACAAGAAGTTCGCTTTCTTCAAAGACCAGGTGGAGGAATCCTCCCTCTCAGGAAAACTCATCCTGCCCATATCCATCAAGGAGACCGCCAGCCGTACCATCTACCGCAAAGACCCCAAGAGCGAGAAGACCATCATCGAGGGCATGAACTCGACAGGCATCGAGGAGTTCTTCAACACGGGCGACATGCTGGGCACCATCCTGAACGACGTCTTCTCCAACGTCAACATTTACGAGGATAACATCCGCCTGCTGCAACGCTACTTCACCAGCCCCATCGGGCGCGGAGGCATCGCCTTCTACAAATACTATCTGGAAGATACCGTGATGGTGGACGGGCACGAGTGCGTACACCTGACGTTCGTCCCCCAAAACTCGCAGGACTTCGGCTTCACGGGGCATCTTTACGTACAGAAAGATTCCACGTATGCCGTGCGCCGCTGCACCATGAATCTGCCCCAAAACACGGGTGTCAACTGGGTGGAATCCATGAGCATCGTACAGCAATTCGAACAGTTGCCCGACAGCAACTGGGTGCTGACGGACGACGACATGACCGTAGAGTTGGGAATCGTCAAGAGCATACAAGGCTTGGAAGTGCAGCGCACCACCAAGTACTCCGACTATAAGTTCGACCCCATCGAACCACGACTTTTCCGCCTAAAAGGAAGCGTAATCAAGGAGGCCAACATGCTCTCACGCCCCGACGAATACTGGGCCAGCGTACGCCAAGTACCCCTCACAAAGAAAGAGAGCACCATGGACCTCTTCATGAACCGCATCGAGCAGATACCCGGCTTCAAATACGTCATCTTCTTTGCCAAAGCCCTCATCGAGAACTTCGTCGAAACAGGCGGCAAGAAGCATCCCAGCAAGGTAGACATAGGCCCTATCAACACGATGATTACCAGCAACTACCTCAACGGCACCCGTTTCCGACTAAGCGCCATGACCACGGGCAACCTCCATCCCCATTGGAGCGTGAGCGGATATGGCGCCTACGGCACGAAGGACAAGAAGTGGTTTTACTCCGGGCAAGTGGCCTACTCGTTCAACAAGCGCGAATACGTGCTGTGGGAGTTTCCCAAGCACTACCTCGCCTTCAAGTACACCTACGACGTGATGAACCCCATGGACAAATACCTCATGACAGACAAGGACAACATGTTCGTAGGGTGGAAATGGGCCACGGTCGACCAGATGTCCTACATCCGCGACGCCACCCTGACCTACGAGCTGGAGACCAACACTGGATTCTCCATGCAGGCCATCGCCCGTCACCGCAATGACCAGCCCGGCGGAAAGCTGGAGTACTGGCAAAACGACGGCGCCACACCCGGCGTGCTGGACGGCACCAACACCCGTGTGCACGACATCACCACCACCGAGTTGGGCGTCACCCTGCGCTATGCCCCCGGCGAAACCTTCGTCAACACCAAGCAGCGGCGCATCCCCGTGTCGCTCGACGCACCCGTGTTCACCCTGTCGCACACCACCGGAGTCAAAGGTCTGCTGGGAGGCGACTACAACTTCAATCTCACCGAAGCCAGTTTCCGCAAGCGCATCTGGTTTGGCTCCTGGGGCAAGCTTGATGCTACCCTCCGCGGAGGCATCCAGTGGAACAAGGTGCCTTTCCCCTTGCTCAACCTGCCTATGGCCAACCTGTCGTACATCACGCAAAACAACGAGTCGTTCAACCTCATCAACAACATGGAGTTCCTCAACGACCGCTACGCTTCAATCGCCCTGAGTTACGACCTCAACGGCAAGCTGTTCAACCGCATCCCCCTCATCCGCAAGCTGAAGTGGAGGGAAATGTTCCGCGTGCGTGCCCTGTGGGGAACCTTGACAGACAAGAACAACCCCTACAAGAATCGCGACGCCGGCATCTTCCTCTTCCCCATGCGCGACGGGGCACCTACCAGCTTCGTGATGGGCAACAAGCCCTACGTTGAGGCCAGCATCGGCATCTACAACATCTTCAAGCTGCTGCACATCGAGTATGTGCGCCGCCTGACCTACACAAACCTGCCAGGCACCACCAAGTGGGGCATCCGGTTCATGGTATTGACTTTATTTTGATTAAACATTCATACATATGGCTCCTCTCGCAGAACGCCTTCGCCCGCAGACATTGGACGAATACATCGGCCAAAAGCACCTCGTTGGCCCGGGTGCCGTGTTGCGCCGGATGATAGATTCGGGCCGCATCTCCTCCTTCATCCTCTGGGGACCTCCGGGGGTGGGGAAAACCACGCTGGCGCAAATCATCGCACACAAATTGGAGACTCCCTTCTACACCCTGAGCGCAGTGACCAGCGGCGTGAAGGACGTGCGCGACGTCATCGAGAAGGCAAAGCACAACCGCTTCTTCTCCTCGGCCAGCCCCATCCTCTTCATCGACGAGATACACCGCTTCAGCAAATCGCAACAGGACTCCCTGCTGGGGGCGGTGGAGCAAGGCATCGTCACCCTGATAGGCGCCACGACGGAGAATCCCTCGTTCGAAGTCATCCGCCCGCTACTGTCCCGCTGCCAGCTCTATGTGCTCAAGTCGCTGGAGAAAGACGACCTGCTCGAACTCCTCCAACGCGCCATCCGCACCGACATCGTCCTGAAGGAGCGGAAAATTGAGCTAAAGGAAACCAACGCCATGCTGCGGTATAGCGGCGGAGACGCGCGCAAGCTGCTCAACATCCTCGAACTGGTGGTAGATGCCGAGGCGCAAGACCCCGTGGTCATCACCGACGCACTGGTCACCGACCGCCTGCAACAGAATCCGCTGGCGTATGACAAGGACGGGGAGATGCACTACGACATCATCTCCGCCTTCATCAAGTCCATCCGCGGCTCCGACCCCGACGGTGCCATCTACTGGCTGGCCCGCATGGTGGAAGGAGGCGAAGACCCGGCGTTCATCGCCCGACGGTTGGTCATCAGTGCGGCGGAAGACATCGGCTTGGCCAATCCCAACGCGCTGCTGCTGGCCAATGCCACGTTTGACGCGGTGATGAAAATCGGCTGGCCGGAGGGACGCATCCCCTTGGCGGAGTGTACGGTATATTTGGCCACCAGCCCCAAGAGCAACTCGGCCTACCTGGCCATTGACGATGCCCTCTCCCTGGTGCGTCAGACGGGTAATCTGCCCGTGCCCCTCCACCTGCGCAACGCCCCCACCAAGCTGATGAAAGACCTGGGCTATGCCAAGAACTACAAGTATGCCCACGACTATCCGGGCCACTTCGTCCGCCAGCAGTTCCTCCCCGACGAACTGAAGGAGCAGCGCATCTGGCAACCCCAGGAGAACGCCGCAGAGGCACGCCACAAGGAGCGGATGCAGGCGTTGTGGGGAGAACGCTTCCAATGAAGCGTGTTACAACGGCGGTGTAACGGCGTTACATCCATACTGTAACAGCGTTACACCCATACTGTAACGGAGTTCCAACGGCGTTGGAACCCAGTTCCACCCGTATTGGAACTCGGTTTCACCGGCGTTGGAACCCTGCCTCATGGCACAGGAGACCGCGTTCACATAGACAGAAAATCAGATTTTCAACCTACAAATTGCAAGCATAAAGAATAAATTCGCTATCTTTGTGCCGTCAAAATAAGAAGATATGGAAACAAGCGCATTTTTCACTCCCGAGGAACGGGCACAGCTCATCGTCCTCTACCGAAAGCTCCTTCAACTCTCCGGCGACGCCCTGCAAAAGGGGGATTGCCGCAGGCTGAAAGCCCACCTCGTGCATTCCCTCCAGACCAATCCCATCCCCCGCGACGTCTTCGGGCTGAACCCCATCATCAAGGATATGCAGACGGCGGTCATCGTGGCCGAAGAAATAGGCATGCGGCGCGCGTCCATCCTGGGCGTGATGTTGCACGACTCGGTGCGCATAGGCACCTATACGACCGAAGAAATCGGGCAGGAGTTTGGCGAGGACGTGGCAGGCATCATCCGCGGCCTCATTCGCGTGCAGGAGCTTTACCAGAAAAGCCCCAGCATTGAGTCGGAGAACTTCCGCAAGCTGCTCCTGTCCTTTGCAGAGGATATGCGCGTCATCCTCATCATGATAGCCAACCGCGTCAACATCATGCGCCAGATAAAGGACGCCGAGAACGACGAGGCACGCCTCCGCGTGGCCAACGAGGCGGCGTATCTCTACGCTCCCCTGGCCCACAAGCTGGGCCTCTACAAGCTGAAGTCGGAGTTGGAAGACCTTTCGCTGAAGTACACCGAGCACGACGTCTACTACCACATCAAGGAGAAGCTGAACGAGACAAAGGCCTCGCGCGACCGCTACATCGCCAACTTCATCGCCCCTATCCAACGGAAACTGGAGGAAGCCGGGCTGCACTTCCACATCAAGGGACGCACCAAGTCCATCCACTCCATCTACCAGAAGATGAAGAAGCAGAAGTGCCCCTTCGAAGGCGTGTACGACCTCTTTGCCATCCGCGTCATCCTCGACTCGCCGCTGGAGAAGGAGAAGCAGGAGTGCTGGCAGGTGTACTCCATCGTCACCGACATGTATCAGCCCAATCCCAAGCGGCTGCGCGACTGGCTGTCCGTGCCCAAGAGCAACGGATACGAATCGCTGCACATCACCGTTATGGGCCCCGAAGGCAAATGGGTGGAGGTACAGATACGCACCGAGCGCATGGACGACATCGCCGAGCGCGGACTGGCCGCCCACTGGCGCTACAAGGGCATCAAGGGCGAGAGCGGCCTGGACGAATGGCTCACCTCGGTGCGCGAGGCGTTGGAGAATTCGGAGAGCGACCTCGAAGCCATGGACCGCTTCAAATTGGAACTGTACGAGGACGAGGTATTTGTCTTCACCCCCAAGGGCGACCTGTTCAAGCTGCCCAAGGGAGCCACGGTGCTGGACTTCGCCTTCCACATCCACACCGCCCTGGGCTGCAAGTGCATCGGCGCGCGGGTCAATGGCAAGAACGTCCCCCTGCGCCAACGTCTGCAAAGCGGCGACCAGGTGGAGGTGATGACCTCGAGCACCCAGACGCCCAAGCAGGATTGGCTGAACATCGTCACCACCTCCAAGGCACGCACTAAGATCAAGCAGGCCCTGAAGGAGATGGTGGCCCGCCAGACGGACTTCGCCAAGGAGATGCTGGAGCGCAAGTTCAAGAACCGCAAGATAGAGTATGACGACGGCACGATGATGCGCCTCATCAAGCGCATGGGCTACAAAGTGGTGACCGACTTCTACCAAGCCGTGGCCGACGGCGCGCTGGACGTGAACGACCTCATCGACCGCTACCTAGAGCAACAGCGCCGCGACACGGCCGACTCGCGCGACGCCGCCATCTACCGCAGTGCAGAGGCTTTCAATCTGACGCCCGCCACCCCCGACGAGGCCACGACGGGAGGCAAAGAGGATGTGCTCGTCATCGACCAGAACCTCAAAGGATTGGATTACAAGCTGGCCCGCTGCTGCAACCCCATCTATGGCGACGACGTATTCGGCTTCGTCAGCGTCAACGGCGGCATCAAGATACACCGCACGGACTGCCCCAACGCTCCGGAGATGCGCCAACGCTTCGGCTACCGCATCGTCCGCGCACGCTGGGCGGGCAAGGCCGAGGGCACGCAATATCCCATCACCCTGCGCGTGGTGGGACACGACGACATCGGCATCGTCACCAACATCACGTCCATCATCAACAAGGAGGACGGCATCAGCCTGCGCAGCATCAGCATCGACTCCAACGACGGCCTCTTCTGGGGAAACCTCACTGTGATGCTGGGCGACACCGCCCGACTGGAGGCGCTCATCAAGAAACTGCGCACGGTGAAGGGAGTCAAGCAGGTGACAAGAAATTGAAATAATTATGAGATACGACTATAAGAAACAGCTCCGCAGCTTCCGCTATGCTTGGCAGGGCATCCGTGCCTGTGTGGGACGCGAGCAGAACCTCAGCTTCCACCTCATCACCACCGTTGTGGTCATCGCGGCGGGGTTCGCTTTCGGCATCACGCGGGGCGAGTGGATAGCCATCTGCCTCTGCATCGGAATGGTCATTGGCGCGGAATTGTTCAACACGGCCATCGAGCGACTGGTAGACCTCGTGTCGCCCCAGCGCAATCCGCTGGCCGGGCAGGTAAAAGACATCGCCGCCGGGGCGGTATTGGTGTGCGCCCTGGCGGCGATTGCCGTAGGATTGATTATCTTCGTGCCCTATCTGACACGCATCTTCTTATAATAAATACGAGTGAAGCAGAGGTACATCACGAGGGCAAACGCCAGCCATGCGAGGGGCACCCAAAGGGGAAACTCCGCATAGGCCTGCGCATAGGCCACGCCAATGAGCAAACCGGCATCCGTAAAGAATTGATAGGTCACGTTGCCCGTGGCCCGCTGGCAATGGTGGGAGAGCTTGACGAACATCCGCACCCACCAGGGCGACAATACGGCCGGCAAGAACAACCAAGCCGTCGCACCCGACATGACGCACATTCCGCAAGCAAAGGCAAGCACCGCCACATTAAGCCCCGGCAACACGGCACGTGGCAGGACATAACGATCCGTGCTCACCACCGGCAAACCGATGGGCGCCCGGAAAGGCACGTACATCAACGCCGCTGCCAGCACGCCTACTCCCCCGAACAGGACAGGCATCAGCCATTGGTAGGTATTGAGGGGCATCAGCCACCACGCCGCCACGCCGCCCACGACCATCCCCAGCCGCGAGACAAAGGCGTAAGTCGTGTTAGCCTGCGTACGAAGGCCGGAGTGCACCACATCGATGCTCAGCGTGACAGCCGCCGACGAGGCCAAGCCGAAGCAAACCCCGTGCAGCAAGGCCAAAGCCGCATACTGCGACGCGGTCGAGGCATAGGCATAGCCGATGGACACGAGCAGCATCCCCACGAAGGGATAACCCAGCACGTGCTTGCGGCGGAACTTGTCCGCCAGCCACGCGCTGAACAGGCCTCCCAACTGCATCCCTATCAGAAAAGGAAAGCAGAGGTCCGAGGCCAATCCCGACCGCATCAGGGGCAGCAACACCGCGTAGGCCGTGGCATAGAGCAGGAAGCCCGCCACGCACACCAACCCGAAGTTGCGGTTGAACAGGGACGGATGATCAGTACTGTTCTTTCTCATTGGGGAAATCCAGGTTCTTCACATCACTGACATAGCGGCTGATGGCATCCGTCATCACCGTATGGAGGTCGGCATAGCGGCGGAGGAAGCGCGGGCGGAAGCCATTGTTCATGCCCAGCATATCCTGCACCACGAGCACCTGTCCGTCCACATCGCCTCCGGCACCGATGCCGATGACGGGGATGGTCAGTTCGTGCGACACCCGTCCGGCCAGCACCGCGGGTATTTTCTCCAGCACCAGGCCGAAGCAGCCAGCCTCTTCCAGCAAGTGGGCGTCGCGCACCAGCTTCTCGGCCTCGGCATCGTCCTTGGCGCGGACGGTGTAGGTGCCATACTTGTTGATGCTCTGCGGCATCAGGCCCAGGTGGCCCATCACGGGGATGCCCGCATTGATAATGCGCTTCACGGTGCTGATGATCTCCTCGCCGCCCTCGATCTTCAGGGCGTCGGCGTGGCTCTCCTTCATGATGCGGATGGCGGAGTGTACGCCTTCCAACTCATTGCCTTGGTAGGAGCCGAAGGGCATGTCCACCACCACCATGGCACGCTTCACGCCGCGCACCACGCTCTTGGCATGGTAAATCATCTGGTCGAGCGTGATGGGCAGGGTGGTCACATTGCCTGCCATGACGTTGGAAGCGGAGTCGCCCACCAGGATGACGTCCATCCCGGCACCGTCCACAATCTGGGCCATGGTGTAGTCATACGAGGTCAACATGGATATTTTTTCGCCCCTCTGCTTCATCTCTACGAGGCGATGGGTAGTCACTTTGCGATTGTCTTCTGAAATGTATCCAGCCATGATTTTAATGTATAATGTATTAATGATTAATGGTCAATGATTAATGGTTAATGCACGGCACATGTCCTCGTAGGTGAAGCCGCGGAAATCGTCAATCACGCAATGGCTCGCCGAAGCGATGGCTTCGCGAGGATTTGTCGTGGCCACGCCGAAGACGAACGCACCCGATGCCATGCCCGCCTTCAGCCCGTTAAAGGAATCCTCGAAGACGCAGGTCTCGGCAGGTGTGGTGCCAAAGGTGCGCATGCCCAGCAGATAGCAATCGGGATGGGGCTTGGAATGTGCGAATTGCTCGGCGGTGAGGATGCGGTCGAACAAGGCGGGAATCTCAGGACGATGACGATAGACGGCAGCCATCTTCTGTTCATTGGAGCTGGTGACCACGGCCATACGCACATCGTGACGGCGCAGGTCGGCCAGGAAGTCGAGAATGCCGGGAATATAGTCGTAAGACATCTGTTCCTCAAAGCGAAGGAGAGCCTCGGTCAGCGCCGGCCTCACCTGCGGGTCGGGAAAGTATTTGTCGTAAATGTAGGTCAGTGTCTGACCCTTCACACGGCCACCAAACTCCGGGTCGCCCAGGTAATCCTGACCAATCTTGTCCCAGAAGAGGCTGTACTGCCCCTCGGTATCCACTATCACGCCGTCAAAGTCAAAGAGGACGGCTTTGCAAAACGTGTTATCCATAAAACATTGCATGGTTGTTAAATCCGGCACAAAGGTCTGAAATCTATCTGACAGATGCAAGATATTTCGTACCTTTGCGCGGATTTTTATCCCTCGTCAACTCCTATACATTATATAATATAAAGAGACATAAGCGTATGAACCAAAACAATCCTCATCTCATGGGCACGGAGCCCATCGGCAAATTGCTTTTGCAATATTCCATTCCTGCCATCATCGGCATGACCATTGTTTCGCTTTACAACATCATCGACAGCATCTTCATCGGACACGGTGTGGGTGCCATGGCCATCGCGGGCCTTGCCATCACCTTCCCGATGATGAACCTGACGGCCGCCTTCGGCAACCTGGTGTCGGCAGGCGGCTCCACAATCTCGTCCATTCGCTTGGGTCAGAAGGACATGGAGGGCGTCAACAAAGTGCTGGGCAACACGCTGATGCTCTGCATCATCAACTCCATCATCTTCGGAGGATTGTCCTTCCTCTTCCTCGACCCCATCTTGCGCTTCTTCGGGGCGAGCGGCGAGACCCTTCCCTATGCACGCGACTTCATGCAGATTATCTTGGCGGGCACACCCTTCGCCTACGTGATGATAGGTATGAACTACGTGATGCGTGCCACGGGCCATCCCAAGAAGGCCATGCTGACGTCCATGACCAGCGTGTTGGTCAACGTGATACTAGCACCGCTGTTCATCTTCCAGTTCGACTGGGGAATCCGCGGTGCCGCCCTGGCCACGGTGTGTTCGCAGTTCATCGGAATGCTGTGGGTGCTCAACCACTTCCTCAACAAGAAAAACGACATCCGCCTGCAACGTCCCTACCTCAAACTGGAGCGGCGCATCGTGGGGGATATCTTCTCCATCGGCATGTCGCCCTTCCTGATGAACGTCACGGCCTGCGTCATCGTCATCATCATCAACAATGCCCTGCGCAACCATGGAGGAGACCTGGCCATCGGCTCGTATGGCATCATCAACCGCCTGCTGATGCTCTACCTGA
Organism: Candidatus Bacteroides pullicola; assembly: GCA_019115825.1. Taxonomy (GTDB): domain Bacteria; phylum Bacteroidota; class Bacteroidia; order Bacteroidales; family Bacteroidaceae; genus Bacteroides; species Bacteroides pullicola. The sequence goes on from DXCV01000083.1 coordinate 18,104, forward strand.
TGATTGTCATGGGTCTGACCATGGGTATGCAGCCTATCATCGGCTACAACTTCGGTGCACGCAAGCCCGAACGAGTGAAGCAGACGCTGTGCCTGGCCATCACTTGGGGCGTGTGCATCACCACCAGCGGCTTCCTCATCTGCGAGTTATTCCCCCATGCCGTGTCGGCGGTGTTTACCAGCGATGATGTCCTCATCGACATGGCGGCACACGGGTTGCGCATCTGCGTGGCCATGTTCCCGGTCATCGGGGCGCAAATTGTCATCGGCAACTTCTTCCAAAACATCGGCCTGGCCAAGATGAGCCTCTTCCTCTCCCTGACGCGCCAGCTCATCTACCTTCTGCCCTGCCTGCTCGTCTTCCCCGGCATCTGGGGATTGGACGGCGTATGGGCCAGCCTGCCAGTGAGCGACCTGCTGGCGTTTCTGACGGCGGTAGGGGCGTTGGTGTGGTATATGAAGAGACAAAAGCGAAAAGAGCAGGCAGAAACCGTCTGACAATAAATCATAAGAAACGAGGGGACAGACTCCGATAGGTACTGTACCCCTCGTTTCCTGTAGGATAAATAATGGTATCAATGAAATAGAGATGGCCATCTGTCCCCTTCAACACATTATTAGGCAGAGCATCAAAAATATCATATTCGCCATTCGAGAAATATTCGCCTTCCAATTGGGGCAGAAAGCCGCTACATATCAAGGCATCGGCTATCTCCTGGGGCGTAGCCTCACGTTCCGCATGAATAAAGGGTTGCACCAAGACGGCACAAACATTGCCCTCGTGGTTAAGAACAAAACCTATAGGTCATAAGCACAGTCCGGAAAATAAAAATTATGAGCCTGTATACGCTCAAAAAAAGCATTCAAATTATCATCCGCATAACGAAAATCATTCAACTTAAACACAAGATCGGCATCACGTGCCGAATAGACTTCATTCTCGGATCCCCGATCCACATAGTCACCCAACAGGGAAGAATCTTCCAACCAACACCCCGTTTCTATTGCATACCGTCTGAGCGCATGGATTTGGACTCCCTTGCAATACGATGTTCCCGCAAGCGCTTGAATTGATTCAAGCGTTCGCTGCGCGACATTGGCTGCTTCTGCCAAGCGGCTACGGAATTTTTTTTCTGTTCCGTCACTCGGCGATGATACTCGTTGATGATTGCCATTATCTTCCATTTTAAACGTTCTATGGACGCAAATATACGCATTTATCTCTATTAAATCATCACCAAGCATCTGATTTTACAGAATAATCGCTACCTTTGCCTGCGAAACCCTAACTTAAATATCTCGATCTTATGAACGTACAAAACATTGGAGAAAACGCCGGCATCGTCTGGAGACAGCTGGCAAGCGAACACCGCAAGTGGCAATATGACGAAGTGAAAGCGGCCACCGGCTTGGCCGACCGCGACCTGAACGCAGCCATCGGATGGCTGGCACGTGAAGGCAAGGTGGAAATCGAGGAGAGCAAGGTGGGTCGCAAGACCATCATCTACCTCACGCTGTGTTACTACATCAGCTGACACCGACCTGTGGGTACAAGACAAGGGGAGCTCCTCGCGGGGTTCCCCTTTTCTATGTTCCTATGTCCAACAAGTCACTCGGTCTTGATACTCTCCACCGGATTCTCCCCCGCTATGCGCCAAGCCTTGAGAACGACGATGCAGACAATGAGCACCAACAAAGCCACGCCCACCCCGACAAACCTGCCGGGAGACAACAACGCACTGTCCGCGAACTGCTGCATCCACTGGCCGGACACATACCACGAGACGAACAAGCCGATGACAATGGCCGGAGCAGCTACCCGAAGAATGTCTGCCGAGAACAGCCGCAAGATGTCACGAGCCATGGCACCGTTCACCTTGCGGATGGCAATCTCCTTCGAACGGCGTTCGGTCTCGTCGCTGACGTAGCCGATAAGACCCATCAATACCATAAGGACAATGCACAGCGTTGTAACCCACACCATATTGCGGAAGTGGGAGACACTCTCGTTTTGCTGGCGGCGAATCTCCTGATAGGTCGTGAACTCCAGCCCCAGATTGGGATAGGTCTCTGCCGTGAAGGCATTCAGTTTCTTCAGATTCTCGTCTACCGGGGCTTTCAGACGGACGTTGAAGCAGCGCAGGCGGTCGCCCAGAATGAAGGAGGTGCAGGTCTGCTCCATGAAGAAGCCCATGTTGCGCACATCGTCCACCACGCCCACGATGACCGGCGGTTCCTCCAAACCGGCCCAACCGGGGATAATGGGCAACTGCCGTCCGATGGCCGTGTCGCCCCACTTCATCGTCTCCACCGTAGTCTTGCCCACCAGTGCTTCTCCCCGATGTCGGGGCCAGGAGCCTTCCAAGAGCTTCAAGCCGGTCACTTGGGGGAAGTCCTTGTCAATGACCATGAAGTGCAGCGGGCAGATGAAGTTGCCTTGGTTGTCCGTCAGGCGGTTGGTGCTGTAATGCGCCAACAGGTTATTTCCGCTGACTGCCACCGCCTCCACATATGACTCGCGGCGGATGGCATCGGCCACGCCTTCCGTCCTGTCCAAGCTGCCGGACAACAGCCCTACCGCCAGTCCCTCGGAGCGGAACCCCACGCTGCGGCTCATCAGGTCGTGATACTGCCACACCGTGGTGAGCAACAGCCCGCTGATGAAGGCCACGCCCACGAACTGCACGAACAGCAGCCCCCGCTTCCACGAACGCTTGCCATCCGTATAGCGGCGGAACACCTGCGTCACAGGAATCCGGGCATACAACCGTCCCGGCAAGAACCCCGTCACCACAAACAACACTGCCACCAGCCCCAATGGCACGTAGAGCGTACGAATGGTAAAGAGGTCGGCCAAGCGACTGCCCAACAGGTCTTCCAACGGGTCGCTGAACATAGCCATCAACAGCCCGGCGCAAGCAACGGCAACGAGCAACAAACAGCCCGTCTCCCACAGACACATACCCAGGATTTGTCCGCCTGAGGCACCGTTACACTTATGCACGCCCACCGCCTTAGCCCGGCGGCTCATCGTGGCCACGGCACTCAGCACATAGTTCATGGCCGAGACAAAGAAGATGGAGAAGCCCAGCACCGCCAGGATGACCAGCCTCCGCGTGGTGTCCGGTAAAGAGCGGTACACCCGGTAGAGCGGCAACACGCTGTATTCCGTCACCACGTCCTCGCCCAGATGGGTGTCGGTGTATTGCTCCACTGCCTTTTGCACCCGCTCGTTCATCCGCTCCACGTCCTCAGGGTGTTTCAGCCGGAAGAGGACGGAGTAGATGTTGTTCGTCCCCCACGTGCCCTTGCCGAATCCCCAATCCATGAACGCCTGGGAGAGAACCATGTCGTGGGGCATGATGCTGTTGCGGGGCACGTCGGCATAGATGCCCCGGATGGTGACATTAAACTGCTTCTCCACGGACAACTCCCTGCCAATGGGGTTCTCGTCGCCGAAGAGCTCCCGCGCCTTGCTCTGCGAGATGAAAGCGTTGCCCTTCAAGGCCAGGTCGCGCGGATTGCCTTGCAGGATCGGCAAGCCGGTAGTCTGGAAATAGAGCGTGTCCGCAAAGAGGACAGAAAAGCTTTCCAGCTTCTTGTCCTCCAGGTAGAGGGTGGGCTGCCAGAAATTGCTGCTCAGGCTGGCACTCTCTATCAGGTCGGGCATGGCTTCCCACAGGTCGGCGGCAGCCGGCTGGTACGTACCGTAATTGTATTCCTCCTCGGGGACGCCCTGTTTCACATCGCGCATCCGCAGCGTGACCAGCGTTTCCGGCTCCTCGTAGAAGCGGTCAAAACTCAGTTCGTAGGCTATCTGCGCAAAGAGCAGCACGCCCACCAGCAGCCCCAGCGTCAGCGACACCAGCTTGATGAAGGTGGACGAGCGGCCACGGCGCAGGGTCTGGATTGTATAGTATAGATACCTCATTTTAATTAAGAATTAAGAATTAAGAATGAAGAATGATGAATGATGAATGATGAATTAAGAATTAAGAATTAAGAATGAAGCATCGAATGCACAGCAAATTCTTCATTCATCATTCTTCATTCTTCATTTTCAAAGGTTGTTCTTCGTATTCGCCACAATGCTTCCGTCGAACAGATGCACCGTGCGGTGGGCATAGGAGGCATCGTGCTGCGAGTGTGTCACCATAACGATGGTCGTGCCTTCCTTGTTCAGCTCGGTGAGGAGGTTCATCACCTCGGCGCCGTTCTTGGAGTCAAGGTTACCGGTCGGCTCGTCCGCCAGGATGAGCTTGGGGGTGGTCACCACGGCACGGGCGATGGCCACGCGCTGCTGCTGACCGCCGCTGAGTTGCTGGGGGAAATGCTTGGCACGGTGGCCGATGTTCATGCGGCGCAGGATGTCGTCCACCATCCGTTTCCGTTCAGCGGACTTAATGCCGAGGTACGTCAGGGGAAGCTCCACATTCTCGAAGACGTTGAGTTCGTCTATCAAGTTGAAGCTCTGAAAGACGAAGCCCAGCTTGCCCTTGCGGACGCGGGTGCGCTCCTTCTCCTTGAGGTTGGCCACCTCCTCGCCCAGGAGCTTGTAACTGCCCTCGGTGGGGTTGTCCAGCAGGCCGAGGATATTCAATAAGGTAGACTTGCCACAGCCCGAGGGGCCCATGATGGCTACGAATTCGCCTTCCTTCACTTCGAGGTTGACGTGGTTCAAGGCTACGGTTTCCACTTCCGTCGTGCGGAAGACTTTGCTGATGTCGTTAATCTGAATCATAAGAGTATCGTTTTAATTATTAGTTATCCACATTGGGTTTATTGTTTCATTCCGTTTCATCCATACTGTAACGGCGTTTCATCCGTATTGTAACGGCGTTTCATCCGTATTGTAACGGCGTTACATCCGTACTGTAACGGTGTCACACCCGTACTGTGACAGCCTCACACCCGTACTGTGAAGCCCTCACATCCGTACTGTGAAGCCCTCACACCCGTACTGTGACAAACTGTGCCCTACTCGTTCTTCAGGCTGAGCACGGGATTCTCGTTGGCGATGTGCCACGTGCGCCACAAGACGCAGGCCAGGATGACCAGCAGGTTGACCAACGCCACGAGCACATACACCGCCCAGCCGCCGGGCACGGTGACGGAGAACATCTCCAGCCACAAGCCGTTGACGTAGGCCGACGCGCCCACGCCGAGGAGCACCGCTGGCAGGGCCACCCAGAGGATGTCGCGCCCCAAGAGTTCGAGGATGCCCCCGGCCTCCGCGCCGTTGACCTTGCGTATGGCTATCTCCTTGCTCCTGCGTTGCACCTCGTCGGCGGTGTAGCCCAGCAGGCCCATCAGCATGATGAAGAACATGACGATGGCGGCCACTACCATAGCGTTGCGCAGGACGCGGACGGGGTTGTAGAGATTCTCCGCCTGCTGCTGCATGGAGTAAACATCGACGCTACGCCCCGGGAAAGCATCGGCCAATGCCTGCTGCAATTTCAAGAGATTGTCGCCAAATGGCTCTTTCAGTTTGAAGGTGAAGATTCCATACGGGTAATACATATAGGAAGCGATGAAGGGCATCGGCTTTTGGAAAAAACCCTCTATCTGGAAATCCTTCAGAAGTCCCACCACTTTGACATGCTGCCCGTCAATATCTTGCGTGCGGCCTACCACGTCGTTTCCCCAGTGCATCATCTCGGCAAAGGTCTCGTTCACGACCACCTCATTGCCTACACGCGGCATACGCCCTTGCAAGAGGGTCATACCCATTACCTCGACATAATTGTCCGCCCAAACGTCGTAACGCGAGGAGAAGAGCGGTTGTCCGTCTTCGCCCGGAATGAACGTACCGCTGTATCCGCTCACCGGATTGGAATTGGCAGAATAGGTCATCGCCTCCACATAAGGCATATTGAGGAACTTCGCCCGCACCTGGTCGCCGACCTCCTTGTTAACGCCTATCCATGTGGATATGGCCACACGGGAAGGGTCGAACCCCATGTCCTTGTCCAACACATAATTATATTGCGCTGTCACCATCGTCATCACCCCGCAGATGAAGGCCACGCCGGCAAACTGTACGAAGAGCAGCGGACGCTTCCACCCCTTCTTGCCCTCGGTGTAGCGGCGGAACACCTGCGTGACGGGTATCTTTGCAAAGAGATGTCCCGGCAGCACACCGCCCACCACAAAGAGCACAAGTATCGTCAGGGCCGGCACCCAAGCGCGTTGCCAGGTCAGCAGGTTGTGCAGACGGGTGCTGGCCGTGTCCTCCACAAAGTCCTGAAAAGCAAAGAGCAGAAACGCCATCATACAGAGTGACAACAGGATGATGATGGCCGTCTCCGTCAGGAACATCCCGAAGATGCCCGCCCCACTGGCTCCGCTACACTTCTGCACACCCACGGCCTTGGCCCGACGGCTGAGGGAAGAAATGGAAAGCAGTGCATAGTTCAGTGCGGCAATGAACAAGATGGCCAAGCCCATGACCAACAGGATGACTTTGGAGCGTTGCACGTCCTCGTAACCCCGGTAGGTGTCACGCAGGGGAGCAATCTTGGCTGCATAGCCGAAATATTTCTTGCTCTCCGCCGGGCGGTACTTGTCCATCATGGCATCCATGCGGCTGTTCATCGCCTCGGCATCCACGCCGGGCTTCAAGCGGACGTATTGCGGATAGGAGTCTCCCCCGTCCCACGAATAGTTGCTCAACTCGGCCGCCCACGATGGAGGCATAGAGATGACAGCATCGGCCTTCACCGTAGTGTTGTCCGGCAGGTCGGCGTAGGTGCCGCGCACGGTGAGGTCGCGCTGGTAGTTGTAGCTGATGACCTTGCCAATGGGATCTTCTCCGCCAAACATACGCCGTGCCAAGGTCTCGCAGAGGTAAATGACGTTGGGTTGCTGGAGATCCTGCACGGGATTGCCCGTCAGCACTTCGATGCCCATTGTTTGGAAGAAGAGGGAGTCGGCGGCAATCTTCGGCTCGTTGAAACGGGTATTGCCATAATAGAGCGGCTCGGAAGCCATCCAGCGGTTGGTGCAGGTGGCTGCCTCTACCTGTTCGGGGAAGCTCTCGAAAATGGCACCCACCACGGGGCCGCTGTTCTGCTGCTGCCAGTCGTACTTCTCGCCCTTGACGGTGAACTGGCTCCACACCTGGTAGAGGCGGTCATAATCCTTGAAACACGTGTCATAACTCTGCTCGAACGCCACGCGGGAGAAGAGCAGGATGCTCATGGTCAGTCCCAAGCCCAGGGACACAACCTTCAGCAGATTACTCCCTTTGGCATGGAGCAGGGAGCGGAGGATGTAATGGAAAGATTGCATATCGTAAGTTTTTTATTGTTTTCCTATCCATGCTAATGCCAAAACCGTGCCAAAACACATATCCATCAGATACACAATGGATAAACGGTATGCGTTTCCGGCGGGAGTGTCTAATTTTTAGACAGCAGCGTCTAATTATTAGACACAACGGCCAACGATGCAAGCCGCGCCAGGTGAATCAGGTTTCAACCAAAAGCCCTATATTTGCAGGCAAATACACAGAGACAGAAGGAATGAAGAAGAAAGGAAACATACTGATTGTGGACGACAACCGCAGCGTATTGACCGCCCTGCAACTCCTGCTGAAACCCTACTTCGACAAGATAGGCCTGCTGCCCTCGCCCGTCACCCTGCCCTCGGTGCTGAGGGAAGAGCGTTGGAACGTGCTGCTGCTGGACATGAACTTCACGTCGGGCATCAACAACGGCAACGAGGGTCTCTACTGGCTGCACGAGGTCAAGCGGCTCTCTCCCACCCTGCCCGTGGTGCTCTTCACCGCCTATGCCGACATCGACCTGGCCGTGCGCGGCATCAAGGAGGGAGCCACGGACTTCATCGTCAAGCCTTGGGACAACCAGAAGCTCGTCGATACCTTGCTGGCGGCTGTCCGTCCCGCCGCTCCCCGGAAGGAAACGAAGGAGGAGAATCCGATGTATTGGGGAGACAGCCCTGCCATGCAGCGGCTGCGCGAACTGGTGGAGAAGGTGGCCGCCACGGATGCCAACGTCCTCATCACCGGCGAGAACGGGACGGGCAAGGAGGTGCTGGCCCGCGAACTGCACCGCCTCTCCCGCCGCAACGCCCTGCCCATGGTGACGGTGGACATGGGTGCCGTCAGCGAGACGCTGTTCGAAAGCGAACTGTTCGGCCACGTCAAGGGAGCCTTCACCGACGCCCGCACCGACCGTCCCGGCAAGTTCGAGGCGGCAGCACACAGCACCCTCTTCCTGGACGAAATCGGCAACCTGCCCTATCACTTGCAGGCCAAGTTGCTGACCGTCCTCCAGCGGCGCACCGTCATCCGCGTGGGCAGCAACACGCCCATCCCGGTGGACATCCGCCTCATCTGTGCCACCAACCGCGACCTGAACGCCATGGTGCTGCGTGGCGAGTTCCGCGAGGACTTGCTCTACCGCATCAACACCATCCACCTGGAGATTCCCCCGCTGCGCGAACGTCCCCAAGACATCCTGCCATTGGCCCAACGCTTCGTCGAACGCTTTGCCCGCCAATACGGCAAGCCGGCCGCCACCTTGACGGAAACCGCCGGCCGAAAGTTGCTCCAACATCCATGGAAGGGCAACATCCGCGAGCTTGAGCACGTCATCGAGAAGGCCGTCATCATCAGCGACACCGCCGCCCTGCCCGCCGAAGCCTTCCAACTGGCACGGGTCACGCCTCCGGTGCAAGACACACCGGCCTCGACCCTCGAAGACATGGAGCGGCAAATGATTGCCAAAGCCCTGGACACGTGCAACGGCAACCTTTCAGCCGTGGCCGCCCAACTGGGCATCACGCGCCAGACGCTCTACAACAAGATGAAGAAATACAACCTGTAATCCCCGTCCTCTCCCCTACCCATGAACAGACCATTCATACGCTACACGTCCTTATTGGTGCTCATCAGCTTGGCGGCAGGCTATGCGTGGACACTGACGGCCCTGGGACTGTCCTTCCCGCTCGGCAACAGCCATCCGCTGCCTTGGGCGGTGGTATTGACCCTCTGCCTCGCCTTCCCGGCCTGGCAACTCCACCGCCTGCTACACCGCCACGCCCGCAAGGTGCTCTTCCTGCTGGATGCCATCGAGAACAATGACTATGCCGTCCACTTCCCGGAAGAGATGCCCGACGCCGAGAGCAACCTGGTGAACCGCGCCTTGAATCGCATTGCCCATATATTATATAAGGTGAAAAGCGAGACCGTCCAGCAAGAGAAATACTACGAACTGATATTGGAATGCGTCAACACCGGCATCATCGTCCTGAACGACAACGGCGCGGTCTACCAGAAGAACAGCGAGGCCCTGCGCCTGCTCGGCCTGTCGGTCTTTACCCACGTCCGCCAACTGGACCACATCGACCCGAAGCTCACCGAACGCTTCTCCGCCTGCCGGACGGGAGACAGCTTCCAGTTCCCCCTCAGTAACGAGCGCGGCAGCCTCAACCTCTTTGTCCGCGTCAGCGACATCACCATCCACGACGAGCACCTGCGCATCCTGACACTGAACGACATCAACAACGAACTGGATGAAAAGGAAATCGACTCCTGGATGAGCCTGACCCGCGTGCTGACCCACGAAATCATGAACAACGTCACGCCCATCACCTCGCTGAGCGACACCCTGCTGACCCTGACCGCCCAGGGCGCGCCCCAAGAGGAAATCCGCAACGGGCTGAAGACCATCAGCCAGACAGGAAAGGGGTTGCTGGCCTTCGTGGAGTCCTACCGCAAGTTCACGCACATCCCGACGCCGGTGCCCACCCTGTTCTACGTCAAGGGGTTCCTCCAACGGATGATGGAGCTGGCCCGCCACCAATATCCCGATGCGCCCATTCAGTTCAAGTGCGAAGTTTCGCCGGACGACCTCATCCTCCATGCGGACGAGAACCTGATTGGGCAAGTCGTCACCAACCTGCTGAAGAACGCTATCCAGGCCATCGAATCGGACAGCACCCGCGGCGACACGGAAGGACACATCACCCTCCACGCCTATTGCGACGAATCGGAAGCCGTGGTCATCGAGGTCAGCAACGACGGACCGGCCATTCCGCCGGAGATAGCCGAGCACATCTTCATCCCCTTCTTCACCACCCGCACGGGAGGAAGCGGCATCGGACTAAGCATCTCACGACAAATCATGCGCCTCTCCAACGGGTCCATCGCGCTGCTGCCCGGAGAGCCGACCACATTCATCCTGAAGTTTGAATGAACCCTACGCCCAGGGTTGATAAGTAAGTGGCAACATCAAAGGGCACGTTGTCTGAATCCGAATGCGGAGAGTGCAGGGTCTATTTTAGTCCCTTTGCAGCTTCTTTCATGTCTCTTGCAAAACCACTGTTTCTCTTATTCTGAATAGGAGTAATAACGAAGGGATAACGGAGGGATAACGAAGGGATAACGGAGCGATAAGGGGAGAAAAAGAGGAAAGTAAGTATTTTAATTCGCTAATTATGCCAAATAGTAATGACTTTGTAACATTTAGTCAAATTATTATGCGTATCTTTGCACGACGAAATACATATTAGTATTTGTTTAACGTTTATGTTTCACCTAAAACAGAAAGTATGAAAAGAAACTTGATGCATTTCCTGTTGTCAGCCCTGCTGTGCGTAGGCAGCCTCGCAGCCTATGCGCAGAACGTCAAGGTACGCGGCCAATTGGTCGACGCCGAGACGGGCGAACCGCTCATCGGAGCCAGTGTCGTAGTGGAAGGTTCCACACAAGGCAGTATAACCGACATCGACGGTTACTTCACGCAGTCGGCTCCGGCACGCGCCACTCTCGTGTTCTCCTACGTGGGATATAAGGAGCAGAAATACACCCTCAACGGCTCTGAATCCAACGTGGGCACCATCCAAATGCAGGCCGATGCCGTGATGCTGAACGACGTGGTCATCACCTCCACCATCGCCATCGACCGCAAGACGCCGGTTGCCGTCAGCACCATCGGTCCCGCCTTCATCGAAGAGAAGCTGGGCACGCAGGAATTCCCCGAAGTGCTCAAGTCCACTCCGGGCGTATATGTCACCAAAGACGGTGGCGGCTACGGTGATGCCAACACCCGTGTCCGCGGCTTCGAAAGTGAAAACGTCGCTGTGATGATCAACGGTGTCCCCATGAACGGCATGGAAAACCAGAAGGTGTATTGGAGCAACTGGGCCGGCCTCTCCGACGTAACCCGCACCATGCAGGTGCAACGCGGACTGGGTGCCTCGAAAGTATCGTCACCTGCCGTCGGCGGCTCTATCAACATCGTCACCTTGGGCACCGAAGCCAAGAAAGGCGGCTCCGTGTCCTACGCCATGGGTAACGACGGATACAACAAAATCCTTTTCAACGTGTCGTCCGGCCTCACCAAGGACGGCTGGGCCTTCACCTTGCTGGGTGGCAAGACGTGGGGCGACGGCTACATCCAAGGCACGGAATTCGAAGGCTATAACTGGTTTGTCAACATCTCCAAGCGCTTCAACGACAACCACCAACTCTCGCTCTCGGCTTTCGGCGCACCGCAATGGCACCACCAGCGCAACTACAACAACGCCCTCTCCATTAAAGAATGGCAGCGCGTGCAGCAATATATGGGCGAACAGAGCCCCTACCGCTACAACCCCACCTTCGGTTACCGCAAGGGACAAGTGTTCAACTCCTCGCGCAACTCCTACCACAAGCCGCAAATCTCGCTGAACCACTTGTGGCAAATCAACGCCAAGTCCAGCCTGAGCACCGCCCTCTATGCCTCCATCGGTCGTGGTAACGGCTACAGCGGCAATGGCGACAGCGAACACCGCAGCCTGTGGTATGGCGCTTCTAACGGAACGGTCAACAACACCTTCCGCCATCCCGACGGCACTTTCGACTATGATGCCATCGATGAACTGAATGCCGCCAGCACCACCGGCTCGAAAATGATCATGGCCAAGAGCATGAACAACCACGAATGGTACGGCCTGATTTCCACCTATTCCACCAAGTTCGGTGAATACCTGGACTTCTACGGCGGTATCGACTTCCGCTACTACAAGGGCTTGCACCAGAACATCATCACCGACCTGTTCAGCGGCCAATACTTCGTGGACAGCAACCGTTCCAACGTACTTCCTGCCAACAATGCTGTAGCCGGCACTCCCGCCTTCGTCAACCAGAAGCTCGGTGTGGGCGATGTCATCTACCGTGACTATGACGGTCACGTGATGTCCGAAGGCGTGTTCGCCCAGCTGGAGTACAACCGCGACAAGATTTCGACCTTCGTGGCCGGCGGCCTGTCCAACACGGGCTACTGGCGTTACGACCGCTTCTACTACGATGCCGACCACGCCAAGTCCGGCAAGAAGAACTACCTCGGCGGCAACATCAAGGGCGGTATCAACTACAACCTGACCGACAAGCACAACGTCTTCTTCAACGCCGGCTTCATCAGCCGCGCCCCGATGTTCGACACCTCGTTCATCAACTCCCAGAACTCGCACGAACGCAATCCGGACGCTCTCAACGAAAAGGTAATGTCCTTCGAAGTAGGTTACGGCTTCCGCAGCAAGACCTTTGCCGCCAACCTCAACGCCTACTACACCAAGTGGATGGACAAGAGCCTCTATGACAGCAGCACCGACCGCGACGGCAACCGCTACGTGCTCAACATGACCGGTGCCAACGCCAAGCACATGGGTATCGAGCTGGACTTCAACTATCGTCCCACCCGCTGGCTCAGCTTGGACGGTATGTTCTCTTGGGGCGACTGGCGCTGGGACGGCTTGGCCACCGGCTTCTACTTCAACCAAGAAGGCCAAATGGTGGAAAGCCCCTCCACGGGCAAGGTCGTATCTGACATGGCCAACGCCGAGCAATACCGCTACCAAATCCGCATGGACAACGTAAGTGTGGGTGGTTCCGCCCAGACGACTGCCGCCTTGGGCCTTACCGTCCGTCCGATGGAAGGCTTGCGCATCGGTCTTGACTGGAACTTCGCAGCACGCCTCTTCGCCGACTATGACATCGAGGCTGGCAATGCCCTGCCCGGTGAGGAATACATCGTGGGCAAGCCTTGGCAAGTGCCTTCCTACCACGTCTTCGACCTCAACGCAGGCTACACCTTCGACTTCGGCAAGATACGCGCCACGCTGAGCGGCAACATCAACAACCTCTTCAACCAGGAATACATCGCCGACGCATGGGACGGCAGCACGTGGGAAGACGTACAGCGCGTGTTCTACGGCTTCGGACGCACCTATTCCGTAAGACTGAAGTTCAATTTCTAATCCCTAACGCTAACGATTATGAGAAATAAACGATTACTATACAGCTTGTTCGCCGCCGCCTCGTTGACCATGGCCGGTTGCGACTACAACGAAGACAACTTCCCGGGCTATGACAGCGAAGTCATTCCCGACAATGTGGCCAACATCGTCTACACGCTGACCGATGCCGACTACGAGGCCATTGGTGGCAGCGTGGGCACCAACAAGTACTTCTCCGCCGACGCCATGCCGGACGACTACCTGCCCGAATGGCTGAGCGAGACCTACTTCACGGCAGACGCAGGTTCGTCGGCCAACCTCACCTACCGATTCAAGACGGTCTATCCGCACTACCAGAACATCCCCTACGAAGTCTTAACGGAAGAGGACTACACCGTCATCTACGGCACGGGCTACAACAACGCCACCTTCCTCAATGCAAGCAACGTTGGCCGCATGTACCGCATCCTCAATGCCAAGTATGCCGAACCTCAGACGAACGACCGGGTGATGGTGGAATACCAGTACAGCGAAGACGGACAGCCCTCGCGTGGCGAGACCATCGCTTACTGGGACTTTGAGGACTGGACCGACGAAGATATCACATCGCCGCAAGACGGCTGGTTCCTCAGTGCCAGCGGCAACGAATGGCAAACCCGTGAATACAGCAACAACAAGTACCTGCAATACACGGCCAATAATGCCGAAGGTGCTTGCGACGCTTGGCTGGTAACACCCGGCATCGCCATCCCGACCACCGGCCTGAACCTGGCTTGGGACGTATGCGTAGGCTATTGGAACGCAGACTGCCTCAAGGTGCTCGTCTCCACCAACTTCAATGGTGATGTGAACGCAGCTACTTGGACTGACGTAACCAGTCACTTCAACCTGCCTCAGGAACCCACCGGCGGCTATGGCACCATGGCCTCTGCCGGCATCATGTCTCTGGACGACTATGCCGGACAGACCATCTACGTGGCCTACCACTACGAAGGCAACGGCAGCAACGACGACCGCCGCACCACGACCTATCAGATAGACAACATCATGGTGGCCAACGAGATTGCAGCCCCCGTGGAGACCGAGACGCGCTTTGCACTCTATGAGTACACCGGCCGCGGCTGGTATGAGTTCGAGAACTCCAACCACGCCATCTGCCTCTCCATGGCCGACTACGAAGAAATCGGCGGCAACCCGGGCCGTTATCACAACTTCGATGACAACGCTCCCGCCCAAGCCTACATGCCCCAATTCTTGGCCAAGCACGCAGGCTATGCCCTCGACGGCGACACCTGCACGGTCATCTTCCGTCAATACAGCGGCGGCAACCGCGTGAGCAACGAACAGTATGTGTACAACGCAGCCACCAACCTGTGGAACTATTGCGACCTCGTCCGCGAGGAAACCCGTCCCTATGGATTCAACGGCACGGAGTGGAACTACAACCCCAGCGTGACCATCAACCTGGAAGTAGGCAAGGACATCCCCGCATCGGCCACATTCTACCAGGCCATCGTAGACTGGGTAGCCGACAACTATCCCGAATACGTGACTTCGTATGGCAACAACGAGTACTACTTCGGCAGCTCTGCCTACCAGAACAATTTCGACTTCCGCATCAATGCATGGCAAGGTCAAGGTACCTATCCCGGCATGCAAGGCGAAGAACTGACCGCCCTGATGTGGGAGCGTCTGCCCCAGTCCTTCCCGCACGCACTGGAGACCCTGTATCCCAATGCAGCTCCGGTGGATGGCATGGACGTGTTCTACACCATCAACTTTGGCATCTATGACGGTTCTACCAAGATGTACACCATCCAGTACAAGGTCGTAGGCCAAGGCCAGTTTGAATATGTAGAAGGCTCACTGAAAGTCATAGAATAACCCAGTTTTAATTGATATAGGCGCGGATTACGCGGATTCCACGGATTTTTCTTTTTACTTTCCGTGCAATTCACGAAATTCGCGCCTGTTTTTTATACTTATTTATATGATGATACGAACCAAACTCTCCCTGCTTTGCCTGCTCTTCTTGCTGGCAGCCTGTGGTGGCGATGACACATCCGCCCCGACTCCCCCCGTCACTCCTCCCGAAGAACCGGTCGACCCACCCGTGGAGGACGATGACGCCAACCTCAATGCCAACCCCTCTGACGACGCCCATCCCTTCGTCACGGACTATGCCATCCCCCGCCTCAACGCGGCCAACCCATACGTGGAGCACACCGTCTCCTACCGCGAGCGGGAAATCCTGAACTACGCCCTCGAATGGGTGGAAGACAAGCGCCACGCGGCCTGGGTGGCCTTCAGCTTTGACAGCGAGACCAGCCAGAAGAACGTGAACCGCACCGACGAATGGTTGCCCGACCCCTTCGTTCCCACCAGCCCGCAGGAAAGCGACCACAAGAGCGACGGCTTCGACAAGGGACACCTCTGTGCCTCGGAGGACCGCTCGTATAACCGCACGGCCAACGAACAGACCTTCTACTACACCAACCTCAGCCCGCAGATGTCCTCCTTCAATGGCGGCTACTGGGTGACCTTTGAAAAGTTGGTACAGACCTGGGCACGCTCCGGCCGCTTTGACAAACTGTATGTCACAAAGGGAGGCACCGTGGACGACCTGCTCGTCAACTTCACCGGCACGCAGAATGCCAACGACGGACGCCGTCCCCAGACGGATGCCAACGGGCTGACCCGCCACGGACTGGCTTGCCCGCGCTATTATTTCATGGCCATCCTGGCACAGCAAGGCGACAACTACCAGTCCATCGGCTTCCTCGTGGAGCATCGCGACGACTATGGCTACGACAATGACCATCAGGCACCCGTAGACGTAGTCCCCACGCACGCCCTCTGCATCGACGAACTGGAGAAAGAGACCGGCCTGGACTTCTTCTGCAACGTGCCGGACGAAGTGGAAAATGCGGTGGAAACTTCCTATGAGGAACAGGCGTGGGACTGGACAATCCCCGCACAACAAGAATGATTCTTAGCAGAGGTTTAATAATTATTTATAGCATCACGAAGCGAGGAGAAGTATTCACCTTGACATAGAATCAATGCCAATGATTCTCCCCAATCAATGCCAATGATTCCCCCCAATC
>DXCV01000084.1 GCA_019115825.1 Candidatus Bacteroides pullicola
TTTAATGGCACGCAGATGACGCCGATTGTACAGATGACCACAGATTTTAGTAGATTGATAATAAAGAATCTGCGCAAATCTGCTAAATCTGTGTCATCTGTGTGCCATCACCGATTTATCATTTTATTGACGCATTGACCGATTATTTTCAGCAACCTCTTGCATATACCGAATTTTTTTTGTTTCTTTGCAAAGAATTAAGATTCACAGAACAATATGAAATCATTTATACTCTATATGCTCGTCGTGCTGGTATGCGTCGCCTGCGCGGGAGACACCAAGACGAAAGACGCAGACACCTCCGGCCTCCACATCCTGACCCCCGTGGAGCCCGAACACCACGCACCCGAGCGGATGCCCATATCCGACGTCACCACCCGCTTCAGCTTCCAGGGCAAGCCCTGCGAGGCGCAGATTTTCCGCACGCCGGACGAGACGCTGGACAAGGTCACCGACGAAGGGGGCAACGAGTTCATTGACAACCGCATCACCCTGCGCGTCACCACCGGGGGACGCACCGTGGTGGACCGCACCTTCACCAAAGCCAGCTTTGCTTCCGTAGTAGACGGGCAGTTCCTCCGCCACGCCCTGCTGGAGGGCATCGTCTATGACACCGTCACCGCGCAAGGCATGGTCTTCGCCGCTAGCGTCAGCTATCCGCAGAGCGACCTCTACGTGCCCATCCGGCTGACTTTCACCGCAGGCGGGCACGTCAGCATGGAGACGGAAGATTTACTGGAATGATTCCTAAATCTTTCCAACATTCCCCCTTATCTTTGCTCCCGTTATGAAGATACTGATTGTAGAAGACGAACGCGACCTGCGCGAAACCATACGCGCCTCGCTACAGAAAGAGAAATTCGTGGTAGAGACTGCCGCCGACTACTTCTCGGCGCTGGACAAGGTGAACGACTACGACTACGACTGCATCCTGCTGGACATCATGCTGCCGGGCGGAAGCGGGCTCGACCTCCTGCGCGAGCTGAAACGCCTCAAGCGCAACGACAGCGTGCTCATCATCTCCGCCAAAGATTCGCTGGACGACAAGGTGGACGGCCTCGAGCTGGGCGCAGACGACTACCTGACCAAGCCCTTCCACCTGGCCGAACTGAACGCCCGCGTCAAGTCCCTCATCCGGCGCCGCGTAGCGCAGGGCGACCTGACCATCACCCTGGGCAACCTCACTCTCGACCCGGACAAACACGTGGTGCAGGTGGACGGCACGCCCCTCCAGCTCAACCGCAAGGAGTATGACCTGCTCTACTACTTCGTGGCCAACCCCAACCGCGTCATCAACAAGATGAGCCTGGCCGAATCCGTCTGGGGCGACAACATCGACCAGGCCGACTCGCTGGACTTCATCTACTCGCAAGTGAAAAACCTGCGCAAGAAACTGAAACAAGCCGGAGCCTCCGTGGAGCTGAAGGCCGTTTATGGCTTCGGCTACAAACTCTCCGAGGCATGAAGCTCCTGCACTATACCTACCACAAGCTCTCCCTGATGTTCATCCTGCTGATGGCAGCATGGGGCTTCCTCTTCTACTATGCCGTGGACGACGAGGTGGTGGACGAAACGGACGACACGCTGGAGAACTATGCCTACCTGCTTATCAAGCAAGTCTTGCGCGACCCCTCCCTGCTCCAGACGAAGGGCAACCTGATGTCCGTCTATCACTTCCGCCCCATCGCCGAAGCCGAGGGCACCACCTACCGGGAAGTGTTCTCCGACTCCACCGTCTACAACGAGCTGGAGGGCGAATACGAACCGGTGCGCGCCATGAAGACTGCGTTCCGCATGGCCGACGGACAGTATTACGAGCTGACGCTGATGGTCTCCACCATGGAGCGCGACGACCTGCAAGAGGCCATGCTCTGGTACTTGGGTATCCTGTTCTTTCTCCTGCTGGTGTGCACCTCCATCGGCATACGCCTCGTGTTGCGCAGCACGTTTCGCCCCTTGCACCGCCTGCTGGGGTGGTTGCACGACCTCCAGCCGGGCAAACCCGTCCCGCCGCTGGACAATCCCACCCCAATCCGGGAGTTCCGCCAACTGACACAGGCCGCGCTCGACATGGGCAACCGCAGCCATAAGGCATACGAGGAGCAGAAGCAATTCATCGAAAACGCTGCGCACGAACTGCAGACGCCGTTGGCCATCGTGCGTGGAAAGGTGGAGTTGCTGGCCGAAAGCGAAACCCTCTCCGAGCAGCAGATGAAGGAGCTGGACGCCATCTATGCCACCTTGAACCGCGCGGTGAAGCTCAACAAATCGCTGCTCCTGCTCTCGCGCATCGAGAACGGCCAGTTCTCCGACGCGGAGGACGTGGATGTGGACGAACTCATCGACCACCTCTTACCCGACCTGATGGATATCTACGAATATAAGGACGTGCGCCTGGTGCGCCGCTCGGGCGATGCCCCGTTCATCATCCGCTGCAACCCCTCGCTGGCACAAATCCTCGTGTCCAACCTCCTGAAGAACGCCTTGCTGCACAATCTGGATGGAGGCGAGCTGCACGTGCTCACCACGCCGGACGAGCTTTGGGTGAAAAATTCGGGCGAAGCGTCGTTGGACAAGGACAAGCTCTTCCATCGCTTCTATCACCCCATCGACGGGAAGAAGGACTCCAACGGCTTGGGATTGGCCATCGCACACACCATTGCGCAGTCGGCTTCCTTGCAGCTGACCTATGAATGGCAGAACGGGATGCATGCCTTCCACTTGGTCAAAGGAAACCAATAGGCAAATCCGACAAACGACAAACGACAATTAAAATTTTTGAATATATGAAGAAAATCCTATCCATCACCTTGTTGATGTTCGTCATTTTTCAGTCGGCTTGTGCCGGAGACGTCATCACGCACGACACGAAGCGATTGCCCGAAGCAGCGCGCAAGTTCATCAGCACCTACTTCGTGCGGGCGCAAGTGTCCCACATCAAGATTGAGAGCGAACTCTTCCAGACGAAGAAGTATGAAGTCCTCCTGACCGACCGCACGGAGATAGACTTCGACCGCCGCGGCGAATGGCTGGAGGTGGATTGCGACAAGTCGCCCGTCCCCGTGGGATTGATACCTCCCTACGTGAGCCGGTACATAAAGGAGAACTTCCCCGACGCCTACGTGGTGAAGATTGAACGCAAGCGCCGGGGAGAAGTGGAAATCGACTTGAACAACGACTGGACAGTCACCTTCAACGCCAAAGGCGAAGTGACAGACGTAGACGAATGAGCATCATCACATCGGGTGATAATCCTTGGCCAGGCCGCCTTCGCCCGTCTCCTTGTAGAGCGAGGGCAGGTCGTTGCCCGTCTCCTTCATCACGTCGATGACGCGGTCGAACGACACGCGGTGCATGCCGTCGGTGAAGGAAGAGTAGAGGTTGGCGTCCAGGGCACGCGCGGCGGCGTAGGCGTTGCGCTCGATGCAGGGGATTTGCACCAGGCCGCACACGGGGTCGCACGTCATGCCCAAGTGGTGCTCCAAGCCCATCTCCGCCGCATATTCTATCTGCGCGGGCGTGCCTCCAAAGAGTTGGTTGGCCGCGGCCGACGCCATCGAACAAGCCACGCCCACCTCTGCCTGGCATCCTGCCTCGGCGCCTGATATGGAGGCGTTGGTCTTGACCACGTTGCCTATAAGTCCTGCCGTGGCCAGGGCGCGCAACACGCGCATCTCGCTGAAGTCGCGGCTCTTGGCCAGGTGGTAGAGCACGGCGGGCACCACGCCGCACGAGCCGCAAGTAGGTGCCGTCACTATCACGCCTCCCGACGCATTCTCCTCGCTCACGGCCAGGGCGTAAGAGAACACCAGTCCGCGCGACTGGAGGGATTGCTTGTAGCCGCACGCCTTGATGTAGTACATCGACGCCTTGCGCCGCAGGTTGAGCGGGCCGGGAAGCACACCTTCGGCGTCCAAGCCGCGTTGCACGGCCTCTTGCATCGTTTTCCACACTTCGTGCAGGTAGTCCCAGATGTCGCTTTCTTCGCACTCCTTGACGTACTCCCAATAGCTTTTACCCGTGCGTTCACACCACTGGAGGATTTCCGTCATGTGGCTCATCTCATAGACTTCGGGCGTGTTGATGGACGTGTCTCCGTCGTTCTCCTCGGCCAGGGCGCCCCCGCCGATGCTGAACACCGTCCACTCGTCCGTCGGGCGGTTGTCCTTGTCCATCGACTCGAATTTCATGCCGTTGGGATGGAACGAGAGGAAGATTTTCGGCTCCCAGACGATTTCCACCGGCGCCACGGGCTGCAAGGTTTCGATGATGGCCGTGTTGGTCATGTGTCCTTTGCCGGTGGCGGCCAGGCTTCCGTAGAGCGTGACGCGGAATGAGGCGGCTTCGGGGTGCCTCTTCAGGAAAATTTCGGCGGCTTTGCGGGGCCCCATCGTATGGCTGCTCGACGGTCCCGTGCCGATGCGGTAAAGTTCTTTGATTGATTTCATTGTATATATATTTATGTGTTATGTAAGAATATATGTGATTACAAATCCACCACGGTGATGCCCGCTCCGCCGAACTGCACGTGCTCGTCGGCAAAGTGGCGCACGCCGGGCACCGTCTGGAGGTATTGGCGGATGAGGGTGCGCAGGATGCCCGTGCCCGTCCCGTGGAGGATGCGCACACGGGGCACGCCCACCATCAGGGCGTCGTCAATGAAGTAGGTCACTGCCTGGATGGCTTCATCGCCGCGCATCCCCCGAACGTCCAGGTCTTGCTTGAAGTGTAGCTTCTTCTCGTGGATGCTGTCCTGCGTGTGGGTGCTGACAAAGGTGCTTTTGGTGGACAAGTCCGTCTCCTTGCGCGGCGCGGCGGATGGCTCCAGCCGCTCCACGTTGACCGTAGTCTTCAGGTTGCCAAAGGCTACGGTGATTTGTTTCCCGCTCACCTCCAACACTTGTCCGACAGTGTTTTGCCCCTTCATCTTGACGTATGCGCCGGGCACGATAGCGGCCAGTCGGCGCGCTTCCTCCTGCGCGCGGCGTTCGGCCAAACTTTGTTCGTCGTTTGGCGAGGATTTGGAGGGGGCTTTGCGCAACTTTTTCCGCTCTTGTTTCTCGCGGAGTTTTTCCATCTTGCGGGCAATCTTGTCTTCTTCCTCGCGGGCAGCCGCTTCTTCCAGCGACTTGCGGAAATCAGCCAGTTCCTGTCGCGCTTGGCGGGTCTTTTCCTTCTCTGCCTGGGCTTCTTTGATGTTTCGTATGGTGTTTTCGATGCGGGCGTTCGCCTCCTTCATCAGCCGTTCGGCTTCTTCCTTGGCGCGGGCGATGATTTCCTTGCGCGACTTTTGAAGTTCCTCCATTTCCGTCTGGTAGCGTGCGATGGTTTCCTCCATCTGTTTCTCGCGCTGGCGGATGGATTGGCGTTTGTTCTCCCAATACCGCTTGTCGCGCACGATGTCTTGCAGGTATTTGTCCGCGTTGATGTAGTCGCTCCCCACGATGGCCGATGCATCGGCAATGACATCTTCGGGGAGGCCGATTTTACGGGCAATTTCCACGGCAAACGAACTTCCGGGATTGCCCACCTGCAGTTGGAAAAGCGCCTGCATCAGATGCCGGTCGTAGAGCATGGCGCCGTTGACCACCCCCTCGTTGTCCTCGGCGAAGTGCTTCAGGTTTTGGTAGTGGGTGGTGATGACGCCATACGCCTGCTTCTGGTTGAAGCGGCGCAACACAGCTTCGGCGATGGCTCCACCGATTTGCGGCTCCGTGCCCCCGCCGAATTCGTCTATCAGAATCAGGCTCTGCCCGTTGCAATGCTTCATCATGATTTTCATGTTGGTCAGGTGCGAGGAGTAGGTGCTCAGCTCGTCTTCGATGGATTGCTCGTCGCCGATGTCAATGAAGATGCTCTCGAAGATGCCGGCGTGGCTGCTCTCGTGCACGGGGATGAGAAGCCCGCATTGCAGCATGTATTGCAGTAGTCCCACCGTTTTCAGACACACGGATTTGCCTCCCGCATTAGGGCCGGAGATAATAAGGATGCGTTGTTTCTCGTTGAGCTCAATGTCCAGGGGCACCACTTTCTTGCCGTGTTTAGCCAGGGAAAGCTGCAACAGGGGATGGATGGCCGTTGCCCAGTCGATGACTTGCCTGTCCTCCAATGCCGGCTTCAAAGCTCCCATGCTCCCGGCCAGCAACGCCTTGGCGCGGACGAAGTCTATCTCCGCCAGAAACTCGTAGGACAACAATATCTCCCCGAGTGAAGGGCGCAACTGCCGCGAGAACTCCGTCAGGATGCGTATGATTTCCCTCCGTTCGTCGCTCTCCAGCTCCCGGATGCGGTTGTTGGCTTCCACCACTTCGGCAGGTTCGATGAAAACGGTCTTTCCGCTGGCCGATTCGTCATGCACGATGCCCCGTATCTTGCGTTTCAAGGCAGGAGCCACGGGGATGACCAGGCGTCCGTCGCGCATGGCGGGAGTCACATCTTTGTCTACCACGCCTTCCGATTGGGCGTTGCGCAAGATGGAGTTGAGCACGCGGGATATGCTTCCCATGGTCGCATTTAGCTCACGTCGGATCTGCGCCAACTCAGGCGAGGCATTGTCCTTGATTTTCCCGTAGGGCGACAGGATGGCGTTGATTCGGGTTATCACGTCGGGGAACACATTGATATCTTCAGCCAGACGTTTCAGGCGGGGATAGGGGGAAGCTTCTTCGTCCTCCCTGAGCAAGAAACGCACGATGTCGCGGATGGTCTCCAAGGAGCGGCGCAAGTCGAACAACTCCTGCTCGTCCAGGTACATGCCTTCTATCCGTATTCGCTTCAAAGACGGACGCACGTCGAAGAAGTATTGGGCGGGGAAACCGTCATCCGCCTGCATGAGGCGTACAAACTCATCCACCAGCTCCAAACGCTCTTCCACTTGCCTGAAACTATCGGAGAAAGCCATGTCGTCCACCCGTTCTTCGCCAAGCGTACTGAGACATTTACCTTTCACCAACGACCTGATTTGGTCGAAACCTATTTTTGATTCAAAATTCTGTGGGTATATCATGGTGCAAAAATACGATTATTTCAGGAAAAAATAGAAATTAATTTGGAGAATTAAAAATAAGTCGTACCTTTGCACCGCTTTTGACGCAGAAAGCCTCTCTACGAGAGTTTGGAGAGATGGTAGAGTGGTCGATTACAGCGGTCTTGAAAACCGCCGTGCTGAGAGGCACCGGGGGTTCGAATCCCTCTCTCTCCGCTATACAATGCCTGGTTTTTACATCGAAAGATGTGGAGCCAGGCATTTTCCGTTTTTGCCCGATGCCTCGATGAAATGGGAGAAAACGGGAGGAGGGAAAGCATAAATCCCCGATGAAAAGGCATAAAAAAAGCTTCGCCCCGTGTAGAAGCAAAGCCTTTTCTTGTGACTCCTGCGGGATTCAAACCCACAACCTTTTGATCCGTAGTCAAATGCTCTATTCAGTTGAGCTAAGGAGCCATCCTTTCTTATTATGTCGTTAAACCACCGAAGTGACTCCTGCGGGATTCAAACCCACAACCTTTTGATCCGTAGTCAAATGCTCTATTCAGTTGAGCTAAGGAGCCTTTCGTTTTAACGGCTGCAAAGATACGGCTTTTTTTTGAATCTGCAAGGGTTTCGATGATTTTTTTTTGCAGGGAAAGTGCAAAAAATCCCCTTTTATTCGATAAACCGATAGTTAAACAACTGCCAACCGATGGTCAATCCCACATTCCATTCCCTTTTTGGCTTGCTGTAATGGTTCAAATAAGCTGCAATGGCGCCGAAGGGTAAATGATACACCAAAGACACCTCGCCCATATACTCCATTTGCGAGAAGGCTTTCCCGTAATAAGCTTGGTTTTGGGCATTGCGCAAGATGGGGAAAATGGGCATGAAGCCATAAAACTCGGCACGCACATGAAACCTGTCATTGATTGGAAAGATAGGTTTGATGCCGGCAGCCACAAACTGGTTGGCACGAAATGCCTCGTTGTACATCAGTTTGCTGTGTGGCGTCGGAGAAAACTCGCCAGCCTGCATTTTGGTGGCAGTGTAGTTGGTGGAGAAATTCTTCGATGAGTAGAGGGCCTCGACCAACCACCCCAACGTGAAGTGCGGAGTCATCGTGTGGTAGGCTTCCTTCATATACGAGATTTGCAACCAAGATTGGTGCTCGCGTATGGGCACTTGGCCGACAACCACCGTGCTGTATCCGGGACGATAATGCTCATTGCCGGTATAGACTTGTGCTATCAGCCGTTCATTGTATCCGCGCGTAGCATATTGGCGGGTGTCCACCGTGCTCCCGTAGAAACCGACGGAGCCTCCGAAAAGGTTGTATGAACTCCTGTCCGAACGGTCATTCTCAAAATCTATGACGCTGGATTGGTAATAGTTGTCCACCAGGTAGCCATATCCCACGCTCAATTCCGCCCGCTTGTTGGCCATGAAAGGTAAGGCAACTATCAACTTGACGAAGCGTTCATCTTTCGAGTTGAACGAAGGACGGTCGTTACGCGAGAACAATTTGTCCTTCCGGTAGTAATCGAACGTGCTGTATGAAGCGATAAAGCGGTAAGAGGTAGGCACCCGCGTGGGCAGGTCGATGCGCCCCATCAGTTGGGCGTTGTTATATATCTTTCCGATTTGTCCATCTATGCAGACTTCCTTGGAGTAATAATTCAGGTTTTGGTAACCCACGCCTAGGTATATCTGATTAGAGCTGGTGGTGGAGACACTTCCTCCCACGCGGATAGAGAAGTTATTGTCCACCTTCACCTTCAGGTGGAGTTCATAGAGCTCTTGCTCCTTATTGTAGACGGCATGGGGGATGATTTCTGAAATCATGTCGTCGGCCAGCAGGCGAAAATACCCCCGCTTCAGGTCTTCGTAGGTGAAGGTCTTGCCATCTCCGGCATCGAATTCCTTGCGGATATAGGCTTGTTGCTGCGGGTTGGCTCCCTCAATGAGGATATCCCGGAAGATGAATTCGGGCAGGTTACGCTTGTAGATTTTCCTCCGCAACTGGATATCCCCCGGATTCACTCTCCGATGAATGCGGGTTTTTATGGAGTCCATCAGGGAGAGTGTACGCTTATACCCGATGTCGTGAAGCTCCTCCAGCCGGTCAAAGTCCAACAAATTGACGTCGTTGTACTTGAAAGTCATCAGGATACCTGCCGAGTCGGGGATGGAGTAATCCGTTTTTTGCATGATCATGTTCTCCAGTTGGCTCATCAGGTTGCCTTCCTTGGGTTTCTTGGGATTACCTGCTACCACGCTCCCGATAATGACATCCGGGTGGAAATCGTCGCGCATCACGTCCGTAGGGAAATTATTGTAGATACCCCCGTCATACACCAGCACGCTGTCCATTTCGATAGGCTTGAACACGAATGGGAAGCTCATGGAGGCGCGCACAGCATCGCCCAAATCTCCCTGCCGTAGCACCACGGGCCGCTTGTTGTAGACATCCGATGCTACGCAGCGGAAAGGCACGAAAAGGTCATCGAAATCTCCTCTGCACGCTGCCGTGGCTTGTCCGTAGAGGCCCACGAACGCCAGGTTCATCTGGATGGGATTCACCATGCTGGTGGGGACGTTGAAGCGGGGTTTGGTGCGCACGGAGTCGCGGAAGCCGAGCGAGAAGCGCAAGTTGAAGAACTCCGGCGTGGGGAGGTCTTGCTTGAAGTAGTAGGCATATCGAGGCTCCACCACGCCCGTATACCACCGCTTGAAGTCGGGCGAGCGCAACAAATCTTCCATTTCATCGGGCGAATATCCCATGGCATAGAGCGAGCCGATGATGGCGCCCATCGAGGTGCCGGTGATGTAGTCGATGGGGATGCCATTTTCTTCCAAAGCGCGGATGATGCCGATGTGCGTCATGCCTTTGGCGCCTCCGCCGCTCAGCACGAGACCCACACGCTGGGCATGCGCCGGAAGCAGGAGCATGACAAGCATCATTATCAGGAGGAAAGAAGATTTTTTCATGGATGAAAACGTCTGGTTTCTGAATTCAATCCCAAATGTAGGAAATGTTTTTCATACGGGCAAAAAAAATCGGCACTAAGGAGTGTTTTTTGTCTCCTTAATGCCGATGAAATGATGAAAATCCCTGCTTATCCAATCAGTTCTACACTGCGCTTCAGGAAGTTGTTCAGGGCTTCGCCTTTCAACATGCCGTTTTGCAGAAGGGCAAGGTCGATGAGCTGGCGCACCACTTTGTTCTTTGCGGCGTAGTCGGCAAAGACTTTTTCTTTCTGTTGCTTCAGGTCATCCCACTTCTTGTCGAGATCGGAAAGTTCGTCTTTCTCGTTAGTGGGGATTTCGTCGGCTTTTTTGCCTTCGTGCGCCTTGCGCAGGTCCTTGCGACGGGCATCCGTAGCGTCCAACTCTTGTTGGAGGGGAGCGAGCGTAGAGGCGCATTCATTGTTTTCACCGTCCAAAACTTCCTTTACCAGCTTGTGGTCGGAGTTGAGGATGAGGTTGAACATATCGGGCATCTCGCCATAGAAACTCATGCCTGACTGGATGTTGGACATCTCCTTCATACGACGCATATATTCGCCCTGCGTGATCATTACGGGGAAGGCGTTTTCGCCCAAGGCTTCAGCCGAGATGTGGAAGTCCGTTTTGTCCAACGTAGGAAGCTGGCTCTTGAACATGGCGGAAAGAGCCTCCAGCTTGTCTGCGGAGAGGGCTTCGGCGGTTTGCTCTTCCTTCACGATGAGCTTGTCCACCACGTCGCTGTCCACGCGGGTGAAGCGGCATTTCTCCAGTTTCTGCTCCAACATGCTCACTACGGCTACGTCCAGCTGTCCGTCCATCAGGAGGACGTTGTAGCCCTTGGCTTTGGCTGCCTCGATGTAGCTGTATTGCTCGTCGCGGTTGTTGGCATAGAGGTAGATGAGGGTGCCGTCTTTGTCTGTCTGGCTATCCTTGATGAGGGTCTTGTATTCCTCGAAGGTGTAATACTTCTTGTCGGTGTCCTCCAGCAGGGCGAAGTCTTTGGCGCGGTCGTAGAAATCCTCCTGCGTCAGCATGCCGTAGTCGATGAAAATCTTCAGGTCGTCCCATTTCTCCTCGAACTGCTTGCGGTCGCTCTTGAAGATGGATTGCAGACGGTCGGCCACTTTCTTGGTGATGTAGGTGGAAATCTTCTTCACGTTGGAGTCGCTTTGCAGGTAGGAGCGCGACACGTTCAACGGGATGTCCGGCGAATCCAGCACGCCGTGCAGCAGGGTGAGGAAGTCAGGAACGATGCCTTCGACGGAGTCGGTGACGTACACCTGGTTGCAATAGAGCTGAATCTTGTTCTTGGTCAGTTCGATGTTGCTCTTCACCTTGGGGAAGTAGAGAACACCCGTCAAATGGAAGGGATAGTCCACGTTCAGGTGAATCCAGAAGAGCGGGTCGTCGGCCATCGGGTAGAGGTCGCGGTAGAACTTCTGGTAGTCTTCGTCCTTCAGTTCGCTGGGCTTCTTCGTCCAGAGCGGGGTGGTGTCGTTGATGATATTATCCTCGTCGGTATCCACCTGCTTGCCGTCTTTCCATTCTTTCTTCTTGCCGAAGGCCACGGGGACAGGAAGGAAGCTGCAATACTTCTTCAGCAGGGCGGAGATGCGGCTCTCTTCGAGGAATTCCTTGCAGTCATCGTCGATGTGGAGGATGATGTCCGTGCCGCGGTCAGCCTTGTCTGTCTCTTCCAGGGTGAACTCAGGGCTTCCGTCGCACGTCCATTTGACGGCCTTGGCATCCCCCCGGTAGGACTTGGTGACGATTTCCACCTTCTTTGCCACCATAAAAGCGGAGTAGAAACCCAAGCCGAAGTGGCCGATGATGGCGTTGGCGTCATTTTTGTATTTTTCCAGGAAGTCGTTAGCGCCTGAGAAGGCTATTTGGTTGATGTATTTGTCGATTTCATCGGCAGTCAGACCCAAGCCGCGGTCGGATACGGTCAAGGTGTCCTTGTCCAGGGAGACGTGTATGGTGAGGTCGCCCAGATCGCCTTGGAAGTCACCCATCGAGGCGAGGGTCTTCAACTTCTGGGTGGCGTCCACAGCGTTGGATACCAATTCGCGAAGGAAAATCTCGTGGTCGCTATACAAGAATTTTTTGATGACGGGGAATATGTTTTCAGTGGTTACCCCAATGTTTCCTTTTTGCATATCTCTTATGTCGTTTTTAATGATTATTCATTTCTCGATTTTCTCCTTAAACAAAAAAAGTGCCAGCCCTCACGGACTGACACCTTGTCATGTAGATATGTCAAAATTATATCGGATTTATTCTTTCTTGCGGATGTCCAACTTATCCTGCCCGGCGGACACAAGGATGGTGTCGCCCAGCTCCACCTGTCCGGAGATGATAAGTTCGGAAAAACCGTCCTCCAGATAGGTTTGGATGGCGCGGCGCAAGGGGCGGGCGCCGAACTGCACGTCGTAGCCCTTGGCGGCCAGGAAGCGTTTGGCTTCGTCGTCCACCTCAAGGGTGTAGCCATTGGCTTGGATGCGCGCCAGGAGTCCTTTCAGCTCAATGTCCACGATGCGGGTGATGGAGTCGAGCGTCAGTTGGTCGAAGGTGATGATTTCGTCCAGACGGTTCAGGAACTCGGGCGAGAAGGTCTTGTTCAGCGCCTTCTGTATCACGCTGCGTGCATACTCCTTGTCCTCCGCTCCGCGGTTTTGGGCAGCAAAGCCGATGCCGCGTCCGAAGTCTTTCAGTTGGCGCGTGCCGATGTTGGAGGTCAGGATAATCACCGTGTTCTTGAAGTCGATGGTGCGTCCCGTGCTGTCCGTCAGGCGGCCTTCGTCCAGCACCTGCAGGAGGATGTTGAACACGTCGGGGTGGGCCTTCTCGATTTCGTCCAGCAGGACGATGGAGTAGGGCCTGCGGCGCACTTTCTCGGTCAGTTGGCCGCCTTCCTCATAACCCACATAGCCGGGCGCGGCGCCCACCATGCGCGAGACGGCATATTTCTCCATATACTCGCTCATGTCGATGCGTATCAGGGCATCGTCCGAACCGAACATGTAGCGGGCCAGTTGCTTGGCCAGGTGCGTCTTGCCCACACCCGTGGGACCCAGGAAGAGGAAGGTACCGATGGGGCGGTTGGGATCCTTCAAGCCTGTGCGGCTGCGGAGGATGGCCTTCACCACCTTGTTTATGGCATCGTCCTGGCCGACGACGCGGCTTTGCAAAGCGTCCTTCATCCCTGCCAATTTGGCACCCTCGGCTTGCGCCATGCGCTGCACGGGCACGCCGGACATCATGGAGACGACGTTGGCAATGTCTTCCTCGTCCACCACCTGGCGGGCTTCTTTGAGGCTGGCCTCCCAGTCGGCTTTCATCTGCTCCAGGCGTTGGGAGAGTTCCCGCTCGCGGTCACGATAGCCGGCAGCCAACTCGAAATTCTGCGATTTCACCGATTCGCACTTCAGCCTGCGGGCTTCGTCCACCTGTTTTTCCTGCTCTTCGATTTCCTTGGGCACGTTGATATGGGTCAGGTGTACGCGCGAACCTGCCTCGTCCAAGGCGTCGATGGCCTTGTCCGGGAAGTTGCGGTCGGTGATGTACCGCTCTGTCAATTTGACACACGCTATCAGGGCTTTGTCCGTGTAGGTGACGTTGTGGTGGTCCTCATACTTGTCCTTGATGTTGCGCAAGATTTGCAGCGTTTCGTCGGCCGTGGTCGGCTCCACGATAATCTTCTGGAAACGTCGCTCCAGGGCTCCGTCCTTCTCGATGCTCTTGCGGTATTCGTCGAGGGTGGTAGCGCCTATGCACTGTATCTCTCCGCGCGCCAAGGCAGGTTTCAGGATGTTGGCGGCATCCATGGAGCCTGCGGCCGAGCCTGCGCCTACGATGGTGTGTATCTCGTCGATGAAGAGAATGATGTTGGGGTTCTTTTGCAGCTCGTTGATGATGGAGTGCAGGCGTTCCTCGAACTGGCCGCGGTATTTGGTGCCTGCCACCACGCCGGACATGTCCAGCATGATGACGCGCTTGTCGAAGAGCACGCGCGACACCTTCTTCTGCGTGATGCGCAAGGCCAGTCCTTCGACAATGGCGCTCTTGCCCACGCCGGGTTCTCCGATGAGCACGGGGTTGTTCTTCTTTCTGCGGCTCAGGATTTGTGCCACGCGCTCGATTTCCTGCTCGCGCCCTACGACGGGATCCAGGCGTCCGTCGGCCGCCGCACGAGTCATGTCGGTGCCGAACTTGTCCAATACGGGCGTGTCGCTCGTGGCGCGTCCTTGGGCGGTTTGCGTGCTTCCCGTGGAGCGTGCGGACGAACCGCGGGCCATGTCGTCCATTTCGTCGTCCTCTTCGTCCTCGTCAGGGAATCCCATGCCGGCGTGCGGGTTGGCGGGTCGCATGGATACCATGTCGAACACCTGGGCGTAATCCACGCGGCTTTCGCCCAGCACGCTGGCAGCCAGGTTATCCCCGTCCTTGAGGATGGCCAGCAGCAGGTGCTCGGTGTCCACCGAATCGCTCTGCAGCAGGCGTGCCTCGAGTATGCAGATTTTCAGGATGCGCGAGGTGACGGGGGACAGGGGGATGTCCGCATCAGGCGCCAGGCTCTCGTCGGCCTGTATCTGGAGGTAGTTTTCTATGCGGTTTTTCAGTCGGGCGGTGTCCACATTCAAGCGCCACAGGATTTCGCTGGCCTTGCCTTGCCCGTCGCGCAAGAGGCCCAGCAAGAGGTGTTCGGGGCCTATGCTGCGGCTCCGGAGGCGGTTGGCCTCCTGCTTGCCGTAGGTGATGATGTCTGACACACGTTGTGAAAATTGGCTGTTCATCATTTGCTTTTGTCTCCGTAGTTTTAAGTAGGATTATGCGTCGGCAAAGATAAGCATAATATTCGGGGTATGCGCATCGTTTGCCGCTTTTTTACGGAAATGTTTTGCAAAAAGCGTGCCAAAGTTCGGCGTTGCAGAGGGAAAGGTTTCGCAAAACGGTTTTTTCATCAGCTGTCACCCCGGGGTGTAGCCGTGGGAGAAATCATCCCGAATCTCAATTATCTCAATTATCTCAAATCTCAATTATCGAAAACGATTTTTCGATGAAAGCATAGATGGTATCTATATTTAGATATAATATTATATAT
>DXCV01000011.1 GCA_019115825.1 Candidatus Bacteroides pullicola
GGGCGTTTTTCAAGGGAAACAGGCCGTCAGAAGACAAGAAATGAAGAAAAATCAGCGTATTTCGACATTTTTTCTGCAAAATGTTTGGTCAGTTCAAAAATAGCCTCTATCTTTGCACCCGCAAAACCAAACCAAAGAGGTTTGCCCGAGCGGAAACGCTCAACAAAAGGCCGGCCCCTTCGTCTATCGGTTAGGACGCAAGATTTTCATTCTTGAAAGGGGGGTTCGATTCCCCCAGGGGCTACAAAAAATATAAAAATAAACGAATTAAAAGATTAGTCGAGATGGCAAATCACAAATCATCACTGAAAAGAATCAGACAAGAGGAGAAGAGAAGACTTCACAACAGATACTACGCCAAGACGATGCGTAATGCTGTCCGCAAGCTCCGCGCCACTACGGACAAAGCTGAAGCCGTTGCGATGTATCCGGGCGTTGCCAAGTTGCTGGACAAGCTGGCCAAGACCAATGTCATCCACAAGAACAAGGCAAGCAACTTGAAGTCGAAGCTGTCGATTCACATCAACAAGCTCGCGTAAGGATATTAGTAAATATTCAGATAGGTACAGGTCAGACTTTCTAAGGAAGGTCTGACCTTTTTTGTACTCCTGCTGCGGAAAAGTGAATTTAACTACCTGTTTTTCGCGGTTATCTCAGAGATTTTCACTACTTTTGCTCGGTTTTTGGAAATAGGTATTTAACGATATGACAGAAGAAGAAAAGATAATGGGCGAGAACAACTATTCGGCCAGCAACATCCAGGTGCTGGAAGGCTTGGAGGCTGTGCGCAAGCGTCCCGCCATGTATATCGGAGACATCAGCGAGAACGGTTTGCATCACTTGGTGTACGAGGTGGTGGACAACTCCATCGACGAGGCCATGGCCGGATACTGCGACCACATCGAGGTGACCATCAACGAGGACAACTCCATCACCGTGCAGGACAATGGCCGCGGCATTCCTGTGGATTTCCATGAGAAAGAAAAGAAATCGGCCCTGGAAGTCGTGATGACGGTGCTCCATGCAGGCGGCAAGTTCGACAAAGGCTCCTACAAGGTGTCCGGCGGCTTGCACGGCGTGGGCGTTTCCTGCGTCAACGCGCTCTCCACACACATGACTACCCAAGTGTACCGCAACGGGAAAGTCTACCAGCAGGAATATGCCTGCGGCAAGCCCCTGTATGCGGTGAAGGAAGTGGGCACGTGCGACCCGGGATTGACAGGCACCAAGCAGACGTTCTGGCCGGATGGAAGCATCTTCACCACGACTGAATACAAATATGCCACGCTGGAGAATCGCCTGCGCGAACTGGCCTACCTGAACAAAGGCATCCGCATCACCCTGACCGACAAACGGCAGCAGGATGAGGAGGGCAACTACGTGACCGAACAATTCCACTCGGAAGAAGGCGTGAAAGAGTTCGTGCGCTACCTCAACAGCAACAACACCCCGCTGTTCAACGATGTCATCTACCTGAACACAGAGAAGACGGGCGTGCCTATCGAGTGTGCCATCATGTACAACACGGGCTACCGCGAGAACCTGCACAGCTACGTCAACAACATCAATACGAAAGAGGGCGGCACGCACGAAGCGGGCTTCCGCTCTGCCTTGACCCGCGTGCTCAAGAAATATGCTGAAGACAACTGTGCCAAGGCACTGGAGAAAGCCAAGGTGGAAATCAGTGGCGAAGACTTCCGCGAAGGCCTGATTGCCGTTATCTCTGTCAAGGTCGCCGAACCTCAGTTTGAAGGACAAACCAAGACCAAATTAGGCAACAATGAGGTGAGCGGCGCTGTCAACCAGGCCGTGGGCGAAGCCCTTTCCAATTACTTGGAGGAGCATCCCAAAGAGGCAAAACTCATCGTAGACAAGGTATTGCTGGCCGCCACGGCGCGTGTGGCAGCAAGAAAGGCTCGCGAATCCGTGCAACGCAAGTCGCCTATGGCAGGCGGCGGACTTCCGGGCAAGCTGGCCGACTGCTCCAGCAAGGATCCGGACGAATGCGAACTGTTCCTGGTGGAGGGTGACTCCGCAGGCGGTTCGGCCAAACAAGGCAGAGACCGTACCTTCCAAGCCATCCTGCCCCTGCGAGGCAAGATATTGAACGTGGAAAAGGCCATGTGGCACAAGGCGTTCGAAAGCGACGAGGTGAACAACATCATACAGGCCTTGGGCATCCGCTTTGGCGTAAACGGCGAGGAAAGCAAGGAGGCCAACATCGAGAAGCTGCGCTACAAAAAGATTATCATCATGACCGACGCCGATGTCGATGGTTCGCACATCGACACGCTGATTATGACGCTGTTCTTCCGCTACTTCCCGCAAGTCATCGAGCAGGGCTACTTGTACATCGCCACTCCCCCACTCTACCTCTGCACGAAAGGCAAGGTGAAGGAGTATTGCTGGAACGACCAGCAACGCCAACGCTTCATCGACACCTACGGCGGTGGTTCGGAAAATGCCATCCACACGCAGCGCTACAAAGGTCTGGGTGAGATGAACCCCGAACAATTGTGGGACACAACCATGAATCCGGAAAACCGCATGTTGAAGCAGGTGACCATCGAGAATGCTGCCGCCACGGACTACATCTTCTCTATGCTGATGGGCGAAGACGTAGAACCGCGCCGTGAGTTCATCGAGAAGAACGCCACGTATGCCAACATCGACGCATAAATGACAAGGGGAACGCTACTATATCTCTAAACTCGTATCTTACAAAAATTACGCCGGACGGAAAGTTCCCCCCGCCCGGCGTTTCTTATATAAAGACTGTCTGGTCGCTTTACTCCACGCCCAAGTCCTTCATCGTCCTCGGCTCAGGCACGCCCGGCAGAGGCTTGCGGTCCTTCAGTTGCTCCAGAACCACTTCGATGGCCTTCTCCAACTGCTGGTCGATGCCGGCCTGTTCTTGGATGGGGTCATTGTCGATGAGGATGTCGGGATCCACGCCGTGGTTCTCCACAATCCATTGGCCAGTCTTGGCATCGTAGTTGGTGAAGAAGGGCACACGGATGTCCGTGCCGTCCATATAAGGCAGGGAACCGCTGATGCCAACTATGCCGCCCCAAGTGCGAGTGCCGATGACCGTGCCCAGCTTATTGGCCTTGAAGCTCCAGGGGAAGAGGTCGCCGTCCGAAGCGGAATACTTGTTGATGAGTAGCACCTTCGGGCCGTACTGTGTAGCATCGGGAATGGTGCCCGTCTTGGTGGAGACACGCGACATGGTCATGCGGTAAGGCTTGCGGAGCAGACGCTCGATGATCATGGGCGACACATTGCCGCCACCGTTGGCACGGTCATCGATAATCAAGGCTTCCTTGTCCAGCTGCGGATAGAAGTAACGGGCAAATTCGTTCAAGCCTTCGGGACCCATGTCGGGGATGTAGATGTAGCCCACACGGCCATTGGTGGCTTCCTCCACGCGGCGGATATTCTTTTGCACCCAATTATAATGGTAGAGCGGATACTCGTTGTCCGTAGGTTTCACGATGAGTTTCCTTGCACCTTGGGCGGAGGCTTTCGAGTTGATGCCCAGCTCGGTGAGCACGCCGGCCTTGCCGATGAGCAACTGGTAGATGTTTTTCACAGAAGCCGTGGAAACGCCGTCAATGGACGTGATGTAGTCGCCTTCCTTTATCTCCATGCCCGGCTCGGTGAGGGGCGAACGGAGTTTTTCACTGTAAGGTGCACCGGGCAATATGCGGTCGATGCGGTAAAAGCCTGTCTTCTCGTCGCGACTCAGTTCGGCACCCAGCAGGCCCATGTCGATGCGTTCGGGCTTGGCATATTCACCGGGGTTGACGTAGGCATGGCCGCAAGCCAGCTCGGCAATCATCCCGCCGATGATGTAGTTCAGGTCGAGACGGGTCTTAGCATAAGGCACCAGCACGGCATATTTCTCCTTGATAGCCTTCCAATCCACACCGTGCATGTTCTCTACATAGAAGCCATCACGGTAGGCACGCCAGGCCTCGTCGAAGATTTGCGCCCACTCTTGATTATAGTCAATAAAGGCCACCATATCGTCCAGACTTACTTCGTTGTCCAGCGAGACTTTACCGGTGGACAATTCGCCCACGCAGAGGGAATTGCCCCGCATATACAGGACCTTCTTGCTGCCGGCCACGGGAGCCATCAGGGCATTCTCGGCCACCAACTTGTCCTCCTGCTCTTTCAGATTGAAAGCGTGCGTGCCGCCGTTGCCATAGTACCACACGGTCTGTCCGTCCGAATAAAGGTTCCAGTAGTTGCCGGCGGAGAGGGGCAGCTTAACGATGCGGCCCACGATGCCTTCGGGGTCTATCTGTACAGAGTTATCCTCGGCTTGTGCGCCCTTCTTATCCTTGCTTTCCTTGGCATCGGACTTCTCTTTGTCTTGCGCAGGAGTAGTCACCGCCTCATCTTCAGGCAAGAAGGGCGAAGGCGTGTCGTCTGTCAGCATGGCTAAGTAGATACCTCCCATACGGGTGTAGACATGATTCCACTCCAAGCGGCCGTAGATGGGATTGAAGTCGCGGTCGGACTCAAAGACCAGGTACTTACCGTCCGTACTGAAGACGGGAGACGAGGAGTTATACCATTTCTCCGTCACGACGTATTCTTTCTTCGTGCTCAGGTTGTAGACATACACCACGGAGAAGTTGTTGGCCGCGGGCTTGGTGTAGGTAATCCAGCGGCTGTCCGGCGAGAAGGACACGTCGTAGAACTCCTGTTCGGGATTCTGCATCACCACGGTCTTTGTCTTGAAAGCTACGTCCACGGTGACAATGCGGTTCTTGCGGTCGGTGTAAAGCACGGTCTTGCTGTCCGGGCTCCAGCTGAAATCGCGGATGTAGGTGTCGCTGCCCGTGGTCAACTGAATGGGGTCGCCTCCCTCGGCGGGTTGCAGGTAGATTTCCGTCTCTCCCGTGCGGTCGGAGATGTAGGCAATGTAGTTGCCGTCGGGACTCCAATCCGCGCCGCGTTCATTGGCACCGGGGGTGCGGGTGATGTTGCGCGTCACACCGCTCTTGGCAGGCACATCGAATACCTCGCCGCGGGCGGTCACGGCCAGACGTTTGCCATCGGCACTGAGGCCTGCGGCAGTGACATAGTCGGATACCTGCTTGCGCTCGGTGCGGGCGTAGACATTCTCGGCGTTCAACGTGATGTGTATCTGTTCTGCCTTGCGCGTTTGGGGGTCGAAGCGGTAGAGGTAGCCGCCGTGCTCGTAAACGATTTGCTTGCCGTCCGTGCTGGGGAACTTGATGTCATAATCGGTATAATTGGTCACCTTCTCCGTCTGCTGGGTGCGAGTGTGGTAGACGAAGAGGTTCATCGTCTTGTCGCGGTCGGAGATAAAGTAGATGTCGTCGCCAATCCACATCGGGCAGATGTCCTGCGCCACATTGTCTGTCAGATTCTCCACCTTCTTGGCCTGCGGGTCATAGAGCCAGATGTCGTCCGCCATGCCGCCCCGGTAGTACTTCCAGTTGCGGAACTCACGGAAGACGCGGTTGTAGGCCAATTGCTTGCCATCCGGAGAGTAACTGCAAAAGCCGCCTTCGGGCAAGGGCAATGCCTGGGGCATACCGCCATTGACAGGTGCCATCCAGAGCTTTCCTTGAAATCCGTCGCCGATGCGGTTGCGGAAGATGATATTTTGTCCGTCTGCCGTCCAGGTCATCACGATGTTGTTGGGTCCCATGCGGTCGCCCACATCATCGCGGGCATTGGTACTGGTATAGGTCAGGCGGCGCGGCTCGCCTCCATCGGCGGGCATCACGTAGACTTCGCGGTTGCCGTCATACTCGCCCGTAAAGGCGATGGTTTTACCGTCCGGCGAGAAGCGGGCAAACAGTTCATAACCGATGTGTGAGGTCAGGCGCCGGGCTTCGCCTCCCGACAAAGGCGCTGTGTAGAGGTCGCCGGCATAGGTGAAGACCACGTCCGTCCCGTTCGTAGTGGGGAAGCGGAGCAGTCGTGCCTCGTCGCCTTCGGCCTTCATTCCCGTGGCTACACTGAGAGCCAGCAGGGAGAAGAGGAATTGCTTCTTCATATTCAAGTGTTCGTTAGGTTTGAGTTTCAACCCTACAAAGTTAGGACTAAAAAACGGAATATCCGCGGTTTTTATGTTCCGTATGCAGAAACAAAGTGTTTCGTAGCCAGAAACAAAGTGTTTCATAGCCAGAAACAAAGTGTTTCGCAGGTATGAAACAGAGTGTTTCACAGGCACGAAACAAAGTGTTTCATAAGGATGAAACAACGCACGTCAAATCTACTGCAATTTGCGAAGCTTGGTCGTTGCGTTACTTGTCATACCGCTGTACCCACAGCGCCGCCCCCACAGTGCCTACCACCGAAATAATCAACGTGCAAAGGCAACCGGACAGCACCTTGTCTACTCCCGCCACCCGCAACACGGCATAACTCAGCACCATCAGCACTGCCATCGCCCGAAACACACGATATAGGCAATCGGCTGTGCGTCGAGCCACTCTTTCGCGCCTCTCTTTGGGGAGGGAATAATAGCCTGCCATCACCGAAGGACTGTTCTTCACCCAGCGGCCAATGGCATAAAAAAGCAAGGAATAGACGAGGACAAATATATCCATAAGGCTATAGCATCCCCTGCTTCTTCAGCTCTTCCACCGCCGTCTCCAATTCGGCATACCACTCTGCGCCGAACTTGCGGATGAGCGGTTCTTTCAGAAACTTGTAGATGGGCAGATTCTCTTTCTGTCCCAGCAAGACCGCCGCCTTGCACACGTCCCAGCGATTGTAGTTCACCCCCTTGAAGGTGCCGAAATCCTTCACGCGGATGGGATAAAGGTGGCAGGACACGGGTTTGAGGAAATCGGTCTTGCCCGCACGGCATGCCCGTTCGATGGCGCAATAGCAACAGCCTTTCTCATCGTAGCAGGTGAACACACAGTCCTTCCTATTGACGATGGAGGTCACCAGGTCGCCTTCCACGTCTACATAAGCCACGCCTTGCTTGTCTATGACGGCCCGCGCTTCGGGCGACAGCTCGTCCCAGATGAGGGGCAGGACTTCTTCTATCTTCTCCACCTCGTCCAACTCCAGCGGTGCACCCGCATCGCCCTCGATACAGCAGGCGCCGCGACAGGCGGACAAATCGCACAGGAATTTCTCTTTCAATACGTCGAAACTGACGACAACGTCTCCAATCTGTAACATATATAGGATATTAAAAGGCGCGGGTTGCCCGGGTGTCGCGGATACTTCCTTTGAAGAAAAGAATCCGCACCATCCGCGTAATCCGCGCCTATACTTGGATAAGATATTACTTAATTAAGTCCTTGCCCGTCATGTCAGCCGGCTGAGCCAGGCCCATGATGTGCAGGATGGACGGAGCCACGTCGGCCAGTACACCGTTCTCCACCTTGGCGTCCTTGTTCGTCGTGACGTAGACGAAAGGCACGGGGTTCAAGGAGTGGGCCGTGTTGGGCGTGCCGTCGGCGTTCAGGGCGTGGTCGGCATTGCCATGGTCGGCGATGATGATGACCTCGTAGTCGTTGGCCTTGGCAGCTTCCACGGTGTCCTTAACGCAGTTGTCGATGGCAACGACGGCCTTCTCGATGGCTTCGTAGATGCCCGTGTGGCCTACCATGTCGCCGTTGGCGTAGTTCACCACGATGAAGTCATACTGCTGCGTGTTGATGGCTTCCACCAGCTTGTCCTTCACCTCGTAGGCGCCCATCTCAGGCTTCAGGTCGTAAGTGGCTACCTTGGGAGAGGGCACCAGGATGCGGTCCTCGCCTTCGAACGGAGCCTCGCGTCCGCCGTTGAAGAAGAAGGTAACGTGTGCATACTTCTCCGTCTCGGCGATGTGCAGCTGCTTCTTGCCCTGCTTGGAGAGGTATTCGCCCAACGTGTCGGCCACGTTCTCCTTGTCGAAGATGATGTGCACGCCCTTGAAAGAAGCGTCATACGGCGTCATGCAGTAGTATTGCGGGCCGGGGATGGTCTTCATGCCCTGCTCCGGCATATCCTGCTGGGTCAGCACAATGGTCAGTTCCTTGGCGCGGTCGTTGCGGTAGTTGAAGAAGATGACCACGTCGCCCTCCTTGATGGTGCCGTCGAAAGCGCAGTTGTTGATGGGCTTGATGAACTCGTCCGTCACGCCCTCGTCGTAAGACTCCTGCATGGCCTTCACCATGTCGTCAGCCTGCTTACCCTGGCCATTCACCAGAAGTTCGTAAGCCTCCTTGACGCGCTCCCAACGCTTGTCGCGGTCCATGGCATAGAAGCGGCCCACGATGCTGGCGATGCGGCCTGCACTCTGTGCGCAGTGGTCGGTGAGTTGCTGGATGAAGCCCTTGCCGCTCTTCGGGTCGGTATCACGACCGTCCATGAAGCAGTGGATGAAGGTGCGCTCGCCGATGCCGTATTCCTTGGCAATGTCGCAGAGCTTGAAGAGGTGGTCCAACGAGGAGTGCACGCCGCCGTTGGAGGTCAGGCCCATGAAGTGGATGCCCTTGCCGTTTTCTTTGGCATAGGAGAAAGCGGAAACGATTTCTTTGTTTTGCAGGATGCTGCCGTCGGCGCAGGCGCGGTTAATCTTCACCAAATCCTGGTAAACGATGCGACCGGCACCGATATTGAGGTGACCCACTTCGGAATTGCCCATCTGTCCGTCGGGCAAGCCCACGTTCTCGCCACTGGCCTGCAGCTGAGAATGCGGATAGTTAGCCAACAAACTGTCCCAATAAGGAGTGGGAGTCATGGAGATCACGTCATCTTTCTGACGGTCGCCAATACCCCAACCGTCCAGAATCATCAAAAGAGCTTTCTTTGCCATAAATATATAGGTTTAAATGTAAGATATCTCTGTTTTTACGCCGCAAAGTTACAAAAAAGCGGGGCTTGGTAAGTAATAAAAGTATTGAAAATGTGGAGAAGAACCACAATCCCCCAGACTTTGGGGCAAAATCCCCGATGAAGGGCAAGGAACCGTTACTGCAACGGACAAGCCGCAGGCGGAAAGATATTCAACAAAGAGCCGGCCTCCTCCTTGC
The DNA here is from genome assembly GCA_019115825.1 of Candidatus Bacteroides pullicola. Lineage (GTDB taxonomy): Bacteria > Bacteroidota > Bacteroidia > Bacteroidales > Bacteroidaceae > Bacteroides > Bacteroides pullicola. The sequence continues at coordinate 9,027 of DXCV01000011.1, forward strand.
AACCTTTGATGCACACAATACAGGAAGATTTCCCTCTATTTGGAAATAAGGCTAAAGGATTTTGCCATAAGACAAACTTCTCCGATTAAAAAAGGTTAATCATTAGCAAATGTTTGGAATGCCGGATAAGTATTTTAATCTTTGGCTCAATTTTATTAACCCTATCTAATAACTTTAAATTTTATGAGACAAGTTATTCCTCCCTTGAGGCGTGCCGGATTCACGGCTTTGTTTCTGTGCTTATTGCCACAGATGCAAGCATTGAATGCCGCAACCGACACCGGACAGCATGCCACCGCAAATGGAAACGAAGTGTTCCAAGTCCCCACAACTCCCAAGATTTCGCTTATCGGCGGTGTGGCAGATGCCCGTACTGACGAAGCCATCATCGGCGCAAGCATCAGCATCAAGGGAACCAACAGAGGAACCATCACAGACATCGACGGTAAATTCACCTTGGATGTGAACGTCGGCGACGTGCTGGTCATCTCTTACATCGGCTATCAAACCAAAGAAGTCACCGTGGAAGATGGCAAATTGCTGCTCATCACCCTGCGCGAAGACACAAAGATGCTGGAAGAAGTAGTGGTAACCGCCTACGGAAGCGGCCAAAAGAAAGCCAGTATGGTGGGTGCCGTGGAAACCATCCAACCGGCTGCCCTTGAAGTGCCTTCAGCCAACCTGTCCAACGCCTTTGCCGGCCGCTTGGCAGGCGTGGTGGCCATGCAACGCAGCGGCGCACCGGGAGCCGACGGCTCTACATTCTACATCCGAGGCATCTCCACCATCAGCGGTGCCACCAATCCGCTCATCATCCTGGACGGCGTGGAAATCTCGGCGGGAGACCTGGACCTCATTGACCCGGAAATCATCGAAAGCTTCTCCATCCTGAAGGACGCCACGGCAACGGCCATGTACGGTACGCGCGGTGCCAACGGTGTCATGATCGTCACGACCAAGACCGGCCGCAACATCGACAAGCCCATCATCAACTTCCGCGTGGAAGGCAAGATGAACATGCCCACGAAGGTACAGGAACTGGTGGACGGCGTGACGTATATGAACCTCTTAACGAGGCCATCAGCAACGAGGGCAATACCAGCACCATCATCCCCTATACAGCCGACCAGATTGAAGGCACACGCCTGGGACTGAACCCCTACATCTTCCCCAACGTAGACTGGTATGACGAGGTGTTCAAGTCGCACTCGTTCGACGAGAGCGTCAATGTGAACATCCGCGGCGGCGGCAGATACGTGGACTACTTCTCCAGCATTACCGTCAATCACCTGACGGGCATGATCAAGGACCGCTCCTCGGACTTCACCTCGTACAACAACAGCATCAACATCATGCGCTATGCGTTCCAAAACAACGTCAACGCCTACCTGACGCCCACCACACGCCTCTCGCTGCGACTGAACGTGCAGTTGCGTGACGGACGCCAGCCCAACCTTGGCGTGCAGGACCTCTTCACGCAGGTGCTCAACACCAGCCCGACGGAAGCACCCGTCTACTTCCCCGACGATGGCATCGCCTCAAGCACCAAATGGGGTACGACGGACCGTGTAAATCCGGGCCAGCGCACCAACCCCGTGGCAGCCTTGTCCAACGGATATACCGACACCTTTGCCAGCACCGTGGTGGCAGCCTTGGAATTCGACCAGAAACTGGACTTCATCACCGAGGGCCTGTCTTTCCGCGCACTGGCTTCGTTCAAGAACTATTCCTACAACGCCATGGGCGCCAGCTCCAGTTGGAACGGTTACCACTTGGCCGATTACTGGGTGGACGAGAACGGCCAATACCAATACACAACCTCACTGAACACAGGCAACGCCGGCGAATCGGACACCAGCCTGAAACCCACCGTAGGCAACAGCGGAGACCGCCGTTTCTACTTCCAGACTTACATAGACTATACGCGTTCGTTCGGCCTGCACGACGTGAACGCCATGTTCCTCTACAACCAGGACGAACAGGTCATCCATCTGACATCGGCCAACCTCATCAACTCCCTGCCTTACCGCAAGCAAGGTATCGCCGCCCGTATGTCATACGCTTATGACGGCAAGTATTTGGCCGAAATCAACATGGGCTACAACGGCTCAGAGAACTTTGCCAAAGGACACCGCTGGGGCTTCTTCCCCTCCATTGCCTTGGGATACAACATCAGCGAGGAACCCTTCTTCGAACCTCTGCTGCCGGTCATCTCCAAACTGAAAATCCGCGGTTCGTGGGGTAAGGTCGGTAACGACGACATCGGCGCCGAACGCTTCGCCTACCTGCCCATCATCAACATGGGCAACCGCGGCTACCAAACCGGCTACACGGGCAACCGTACTTCTTATTCCGGTCCCAGCTACGGGCGCTATGCCAACACGGACCTGACATGGGAAGTCGGCGAGAAAATCAATACCGGTATGGACATGACGCTCTTCCGTTCGCTGAACCTGACCCTTGAGTTCTTCCGCGAGAACCGTGAGAACATCTTCCAACGCCGTACTACCGTGCCCGGTTATATCGGCGTGGGCAGCACCACGATTCTGGGCAACTTCGCCGCCGTGCGCAACCAAGGTGCCGAACTGTCACTGGACTACAACAAGCAATTCGGCAAAGACTGGTTCGTAAGTTTCAAGGGTACCTTCACCTACGCCCACAACGAAATCACCAAGTACGACGAGTCGCCCATGTACGACTTCCAGAGCTACATCGGACAGTCCGTCAACATGAACGGCCTGCTGGTTTCCGACGGCCTGTTTGCCACCGACGAAGAAGCCGCCAATGCCAACCAGCAGATTGGTAGCATCCTGGGCGCAGGAGACATCAAATACAAGGATATCTCCGGCGACGGCATCATCAACAGCAACGACTGGATTTGGCAAGGTCATCCCACCGTGCCCGAAATCGTCTACGGTTTCGGCCCGTCCATTAAGTGGAAGAACTTGGACTTCTCGTTCTTCTTCCAAGACCAACCGCCAACGCGAGCTGAACGCCATCAATGGAAGAACCTGGACTTCTCGTTCTTCTTCCAAGGTGTGGCACGCACATCCTTGGTCATGAGCGACTTCCACCCCTTCGGAACCAACAGCGTGCGCAATGTGCTGCAATGGATTGCCGACGAACGTTGGTCGCCCGAAAATCCGGACGTGAACGCCACTTACCCGCGTCTCACCATGTCCACCTCGGCCAACAACCAAGTCGGATCCGACTATTGGCTGCGTAACGCTTCCTTCTTGAAACTGAAGAACGCCGAAATCGGCTACACGCACAAGAATATGCGCTTCTACGTAAGTGGCATGAACCTGCTCACCATCTCTCCCTTCAAATACTAGGATCCGGAACAAGGCGGCGGAAACGGCATGATGTATCCCACGCAACGCACGTTTAACGTCGGTTTCCAGATGACAATAGATACAGGTAAGAAAAGATAACCCCCATTAGCAACAGAAATATGAAAAAGTTACGTAAATATCTACTTCTCGGTCTGTTCGCCTGCAACCTCACTGCCTGCGACTACCTTGACATCGTACCCAACGAGACAGCTACAGAAGAAGACTTGTTCGAATCGACGGAGGCTGCCTTGCGCTACCTCTACAGCTGCTATTCGTATATGCCAGCATCCGAAAATACCCACACCAGCATCAGCACAGCCGGCGATGAAATCGTCAGCTGCTTTGGTGGCGAACCGGCCCAGCTCTATTTCCAGGGCGGTTACTCCGGCTCCAACCTGGGCAATGTGGAAGCCTATTATAATAATATGTATATCGGCATCCGCCAGTGCTACCTGCTGAAGGAAAGCATCGCCTCCGTGCCGGGCATCACTCAGGAAACCATTGATGACTACACCAACCAGGCCGACTTCCTGATTGCCTACTATCACATGGTACTGCTGCAGCACTACGGCCCCATCATCCTGGTCAAGTCTCTGCCCAGCACCACGACGCCTGCCAATGAGTTCCTCCCCCGCTCCACCTACGACGAATGCGCCGACTGGATTGCCGGCGAATTCAAGCGTCTGAGCGAACTGCTTCCGGCCGAGCGTACCGGCAGCGACTACGGACTGGCCACCTCGGTAGCCGCCATGGCCCTGCGTTCCCGCGTATTGCTCTACAAGGCTTCTCCGCTGTTCAACGGCAACTCCGAATTCTATAGCACCTTCACCAACCCGGACGGTACGCAACTCATCTCGCAGACGTTCGACCGCAACAAGTACAAGGAAGCTGCCGACGCCGCTTTGGAGGCCATCAACTTTGCAGAGTCGCACGGCTACTCGCTGTTCACCTCGGCAGAGGGAAGCAGCATCAGCACCATTGCCGCACCCTATCCGCAAGACCCCGTGCAACGCCGCCTGCGCCTGCTCAACACCGACGAGTATTCGCGCGAGGTATTGTGGGCCAACACCCGTTCGGAACCGGCCTACAGTATTCAGAGCAAGTCGCGTCCCTTCCTGATTTGGGGAGCTGGATACGGCACTTCGCTGAAAATGGTGGAACGCTTCTATACCGAGAACGGACTGCCCATTGACGAAGACCCAGACTTTGACTACGAAGGACGCTACGGCACCACCATCCTGGACGATGACACCCGCGGCGAAGGCATCACCCTGAAGCTGCACGACCAGCGCGAACCGCGCTTCTATGCCTGGGTGGCTTTCCACAACGGATTCTATGAATGCAGAAGTGCCCGCGTCGTGAGCGGAGCACAAGAGCTGGTAACCAACGGAGCTTACTGGGAAAGCCAGGAACGGTCGGACGGCGACAACCAACGCTGGCGCACCAACTTCACCAAAAACAGCAACTGTGGCAAGGGCGGACGCACCAACAACTATTCTATGACGGGCTACCTGAACAAGAAAGGCGTACGTCCCGACTACCAAGCGCCTGCTTCGGAATCGGCTCCTACACAAGACTATCCGAAACCCATCATCCGCTTGGGCGAAGTCTACCTGAACTATGCCGAAGCCTGCGTGGGTTATGGCGAAAGCAGCTATGTGGCAGACGGCATGGAGAAGCTGAACGCCCTCCGCGAACGTGCCGGCATACCGGACGTGCTGACCGCTTGGGCGCGTGCCAAGCACCCCATCACCAGCTATGATACCGCCGTATCTGACGGACGCCTGATGGATATCGTGGTGCGCGAGCGCATGATTGAACTGTACATGGAAGGCCATAACTTCTGGGACCTGCGCCGTTGGAAGATTGCCGAAGAGAACATGGGCACCCTCCAACAAGGCCTGAACGTGGAAGGAACCACCGACGAAGAACTGCTGCAAGTGGTGACAATCAGCCAGCCGCGCAGCTTCATCTCGCCAGCCTACTACCTGATGCCTATCCCCAACGCACAGATCAGCACCAACAAGCAGATGGTGCAGAACCCCGGTTATTAATAGCATACATATTGCATTCATTGGTCTGACTCCCTATAGGGGAGAATCGAGAGGGCGTGTCGCAATGAAGATGCGCCCTCTTTTTTCGTCAATTACAAAAAAGAACAAACTTATTGAGGTCTCTTGCGCACGTCCTCAATCCGTATGATCCCCCATTGCTCGTCCAGGTTATTAAATGCGAAAAGCGGATTCCCCGGACAAATGCCTGAGAAATCCGCGCCACTGAAAAATCGCCGGACAAAATATCAGCCTTCCAGCATTTTTTCCAATTCTTCGTCCGAAATATCTTCCAACGAACCACCTTCTTCCTGCGAAGCCAGCAACTCCTGAGCCACCACAGCAGCGGGCTTGCTGACGGTCTCGCAATCTTCATAACCGGACAAATCGGCATTCGCATCAACCGGCAAGCCTTCATCGGTAAAGGTCTTTTGGTAATCTGAAATCAAATTCAGGTATTCCCTGCGCAACTTCATCTGCTTCTTGATTTCCTTGATGTCACCCGAAGAGGCCAACAGACCCGTGGCAGCTCCGATACCAGCACCAAGCCAAGCCTTTTTCTTGGATCCTCCGGAAGCCTTGGCTGTCAATGCACCCGCAGCAGCTCCAACGCCCATCTTCAGCAAGATGGCACCACCCGACTTCAACGCTGCAGCAAGATGCTTCTTAGCTGTATTCGGATCGCAAACCTTATCATTCTGGTCATAAACACGATACGTATAACGGACCGTCTGATCTTCGTTTCGGATGGTATCTCCGTTCTCGTCTGTTTCCACCATCTGTACCACACGATAACTGGGCAGATTCGCTAAGAAATCCTTGGTGGAAATGGTATCTTCAGGAACAGTGGCAGCATCTGTATCGGCTTCAGCCTGGGCATCCGTCGTACCCACCACCGTGTCTGCAGCCTTCTTCAGTTTCTTCAAGAATCCCTGTGCCGAAGCACCCGTAACGCAAAAAGCCATCAATGCCAATGCGCATGCGCTCTTCAAAATAAATCTTTTCATACGTAAATTGTTTAATAATTGATTAATGATTATTTGGTATACATTTTCACCCGGAACTGTTTCTTCATATAAGTGCCCCTTGCCTGACGCATCAGTTCCTCAAACGTCATATAGACAATCTTCTGCCCCGAATCCTCCTTGGGACGGAACAAAATTCCGGTAGGCAAGTTCGTACGATCCAGTTCGATTTCGGCAATACCGTCCATACCGGACTGACCCACCTGCTGGAAGTTATACCCCTCTTTACGGACCATACGGCGAAACTTCTTGTCGGACGAGAAAGTATTGGATGATATGCGTTCAACCCCGCGATAAATCCACACCTCCACACCAGGAATAGGATTACCTTCGGAGAATGTCAGCCACTCAACAAAGGTGAACTTTACTTGCAAGCCCATATCGTCCAACAAGTTCTCCAACAAATCCACACGCTTCAAGTAGTAGTCATCCGGATTGAACTTGTAGAGCTGTTGCAAATACTCAATACCATACGACGCATAGTCCGCCACTTCGGCCTGGGTGGCCTCGCCCTGCTTTTTCAACTCGGCAATCTTCCGAAAGCAACGGAAAGACAGCAGGTCATACTGAGCACACGAGTCGCATAAACTGATGGCTGACTGAATGACCGGCTTCATTTCTCCAACCACGCTTTCCCCGGTCTGCAAGGCTTTGTCATACGCTTCGCGCGCTGCTTTGTACTTGCGCATCCCGAAAAGACGGCTGCCCTCATCCATCAGGGCGCTGCACTGCGTGGTAAAGACTTCCTTTTCCACCACGATGGGCAATACGACATAACGACGTTTGGCACGAGGCGATAAATCTGCAATGCCGACAGACAAGTAATTGGTACCGTCACCATAAAGCTCCACGCTGGACATGGCCGACAAACGGGCTTCGGCCTCTTGCTGCTGCTTTTCCAACTGATCCAGTTCATTCCACTCTGGCGCATCCGGCTCCAGCGAGTCCATCATCCGATCCAATTCAGCCAAACGCAGACCGATACGTTCCACACTGCTCCGGGCCTCATCCAGCTTGGCCAAAGGAATCACGACATTGATGACCAGCAACGACGTGTCCGCCTTGCTGATTTGGCTCGTGACCTGCGCCTGCAATTCAGGCGGGCACTTCACTTTCAGACTCTTGATGGTAGAGGTAAATTCCAATGCCGCTTCCGAAGCATTAAAGTGGACGTCGTTAGCTTGCGTCTGTTCTTCAAAACGGATGGGATGCGACACCTCCTCCAAACGATAAGCCTGCAGATAGTCTGGATTCTTCAGAGTGATCAGCAAAGGCGCTTTGTAAGGAATGCCCATCCGGCTCACCTCCAATTTAGGTTGCTTCGTGTCGCGCGCATCAATAATGACGTGGTAACGGTAATATCCATCCAGTCCCTTTCCATTAAGCGTAATGGTAGGCGGATAAGCTAAATTAGTTGCCGATATAACCAAGTCTTTATGCTTCGAAAGAATGAGTACGCCCCGATTGCCGTCCAGCATCTCGAAACTGTCCTCCTCAGGACAACGGTTCAGTTCGTTGGTACCCACCTGTGCCATCAATGGCAAAGCCAGGCACAACAGGCATCCTATCCAAAACAGTCGTTTCATAGCAATATCTGTTTTTAAGATCATCAGAGATTAAAGCCTCCCAAAGTAGAAATATCATCATCGGGTTCCTGGCGCTGCCCGCCAACCCATTCCGGTTGCCAGGTACGCACGTGTATGATCGGGCTACCACCATTCTCAGGAAATTCCCACAACAAAAAAAGGTAGCCTTCATCGCTATAGGTACTGGAATTCCACTCCTGATGTAGACGCACACCATACATATTGCGGTTCTTTTCTGAACGGGTAATACCTGCACATCCACCTGTCTCGCCGTTGTCGCCTATCTCGCTGAACTTGACGTTGATCCACTTGTTACGAGCGAAAGCTTTCCGCAAATTACGGATATACTGTTCCTTGCTCTGTTTATTATACACCACCTTCTGCCGCATGAAATTGTTATCCTTATTGGGACGAACCGTAACAACCGTTCCTGTAATAATGAGGGCATCATCGCTAAAAAGCTGATCGATGAACTCTATATCTTTCTGGTTATAAGCCGTACGGAAACGTTCGATGTATTGCATGATAACCATCTGCTTCTCTTTCTCCACCACGCTACCGCAATGTTCCAGGCTTTCCGAAAGATGGGCGTCCAATGCCAGGCGGAAATCAGTCAGACGTCCCCGCGCGTCAAATTCGACAATAGCCTCTTGGTAGGTTCCTACCCCAAAGTCTTCCTCTTGCGGCGTGATAATAAGAGGAATATGGCTCACCATCATCGTGCCGTCCCTGAATACCCAGCAACGCTCCACCACCTCCTCGTCATCGCAATAGAACGGCGTAACCGCCCACAAACGCAACAGCGAACGGAGCGAGAACTCATCCATGGGCAGACCATTGGTGGTCAAGATTGTTTTGGCCTGCTGGGCGCGATTGATTTCGGTCAGCACCTGTCCTAAGTTGCGTGCTGCAGTCTCCAAGGCTGCCGGACGGTCTACCCCCTCGTCAATGGTCAAGGTCACTTCCACCGCCTTACTATCGTTCACCCCCCACACAAAACAAGCTGCCAGGATGAACATCATTCGTATCAGTTTCATTTTCATTTTGTCTGTATAAATATAGTATTAATGTCTATGGAATTGTCACACAAGCCTTTCATTCCATCTGAATACCAATGGCGCCGCACCCCCGATAATTAGCAATACCATCGGGTTTGTTGGTCTTCACATTCAAACGCTCAGGTCCAGGCGTCAACACAGCCACCACTTGGGCATCTTTGTTGTAAATCACCAGGTAACACGCATCCGGATTGTCCAACGAAGCATAACGGGCATAATCCGCTATCTTGCCCTCAGCCTTCAACTGCTTCACCATTTCAGCCATCTTGAAATAATCCGTAAAACCGGCCACGACACGGATGGCCTCCGGTAGGGCAGGCTGCAACTTTTCTTCCACAGCCGGAAGGTTCTCATTGGCAATAACCACCGCATTTTCCGTAGGTAAGATGTCGCTCTTCTTGACATAAACGAAATAGCGGAACATATTGCTGCCACGAGGCATAGAAAGCTGGGTCCACAATTCCTTGCGGTTGTTCACCACCAGGTTGGCACTGCCTTTCATTTTCTTCTGCGTGGCCACCCATTTATTTACTTCGTCATACAGGCGCTCTTCGGCATAGGCGCGGGCATCCGCCTCCGTGGGGGCGGTAGATTCCGCATAAATGTATTGCGAACTCTTCTTGATTTTATTGATTTGCTTTTTCACATCGTCCACGTCGCCCGCCCATACGGCAGACAACGACAGACAAGCCAAAACAAACATCATCAGTATTCTTCTATTCATGGTTTTTGCTCTATGGGGTTAGTAATGAAGAATTTTTCCGTTATATTCTGCAAAGGGGTGAAAGCATACAGCATTCCCGTAAGGTCGCCTTTGCCTTGCAACCAACCGACAGGAACGGACATACTAAGTGTATGGCAATAAGCCAACCCGGTATGGACGGCAAAGAGAGTGACGGCCAATCCGTTTTCTCCGGATTCCTTTACGCCCAAGTAAAGCCGGCAACCTTCGTTTTCACAATAACGCACAAATTGCTGCAAAGTCACGCTCAATTCTTTTTTGACATAGCCATACTTGTCCAGTGTCAACTTCAGAGGCACAGGCCAAGGCGCGAAACCTGTCAACAAAAGATTATTAAGCGTTTGCCTGGGCCGGTTCTCATCCCACAGGAGATGCCATTTTCCTTGCCCGTCTTTGCACAAATAAAGGCGCGAACGTATCAAGTCACTCAGAAAGGTTCCACCGTCTGCCACAGCCACTTGGTCTGCCAGTGAAACCGGACAGTTGTGCCAAGCCACAGGCAGGGAATCCCCCACCAAATCAGCCGATGTGCGCAGCAAGTCACGCTCCAGCATCATCTCCTGTTCTATCAGATTGACCCCCAGAATGGTCTGACAATCGGCTAAAACCATCAGACAGACCTTGCCTTCACCATCGCCCCACTCCAACTGATAGCCACGACGTTCTTTCTCTTGAATGCGGACGGGTGTCTGGGGCGTCAATGACTTCAACATTGTAGCATTGCCTTGCAGAAAGGTGACCGCTTTGCGACTGGTGAACTCGGCTTTGTCATCTGGAGACAAAACGTCTTCCTCAAGGGCATAGCGCTCCACAAAGTCCAATACCGGACGAAACTCGTAGGTAGTTGCCCAACGGGTATCAAACAATTTATAACCAATATGTGAGACATCGCCAAAACGATTGGTACGCACCCGCAAAACCTTCCCCCGATAATGCCACGTGGAATCAACGTCCACACCGGCACCCAATGAATCCGGTAAAACAAGTCCAGTAAGACCTGCCAACCGCTCCAACCAGGGCGTGTGGTACGAGGGGGCAGCATTCACCCAACAGGCGAATACTGCCGCCACCCAAACCATATGGCAACGCCGCAGAATCATGGCTTCACGGCTGTTTCATTACCATCGTGTTTCCAATAGCCCAGGCCACTGATTCGACCGTCGCGGAATTCTCCCTCGAAAGTATCGCCAGGGTTGGCCACAAAGTCCTTCGACGAAACTATCTTGTGGGAAGTCTTGTAGGTAATGACGCCATAGCCGTGGGGCTTGCCGTTCTTCAAGTCGCCGGTGTAGGTACCGTAACCTAAATCCACCGTACCTCGTCCATTCACGATCTTAGTATCCGGTTCTTTTTTACCGGTCGTTTCGACAGGTTTCTTAGTATCTGGCCCACCTGTAGGAACAGCCGTTGTATCTACCGGTGCTATCGAATCTGTTGGGGGTTCATCCACCACAACAGATGGTTTGTCGGCTTGGGAGGAGATGAAATACCATCCACCGCCACCCAACGCAGCCACCACAACCACGATGAGCACAATCTTCAGCCAGTTGGTAGGGGGAGGAGGCGGAGGACATTCACGCAAAGGCTTGCCACACTCCTCACATACAAATTCTTTACGCGCAGAAATCTCCTGGACTTCCTTCGCTTTAGCCTTTGAACATTGGTCGTTCAGGCACATTCCGTATCGGGCACGCACATGCCCCGTTTGATTGGTTCTTGTCATAACTTTGAGATATATGAATTAAATGAATAAATTACATGATTGGCGGAGGCATCGTACCACCCATCGGGGGCATCGGAGGCATCTGTGGCACAGCAGGAGGCGCAAACAACGTCTGCAACTCAGGCACTGTGGAAGCGGGCGCCCATCCCGGCATACCCTGCATCCATACCATCGTCTGTGGAGTCAACTGGCCACCGGCCACCATCTGCTTGCAGAGGTCGTAATTGTACGGACCGTATTGCTGTCCGCCCACAGCCATGAACAACGAAATAACCGGCGTAGGCGGCGGAGGAACCGGGACACCCCCGTTCAAAGGAGGCGGCACCGGAGAACCTCCGGCTACGGGTGGCATCGTGGTACCCGGCATCTGCACACCGGCTCCCATCATGGGCTGGGGCTGAACGGCGGCTGTCTGTTTGGCCAACTCCTGCGCTGCAATTTCCTCCGCATTGTCCACGGCAAATAACGGCGGGAACTGGCTGCCGTCTCCCTCGCTGTGCAACAGGATGGCGTTGCCCGCATCCGTAGCCGGATTGCCCGTGTGCAGGAATTGCTCGTAACGCTGCTTGTAGGGTTCCATCCAATCAATGGCACGCATAGGGAAGCAATATGCCACCGTGATAATGGACAATTCATCTTTGCGCAGACTCTTGCGATTTACGGTAATGGAGGTTCGAGCCGTACTTTGATTGAACGAATTCTTAAAGGCAGCTTCCAGTTTGTCGGCAAACCTCTTCAGACCTTCGTTTTCGTCCGGCGAAGGAATAGAAACGAGGATAGCCTTCTTGCAAGTGCTGGCCGGATTAGTCGGGCTCAGATGGCCTTCATTATTACGCAGATGCAACTGAATCTGGTCATTGTTCAAATTCAGATACACCCCACTTTGGCTGACAATCGTCGAAGCAAAAGCCTTGATGTCATCTTCCGTCTTCAACTTCTGCTGCAACTGGGTCAGGATATTCAAACCCAATACTTTCTCTTCGCTGTCTGCCTTTTCATCGTGTTTAGCCTTGACAATCATGGCCAACTTCACGTCAAACGCATCCTTGATATCATCAATACTGATGTTGTTGGCCAGGATGCCGAAGTTGATGAACTCTTCTTTCGGCAGGATAGTATCGCGCAACTGGCGGGCAATGTTCGGCATATCCACCTTGTCCACCTTGATATCCACCTCGAATTCCTGCATTTTCTCGTCCTCGCTTACCTCAATGATGGCTCCCTTCATGTCTTCCAAACCCTTGTTCACCTTACGCTGGGCGACAATCAGTTTCTCGGTTTCCTCGATGGCATCGTTGATTTTCTGGCTGAACATCAGGATGTCGGCATCCATTTTGCCCAGTTCGACAAAGACTTTGGCGGCCAGTTTCTTGGCAAATTCCCAAGCTACCAGCATGGTCTTGGATGTATAATAATCCGTCAGGATGTTCTGATGGTCGCCATAGAGGCGCGCTCCCTTGCCTACCATGCGTTGCAGGATGCCCAAGCGGCTCCATTCGGTCACGTTGATATTGCGATCCTCATCGCAGGCGTCGTAATTGTTTTTTTCTTCGTTAGCCTTGGCTTCTATCTCGCCACGGATTTCACCCATACGCTCCAACAGGAGTTTGGATACCTTTTGGAGTTCCACAATGGAAACGTCTCCCAACTTCCACTTGTCGAACAACTCGCTTTCAATCTTGTGGCGGATTTCACGGGCCATCTCGGGAATGGCGCGCTCCTTGCCGGCAAAGAACGCCTCTACACCCTCCTCGCGGAAATGCTGCACAAAGAACTCGCCCATAATGTTGTCCAGCTCGTTCAGCGGGCAATCCGCTTTCTTAGCCTCCTCAGCGTAGGCCATGGCCTTGTCATGCCAATAATCGTTGAAAGTGGGATAGTCGGCATCCGACTCCAGGATTTTCACGTTCAGCGTCAGGTGGGCATCGTCCAGCATCCAGTGTGCCAGATTGTCCTTGTTGAAGTATTCCTTACGGTAGTCCTTGTTCTTCTCTTCGTTGACGAAGCCTTGGTTCTCACGCCAGTTGTTGTACTTGAACTGGTAGAGGATGCTTTCGCCCACCGTATAAGTAATGTGTTTCAAGATGCGCAACTCCGGATACATCACGCGCTTGATGCCAAAGGAATTCAGCTTCTTGGTGCGTGCCACCCGGACACTTCCGCCCGGCTCCGGATTAGCCGTTTCGTCAAACTCCAAGGCGAACTCGTCCATATTCTCGAACTCGTATGCACGGATAAGGTCGGAATTAATGGCATCTTCCTTGTTTACAAAGAAGATAGTGGCAAAGATATAATCGCTGACAATTTTGGGAAGTTCTTGCAAGGAATTGATGGTCAGCCCGTTGTCGTTGACATTGCTGTATACGGTCAAGCCGTCGGCCACACCCTTGATACGGTCGTTGTACAGCTTGATTTCGCCTCTGCCTGTCACATCCTGCGGATTCCAACGGCCAGCTTGCAAGGCGTTCAATTCTACCATGGCCGCATATCCATTCTGATAATACCGCCCCTGATCCATATCGCTCTTGGGCAGGTTCATCTCGGGAATCATGACGTATGCCAGGATTTTTGCGCGAGGAAAAGTTTTGCGGGTTTGCGTGATGACATCTACGACAGAGCCGGAGCCGGTGCCGCCACACAAGCCTGCAAAGACATGGATGGTGGTCAGGCTGGAGTTGCCGGACACCTGCTCGCAACGGGCGTATGCATCGCGCAGGCTGTTGACATAGCCAATGGCGTTGGCAGCAAAAAGCAGACGGCCTGCACGGCGCTTCTGACCGGCAGCCTGCCCCAGCGAACCGATGGCCGACTTGACGGCAGCCACATTGTCCACGATGCCCTTCACCGCCGGATAGTTGTTGATGTGATCCAAGATATGCTCCACGTCCACAGCCTTGATGTTCAGAAATTCATTGTTGGTGAACGATGCGTCCTGCCCCATCACGCGGAAGTCCGGCCGCGCCCGTCCGTCCTTGGGCATCATCTCGTCCGTAGAGTCCACATACAACAGGGAGATGGGCAGCTTGCTCCGCTCTTCCTGCGTAGGAAATTCCTCGAACATTCGCATTTTGAAAGCACGCAGGATTTTACCTCCCGTACCTCCCAAGCCAACCAAAATATGGTTGCCGTGGCAAAAATTTGTCTTTGTCATGATGCAATGATTTGATTTATATTTCTATGTTATTTTATCTTCTCCGGCTGACACGTATCCTGTTTTGCCGCTGCACGCTTCCCCGCGTCCGGTTGAGCGGCGTGCGCTCCGACGTGCGTCCTGAATTACGGCGCAACTGGTTGTTGTGTACGGTTATGGTCTTGACAACGATGATGGCGCCTATCACCACAAAAGCCAGCGACCAGCAGACGCGGCGCAGGATGAACCAGTTCATATAGCTGCGCAACTCATCGGCCATGGCACTGCCTATCGTGGCGGAAGTATGCCCGCGGAAGTCGGCCATATTGACATAATAGCCCACCAGTGGCCATTCCTCGCTAATTTGATCCAAGATGACCTGGCTGTCCTCGGTAGAGAAAGGGACATCATCGGGAATATTGGCCACCATCCCGTTGATAGCCATCTCCACATCGTCGCAATAGGACTTAATAGTAACCGCCCCGCAAATCAACACCGCCTGGTAGGCCAGGAAGAAAAACAGGATGCCGCCCACCACGAAGCTCATGGGTGTGAACGTACTGTTGCGCCACCAAGAGCGTATCAAAACGAACATCAATACGATTCCGACTATCGTCAGAAACACTCCAAGCAACAAACTACCTATAGAATACATTAGGATATTGACCAATGCTCCCATATCTTTCTTAAATAGCGCCTATAGAAATCTCTAGATTCGGCATTTCATTAAGGTTGCTAAAGGTGTGAGATTCCTTACTCCGCCCGCCAACAACCGCGTAGGCCAGTAACACCTTCATCTTGTTTTTGAACCTATCCCTATCAAAATGGATACTTCCGGACAAAGGTAGAAAGACTTTTTTAATAATCAAACATCGAACCATAAATATTGTATTAAAAGGAAGAATTTGAGTCACATATTGCAGGAATCCACTTGCGAAATCCTTCACAAAAGCTCCAGATTGCCTTGGCAGAACTTTGCCCGTGCCTTGGCGAAACATTGGCAACGCTTTAGAGGCACTTTGAAAGGGAAGAAGCTTCCGGAATGTTTTTTTACCCTTCCCAATAAAGAAAATCCATTTATAAACCCTACCTTTGCAACAAAGTTTCCCCCTTCTTATGATAAAGAAACAGAAATTCTATGTCGTCTGGGCAGGCGTCACCCCAGGCATCTATCGCACCTGGACGGATTGCCAACTGCAAACCAAAGGCTATGCGGGCGCTAAATACAAGTCGTTCGACACGCTGCAGGAAGCCGAGGAAGCGTTTGCCTCCTCACCCGCCGATTATATCCGCCCGGCAGGTGTCCCACAAGCGCCCAAACAACCAGTTACGCCCTGCCTGCCTCCCGACCTGAAAGAGCAAGCTCTGGCCGTGGATGCCGCCTGTAGCGGCAATCCCGGGAAGATGGAGTACCGCGGTGTACACCTCCCCAGTTTCCAGCAAGTCTTCCACTTCGGTCCCCTGTATGGCACGAACAACATCGGCGAGTTTCTGGCCATCGTCCATGCCCTGGCCTTGCTGAAGCAGAAAGGCATCGACATGCCCGTCTATAGCGACAGCCGCAACGCCATTGCCTGGGTGAAGCAGAAGAAGTGCAAGACCAAGCTACCCCGCAACGCCAAGAGCGAACCCCTCTTCCAACTGATTGACCGCGCCGAACGGTGGCTGCACGACAATACCTATCCCACCCCGGTGCTGAAATGGGAAACGGAGCAATGGGGCGAGATTCCTGCCGACTTCGGACGGAAATAACCACAAGAACTGACCCAAATAAGAAGAAGCTATGTACCAGAAATTCATCATCAATCAAGATGGCGTGCTGAAGTTCGGACACGTCTACCTGCACCGAGACCTGCTGGCATCAAATGAACAATGCCCCTATGGAGGCGGGTTGTGGAAAATTGACGAAGGCCGCAGGGCCATCCTGCTCTACGGACGTTCCTTCGACTTCGGGACACCCGATTTCAGTCGCGTGCGCCGCATCGACTGGACAGGAGTCGGCGGACAGCCGCTGCCGCTGTTCTTCTTGCCACACTGGCCGGACGAGGATTTGCTGGTGCCGGTGTATGCGGGATAGCAAGAGAAGAAAGCACCAGCCAAAGGCCACTTGCCCGATGATTTTGAAACCAACCCTGCGGTATATTGCCAAAGAAACGCTATCTTTGCACGATTTCAGCAAAAAACGTCTGACAACCAGATAATCCTAACAAATAAAAGACAACTAGATATGGAAAAGAATTTCAAACGTACCACGGTGACATCGGCCCTGCCCTACGCCAACGGACCGGTGCACATCGGCCACCTGGCGGGGGTGTATGTGCCCGCCGACATCTATGTCCGCTACCTGCGCCTGAAGAAGCAGGAAGTCCTCTTCATCGGCGGAAGCGACGAGCACGGGGTGCCCATCACCATCCGCGCCAAGAAAGAAGGCTGCACGCCGCAGGACATTGTGGACCGCTACCACGAGCTTATCAAGAAGTCGTTCGAGGAGTTCGGCATTTCGTTCGACGTGTACGGGCGCACCACGTCGCAGGTGCACCACGACACGGCCTCCAACTTCTTCCGCAAGCTCTATGACAAGGGCGAGTTCATCGAGAAGACTTCGATGCAATACTACGATGAGGAGGCGAAAACTTTCCTGGCCGACCGTTACATCACGGGCGAATGCCCCCGTTGCCACGCCCAAGGAGCATACGGCGACCAGTGCGAGAAGTGCGGCTCGACGCTCAGCCCTACGGAGTTGATTAACCCCAAGAGTGCCATCAGCGGCAGCGAACCGGTGATGAAGGAGACAACGCACTGGTACCTCCCCCTGGACAAGCACGAAGCCTGGCTACGCCAATGGATTCTGGAGGACCACAAGGAGTGGCGCCCCAACGTCTACGGCCAGTGCAAGAGCTGGCTGGACATGGGCCTGCAACCCCGCGCCGTGAGCCGTGACCTCGACTGGGGCATCCCCGTGCCCGTGGAGGGTGCCGAGGGCAAAGTGCTGTATGTATGGTTCGACGCGCCCATCGGCTACATCAGCAACACCAAGGAGCTGCTGCCCGATGATTGGGAAAAGTGGTGGAAAGACCCGGAAACGCGCCTCATCCACTTCATCGGCAAGGACAACATCGTCTTCCACTGCATCGTCTTCCCCGCCATGCTGAAGGCCGAAGGTTCGTACATCCTGCCGGACAACGTGCCTTCCAACGAGTTCCTCAACTTGGAGGGCGACAAGATTTCGACCTCGCGCAACTGGGCCGTCTGGTTGCATGAGTACCTGCAAGACTTCCCCGGCAAGCAGGATGTCCTGCGCTATGTGCTTACCGCCAATGCCCCGGAGACGAAAGACAACGACTTCACGTGGAAGGACTTCCAGGCACGCAACAACAACGAGCTGGTGGCCGTCTATGGCAACTTCGTCAACCGCGCCCTGCAACTGACCAAGAAGTACTTCGACGGCAAAGTGCCTGCGTGTGGCGAACTAAATGCCTACGATCAGGAGACTTTGCGAGAGTTTGCCGACGTCAAGGCGGAGGTGGAGAAACTGTTGGATATCTTCAAGTTCCGCGACGCGCAGAAGGAGGCCATGAACTTGGCACGCATCGGCAACAAATACTTGGCCGACACCGAGCCCTGGAAACTGGCCAAGACGGACATGGAGCGCGTGGGCACCATCCTGAACATCGCCCTGCAACTCGTGGCCAACCTGGCCATCGCCTTCGAGCCGTTTCTGCCCTTCAGCAGCAAGAAGCTGCGCGAGATGCTGAACGTGGAGCACCTGGAGTGGGACAACCTGGGTCATACGGACCTCCTGCCCGCAGGACACCAGTTGGGCGAAGCCGTCCTGCTGTTCGAGAAGATAGACGACGCCACCATCCAGGCGCAGGTGGACAAGCTGCTGGCCACGAAGAAGGCCAACGAGGCGGCCAACTACAAGGCCAACCCCGTGAAGCCCGTTATCTCCTTCGAAGAATTTGAGAAGCTGGACATCCGCGTGGGCACCGTGTTGGAGTGCCAGGCAGTGCCCAAGATGAAGAAACTGTTGCAGTTCAAGATAGCCGACGGCCTGGAGAACCGCACCATCGTGAGCGGCATCGCCCAGCACTACAAGCCCGAGGAATTGGTGGGCAAGCAAGTCTTGTTCATCGCCAACCTGGCTCCCCGCCAATTCAAGAACGGCCTGGTGAGCGAGGGTATGATCCTCAGTGCCGAGGATTGGGACGGTTCTTTGGCCGTCACCTCCGTGTTGCGCGAAGTGAAGCCGGGAAGCGAGGTGAAATAAGATAAATGAAGAACGAAGCATCTTCATTAAAGGAAAAGACCGCCCGCGGCCTGTTTTGGGGAGGCGTCAGCAACAGCGTGCAGCAGTTGCTGAACCTCCTTTTCGGCATCTTCCTGGCGAGGCTGCTGACGCCGGCGGACTATGGTATGGTGGGGATGCTCTCCATCTTCAGCCTCATCGCCTCCACACTGCAGGAGAGCGGGTTCACCGCCGCCCTGGCCAACAAGAAGGATGCCGGACACAACGACTACAACGCCGTCTTCTGGTTCAGCACGCTGATGGGACTGACTTTGTATGTCATCCTCTTCTTCTGCGCACCGCTGATAGCCGACTTCTACCATACGCCCGAACTGACGCCATTGGCGCGCTACAGTTTCCTGGGCTTCCTCATATCCAGCACGGGCGTGGCCCATTACGCCGTCATCTTCCGCAACCTGAAGGTGAAAGAGAATGCCGTGGTGATGCTCGTGGCCCTGGCCGTATCGGGCACAGTGGGTGTCTTGATGGCGTGGCAGGGCATGGCCTACTGGGGCATCGCGACACAGAGCATCGTCTACGTCTGCTGCGTGACGGCCTTGCGCTGGCATTACTCCGGGTGGCGGCCGACGTGCCACTGGGACTTCCGTCCGCTGCGGGGGATGCTGGCCTTCAGCTCACGCCTGCTGGTGACGAACGTCTTCCAGCACATCAACTACAACCTGCTGAGCGTGGTGCTGGGCCGCTTCTACGCCGCCCGCGAAGTGGGTTTCTTCAACCAGAGCAACAAGTGGAACTACATGGGCTACTCCGTCATCCAAGGCATGGTGCAGGGCGTGGCGCAACCGGTGCTCCGCCAGGTGGACGACGACCGTGAACGGCAGGTGCGCGTCTTCCGCAAGATGCTGCGCTTCGTGGCCTTTGTCAGCTTCCCCTGCCTGCTGGGGTTGTCGCTGGTGGCGCCGGAGCTGATAACCATTGCCATCACCGACAAGTGGGCGCGCAGTGCAGGCCTGCTCCAGGTGCTGTGTGTGGGCAGTGCGTTCATCCCCATCCAGAATTTGTATTCCAACCTGATCGTCAGCCGCGGGCGGAGCGACGTGTATATGTGGAACGTCATCGCCCAAGGCGTGGTGCAGGTGGCCGTCGCACTGACGTGCTACCTACTGGGGATGGAGCGGATGGTGATGTGCTACGTGGCGGTCAACATCGGGTGGACGTTTGTCTGGCACTGGATGGCGTGGCGCGAAATCCGCCTCCGTCTGTGGGATGCGCTGCGCGACACGGTACCCTTCCTGCTGATAGCCGTAGGGACGATGGGGCTTACAGGCTTCGCCGTATCGCACGCGACGGACAACATCTATGTGTCGTTCATCGCCAAAGTCGTGCTGGCCGTTGCCCTGTATGTGGGGCTGATGGTGGTGTGCCGCGTGCAAACTTTCCGTGAGGCATGGGCCTATTTCAGGAGGAAGAAAGGAGATACGCCGGGATGATGAAAAAGCATGACACAGAATTTGCCCTAAAACGAGACCTTGGTCGCGACAGCCTCTTCACCTTGGTCACGACGGCCTCCTCACCTTGGTCTCGACAAGGGGTTCACCTTGGTCAAAGGGGACGCTACATATAGGTCTATACTGTAGGCTGATTATCATACGGTTATAAAACAGACTAAGACAAGGAAGATAAAAAGAGCATGGTAAAGATTTCTGTCATAATGTGTACCTACAACGGCGCGGCCTATTTGGGCGAACAGCTCGACTCGCTGCGGACGCAGACGCTGCCCCCGCATGAGCTGGTGGTGCAGGACGACGGTTCAACGGACGGAACCATGGACTTGCTGCGCGACTATCAGCAACGGCATCCCGGCCTCCGCATCCGCCTCTTTGCCAACCCCGAACGGTTGGGGTATAACCGCAACTTCCTCACGGCCGTGCAGCGGGCCGAGGGCGACCTCATTGCCTGCTGCGACCAGGACGACGTGTGGCACGCGGACAAGCTGGAGGTGCTGGCGCGCGAACTTGGCGATGCGCCCCTCGTCTTCCACAACTCCACGCTGATGACGAACGACCGTCGCGAGCTGGGGCTGCTGCACACACGCCCCTTGCCGCCCGTCATCCCCTCGCTGGGGGCGATGCTCTATCCACGGGCATACGGACACCAGATCATGTTCCGCCGCGAACTGTTGCCGACGCTGGCCCGCTTTATTCCTGACGGAATCTCCTACGACTACCTGATATATACCGTGGCTGCCGCGGCGGGGCCGTTGCGCTACGTACATCAGTCCCTGGTGCAATGGCGGCGACACACGGAAGCCACGACGTTCAACCCCACGCCGCGCAAGTCGGGCAAGTGGGACGGCTACCTCCGGGCAGTGGAAGCCCTGCGGCAGCCGGACAACCGCGAGCGGACGCGCCGCTACTTCGCCGTGCTGGCAAAGCGGATGACGTTCTCTTCTCCCCTGCTGGCAAAGGCCGTGAACGGGATGGCACAGGGCAGCCTCGGTGCGCTGCTGTCCGTCTGCCGCCTCTGTCTGCACCACGACCGTGAAGCCGCGCCCGACGTGCAGGAAAAGATGACGCGCCGCCTGCGTGCCTTCTTCCTGCCCCTGTTCTTTGTCCGCGACCACGGACGATACATCATCCCCTTACACCCATAGCTTATGACGCAGATACCCATATTCTTCACCTTCGACCGGAACTACGTGGTGCCCGCCGCCGTGGCCTTCCATTCGCTGCTGCGCCGGGCCGACCCACAATACACGTACCGCCTCTACGTGCTCTACACGGACATCCCCCAGGCAGACCGCCGACGGCTGGCGCGGCTGGTGGAGCGCACCGGGCGCGGCACGCTGGAGTTCATCGACGTGTCGGCCTTCGACACGGAGGAAATCCGCGGGCAGAAGGGGCATTTCTCCAAGGAAATCTACTACAAGCTGCTGGCGCCCGACCTTTTCCCGCAGTACGACCGCATCCTTTGTTCGGACGTGGACGTGGCCTTCACGGACGACATCGCGCCGTCCTACTTCCTCTGCCCCGGCGAGTCCTTCTACTATGCAGGCGTGGGGCAGGTGTTGGAGAGCGACCGCATGACGCAGTATGCCGCCGACTTCACGCCCCATGAGCTGCGCATCCTCCAAAAGGAAATCGCCGCGGGCTATATGCTGTTCAACCTGAAGATGATGCGCGAATCTGACATCCAACACCGCCTGACCGAATTCTACAAGGCCAACTATCCCCGCCTCCGCCTGCCGGAGCAGGATTGCCTGATACTCTGCTGCTATCCCTACGTCCGCCAGATGCCCCTGCACTTTGTGGTGGCCAACACTTATTACCGTGTTCCGCCTGCCCAAGCTGCCTTCTGCACCTTCAGCGATGTCTTCCCTGCCGACCGCCAAGGACAAGAGGCACTGTATGCCGACGCCCTGGCTCGTCCCGTACAGTTGCACTTCGTAGGGGCGGACAAGCCCTGGAACAGCCTGCGGGTGTCCCGCTCTCCCGTTTGGTGGAGCGAACTTCGGGCCAGCGGCTACACCTTATATTATATAAAGGCATTGCCCGGCATTATCCACCAGAAACTGAAACGATACAGCCTGCGGCGATTCCTCAACAAGATTTTCTCACGTAAACACTGAGCATATATGGAAACCAAAGATACTACCGCCCGCGTCATCGCCTTCTACCTGCCTCAGTTCCACCCCACGCCGGAGAACGATGCCTGGTGGGGCAAGGGCTTCACCGAATGGACCAACGTGGGCAAGGCACGCCCCCTGTTCCGCGGACATTACCAACCCCGCGTCCCCGCCGACTTGGGCTACTACGACCTGCGCGTCCCCGAGACCCGTCAGGAACAGGCCGACATGGCCCGGCAGTATGGTGTAGAAGGCTTCTGCTACTGGCACTACTGGTTTGGCAACGGACGGCGCCTGCTGCAACGCCCCTTCGACGAAGTGCTGGCGTCCGGCAAGCCCGACTTCCCGTTTTGCCTCGCCTGGGCCAACCACAGCTGGGAGGACAAGCAGTTCAGCAAGGAAGGCACACACCGTGTCCTGATGGAGCAACTCTATCCCGGTGATGCCGATTATGAGCTGCATTTCCGCACCCTGCTTCCCGCCTTCCGCGACCCGCGCTACATCCGTGTGGACGGCAAACCCCTGTTCATGGTGTACAATCCCGATGAACTGCCCGATGCCCCGCACTTCATCGCCCTGTGGCAACGCCTGGCACAGGCAGAGGGATTGCCCGGCATCCATTTTGTAGGACAGACGGACCATGCTTCGGAGATAGACCGCCTGCGCTCCCTCGGCTTCGACGCTGTGAATGTGGTGCGCCTCTTCGACTTCTTCCGCAAGGACTTCTCGTTCGTGGAGAAAGCCTGGATGAAGCTGATGCGTATAGGCTTTAGCCGGGGACGAATCGTGGACTATGCCCGTGCCGCCCGCTTCTTCACCGGAGTGGAAGACCGGCGCGAGGATTGCTACCCCACGCTCATCCCCAACTGGGACCACTCCCCCCGTTCGGGTCGTAAGGGACATATCTTGGTTCGTTCCACCCCCGCCAAGTTCCAGGCACACGCCGAAGCCACGCTGCATAACCTGGCCGACAAGCCCGCCGAGCATCGCGTCGTCTTCCTAAAGTCCTGGAACGAATGGGCCGAAGGCAACTATATGGAGCCAGACCTGCGCTTCGGACGCGGATACCTGGAAGCGTTGCAGGCGGCGCTGAACCGAACACATAAATAGGAATATACCCTTATGACAACCACCCCAACTTACGCCCCCATCCTCCTCTTCACCTACAACCGCCCGTCACACACGCGCCGCCTGGTGGAGAGCCTCTTGCAGAACCCTGAGTCTGCGGAGAGCCACTTGTTCATCTACTCCGACGCCCCACACAACGAGGACGCCCGTCCTGCCGTGGACGAGGTGCGCCGCTATATCCACTCGCTTAACGGCTTCAAGCAAGTGGACATCGTGGAGCGCACGGAAAACTGGGGACTGGCCCGCAACGTCATCGACGGCGTGACCACCCTCCTGCGGGACTTCGACCGCGTCATTGTCCTGGAAGACGACCTCATCCTCTCGCCCGCTTTCCTGCGCTTCATGAACGAGGCTTTGGAAACCTATAAGGACGAGCCGCGCGTGGGACACATCCAAGCCTGCGACTTCACACAAGACCCGTCCCTGCCCGACACGTTCCTCATCAAGTGGACCGGCAGTTGGGGCTGGGCGACATGGCGCCGGGCATGGCGACTGTTCAATCCCGATGGACGCGCCCTGCTGCACGAGCTGGAAGCCAATGGACTGACCCGCACCTTCGACTTCAACGGCACCTACCGCTATACCCGCATGTTGCGCCGACAGGTGGAAGGCAAGAACAACTCCTGGGCCATCCGCTGGAATGCCAGCCTCTTCCTGGCCGATGTGCTCTCGCTCAACGTAGGCCGTTCGCTGGTGCAGAACGGCGGCTTCGACGGTAGCGGAACCCATTGTGGCGGGGGCGGACTCTATGCCTCTGTCCTGCGGCAGGAACCTTTGCCCGTCATCAAGATAACTCCCATCGAGGAAAATCAAGCCGCCCGACGTGCCTATGCCCGCTATTACCACCGCCACTTTGGTTTCTGGGCAAAGGCCATCCGACGGATAAAACGCACCCTGCGGGGCGATTTTGGGGCTTGAGAGTAAAGATTTGTACGGGAAAAAGCGTACTTTTGCACGAAAAAGCGGGGAAGGCTTCCCCGCCTTGCAAATAGTTACCTTGTTATGAGAGTCTTGCTGATTAATACCTCCGAACGCATGGGGGGCGCGGCCATTGCCGCCGGCCGCCTGCTGGAAGCGTTGAAGAACCATGGCATCAAGGCCAAGATGCTGGTGCGCGACAAAGAATCGGACCAAATCACCGTCGTCCCGATCAAACAGAGTTGGCGGCTGGTGTGGAAGTTCGTGTGGGAACGCGTGGTCATCTGGACGGCCAACCGCTTCAGCCGGAAGAACCTCTTCGCCGTGGACATCGCCAACACGGGAACGGACATCACCACCCTGCCCGAATTCCAGCAGGCCGACATCATCCACCTGCATTGGATCAACCAGGGTATGCTGTCCCTCCACGGCCTTGGCAAGATTCTGGCATCGGGTAAGCCCGTGGTCTGGACCATGCACGACCTGTGGCCCTGCACCGGCATCTGCCACTATACCCGTGGCTGTGACCACTACCGCACGGAATGCCATAACTGCCCCTTCATCAACAACGGCAAGCAGGAGCACGACCTTTCCTATCATACCTTCCACAAGAAGCGTGCACTCTATGCCCGCCATCGCATCCACTTCGTCACGTGCAGCCAGTGGCTGGGCGAACAGGCACGCCGCAGCAGCCTGCTGGCCGGACAGCCTGTGACCACCATCCCCAACCCCATCAACACCAACCTCTTCCGCCCGCACGACAAGGCCGCCGCCCGCGAACGCCTCCTGCTGCCGCAGGACAAGAAGCTGATGCTCTTCGGCTCGGTGAAGATTACAGACAAACGCAAGGGCATCGACTATCTGGTGGAGTCGTGCCGCTTGCTGGCTGAACACCATCCCGAACTGAAAGAACAGCTGGGTGTGGTGACCTTCGGCAAATACTCCCAACAACTGAAAGACATGCTGCCCTTCCAGGTCTATCCCTTGGACTTCGTGCGCGACGACCATCGCCTGGTCAGCATCTACAACGCCGTGGACATCTTCGTCACCCCCTCGCTGGAGGACAACCTGCCCAACACCATCATGGAGGCCATGGCCTGCGGTACGCCCTGCGTGGGCTTCAACGTGGGTGGCATCCCTGAAATGATTGACCACCTGCACAACGGCTACGTGGCCACCTACAAGTCTGCCGAAGACTTTGCCAACGGCATCTACTGGACCCTGACCGACCCGGACTATCCCAGCCTGGCCGAACAGGCCTGCCGCAAGGCCGTCACCCACTATTCGGAGGACACCGTGGCCCGCCGCTTCATTGAATTGTATAATAAACTCTGATTTTTACAAAACCGATGCACAACCGCCCGACACCCACTTTCAGCATCATCACCGTCACCTACAACGCCGGCGCCGTGCTGGAAGACACCATACAGAGCGTCATTGCGCAGACCTACCACCACGTGGAATATATCATCGTGGACGGCGCCTCGACAGACAACACCCTCGACATCGCCCGCAAGTACCGCGACCGCATTGCCCGCGTGATCAGCGAGCCGGACAAAGGGCTGTACGACGCTATGAACAAAGGCATCGCCCTGGCCACGGGCGACTACCTGTGCTTCCTCAACGCCGGAGACAGCTTCCACGAGGACGACACCCTGCAACAGATTGTACACTCGCTGGGACCGCACGACACCCTGCCCGGCGTCATCTATGGCGACACGGACCTGGTGGACGCCGAGGGGCACTTCGTCCGCAAGCGCCGCCTCTCCCCGCCCGAAACGCTGACATGGAAGAGCTTCCGCCAAGGCATGCTGGTCTGCCACCAGGCCTTCTTCGCCCGGCGCGACCTGGTGGAACCGTACGACCTGCGCTACCGATTCTCCGCCGACTTCGACTGGTGCATCCGCGTGATGAAGAAAGCCCAAACCTTGCACAACGCCCGCCTGGTCGTCATCGACTACCTGGACGAGGGCCTGACCACTGCCAACCGCCGTGCCTCGCTCTTGGAGCGTTTCCACATCATGTGCCGCCATTACGGCGTGGTGAGCACCGTGCTGCACCACGCCTGGTTTGTCCTCCGCTTGCTGCTGAAGAAATAGCGGGTCAGACGCCCAGCATCTGCCGCAATTCCTTGACGCCCTCCGACGCGCCTTTCTGTATCACATGTACAGGGCGGCTGCTGTGCGTGTCCACGGGTTTCGGATCGATGAGGTAGACCTCTGCCCCCTCGGGCACGTAATAGAGCAGGCCCGCGGCAGGATAGACGTTCATCGACGTGCCGATGATGACAAAGATGTCCGCTTTCTCCACATATTTGATGGCCGTATCAATCTCGGGCACAGCCTCGCCAAACCACACGATGAAGGGGCGCAACTGGCTGCCGTCGCCGGCCAAATCGCCCATGTGCACTTCATATTCCTCCGGCTTCAATTCCTTGATGAAATGCGGGTTGTAAGGGTCGCGGCTGGAGCAAACCTTGGTCAGCTCGCCGTGCAGATGAATGACGTGAGTACTGCCCGCGCGTTCGTGCAGGTTATCCACGTTTTGGGTGACAACGGTCACGTTGAAGTCCTGCTCCAGCGCAGCCACGCCCAGGTGTCCCTCGTTGGGCTGCACGTCCAACAGCTGCTTGCGTCGCTCGTTGTAAAAGTTGATAACCAGCTCGGGATTGCGCGCGTAACCTTCGGGCGTGGCCACCTGTTCCACGGGATACTGGTCCCACAAACCGCCGGCATCGCGGAACGTGCTGATGCCGCTCTCGGCGCTCATGCCTGCGCCGGACAATACTACCAAGTTCTTTTTCATAGCTTTACCTCCTAAGTTTCTTCAAAGATACCGCATTTCCGCATCCGCCGTTCGTCGCGGCGCATCATTTAGTTTTTCTTTGCATTTCAGGGGGTATATCCCCGCCTTTGCTTCGGGGTACGGGTAAACGCGGGCGCAGGTACGGGTAAGCACGGGCAGAGGTATGGGTAAGCATGGACAGAGGTACGGGTAAGCAAACAGCGCGGAAGGGTATTTTTTTATCCAAATCTATGCAGTATTTTACGTCATCCGGCATTTTATAAGCAGGACATAAATCAGAACCTTATGAACAGGAAATTACGGGCATCGCTCTTTGGTGCCTTATGGGGAGTTTTCATAGGCACTCTCCCGCTGACCGCCCAAGAAGGAGGTGGCCGACAATCCGTCCTTAGTGTGCAGGCGGGTCCGTCGGGCTATACAGGCCGGTTCTTGGGCATTACCCAGACAACCGGAGCCTATCGTTCGGACTTGCGCCCAGGAATGGCCTGGCATGTATTTTATGGATACCGTGGCCTCTCTACGGGGAAAAACGGCCTGCACTTGGGACCGGGACTGCTCTATCAAGGCAGTACATACCATGGAAGCTGGGACGACGGCTCGGACCGCATCGGGATGCACTACCTCGCGCCACAATTTGCCCTCTTCGGACAACACGGGTCGTGGGCATGGCAAGCCGCGCTGGGTGCAGGCTGGCTGCACTACAAAGACCACAGCCGGGTGTACGGCAAGCCCCGCCAAGTGACGATGAACACGCTGGGTGGCAATCTCTCCGTGGAGGGCGAATACCTGCTGACCACACAATGGGGCATTTCCGCACGATTCAACTGGCTGCTGGCCACCTCCGCCCACTACCAATTGGAGTACCACGGCGAGCACTACACGGTGAGGCATCCTGACACAGGCGAAGGCTACTTCGGACAACTCTCGGTACTCTTCGGCGTAAACTGGCATTTTTAACGGATTCACTCTATACCCTATATTGACATGACGAAGAAATTATTATCCCTCCTGCTCCCTTTGACATTCCTCTGTTTTGCATCGTGCGAAGAAGACGAATCCGTCGATCCCTCCCTGATGCCTGCCGCCACAACGGTAGGTGCCAATACATTCGGTTGCCTGATAGACGGCTGGGTCTACACCAGCGGACGCTTCGGCCTGCCCAAGGTAACGGACGAAAGCACTCCGGACGAAAGCTGCTTGGTCATTGTGGCACCCGTGGGAATATTTAACCAATCCATCCGCCTCACGCTACAGAATCCCGTGGAGGGCACGACATGCGCCTGTACCATTGAGAGTGCGCCGGATATCCGGGAAACCGGACAAGCTTTCATCACGCGCCGGAGAGGGCAGGTGCTGAGCGGCACCTTCAGCGGAGAACGGGTCACAGAAGGACGTTTTGACCTTCTCCGCACAGACTTGGACTTAGGCGAAGTGCCTGTGGAATGAAGTGCCGGGTGCCCATTTTGTGAAATTTTAATCCCTCGGGCAAGCGTTCATTCGGAGAAAAGCCGTATTTTTGCGCCCTGCAAAACTACAACCGACTGAAAACGAAACGCATTCAGCCGGTCATTAAAACGAAAACATGGACAAATTCAGTTACGCCATCGGCCTGGGAATAGGCCAGAACCTGTGGGGCATGGGCGCGCGTGGCCTCGTCGTGGAGGACTTCGCGCAGGCAGTGAAAGACGTATTGGACGGCAACCAAACCGCCATCACGCACACCGAGGCCCGCGAGATTGTGAACAAGTATTTCGAAGAATTGGAGCAGAAGGTCAACGCCGAGAACATTGAGAAAGGCAAGCACTTCCTGGAGGAAAACAAGAAACGCCCCGAGGTAGTGACCCTGCCCAGCGGCCTGCAATATGAGGTGCTGAAGGAAGGCGACCCCACGGCCGTTCGCGCCAAACTGACCGACCGCGTGCAGTGCCACTACGAAGGCACGCTGCTGGACGGCACGCTGTTCGACAGCTCCATCCGCCGCGGACAGCCCGCCACGTTCGGTGTCAATCAGGTCATCCCCGGCTGGGTGGAAGCCCTGCAACTGATGCCCGAAGGCGCCAAGTGGAAACTCTACGTCCCCAGCGAACTGGCCTACGGCGCACAGGGAGCGGGCGAAATGATTCCGCCCCACAGCACGCTCATATTCGAAGTGGAACTCCTGAAAGTATTGAACAACAAATAAATCGTTAAAGCAACATGAAAAAGTTATCTTTGTTTGTGGCCGTGGCGCTCGCCGCAGGCCTCTGCTCCTGCTCGGGCCAAAGCTCGAAAGGAAATCTGAAAAACAGCGTAGACTCCCTGTCCTACGCCATCGGCATGGCCCGCACACAAGGCCTCGACCAGTTCCTGATGCAACAAGGCATCGACTCCACGCAAATGGTGAACTTCGTGAAAGGTTTCAATGAAGGTGCCTCCAAGCTGGATCCGGAAGACGCCGCCTACATCATCGGCCTGCAAGTGGGCCAGATGGTCAGCAAGCAATGGGTGGAAGGCTTCAACCGCCAAATCTTCGGCAACGACAGCACGCAGAGCGTGAACCGCGAACAGATGCTGGCAGGATTCGTAGCCGGCACGCTGGGCAAGGAAAACGTGATGACCCGAATGTACGCAGAAACCTATATGCGCACCGAAATGGAAGCCGTGCAAGAAAAAGCCCTGGCCGTGCAATATGCCGACAACAAAGCCGCTGGCGAAAAGTTCCTGGCCGAAAACAAGACCAAGGAAGGCGTGCAGACCACCCCGAGCGGACTGCAATATAAAATCCTGACCAAGGGCAACGGCCCCGTGCCCGCCGACACCAGCCGCGTGCAAGTGAACTACAAGGGCACGCTCATCGACGGCACCGAGTTCGACAGCTCCTACAAGCGTAAGGACAAGAACGGCAAGAGCAAACCCGCCACCTTCCGCGCCAACCAAGTCATCAAAGGCTGGACAGAAGCCCTGACGATGATGCCCGTCGGCTCCAAGTGGGAACTCTACATCCCGGCCGACCTGGCATACGGCTCGCGCAACACCGGCAAAATCAAGCCCTTCTCTACCCTCATCTTCGAAGTGGAACTGGTAGGCATCGAGAAGTAAGTCCACACACCAATACGCATACACGGGCAAGGCCAAATGCTGCAAAAGCATCGGCCTTGCCCGTTTTTTATGCTTTTTCTGCAATTTTTTCCCGACTTGGATGGATAAATTAAAATAAATCCCTATATTTGCTTACTTTTTGATAAAAGCAACCCCTTTATACTTCAAGATATGGAAAAAATAGACAGTCTTGACCGACAGATTCTGGAGATCATCTCGCAGAATGCCCGCATCCCGTTCAAGGATGTAGCGGCAGAATGTGGCGTGTCGCGCGCAGCCATCCACCAGCGCGTGCAGCGTCTGATAGACCTGGGCGTCATCATCGGCTCGGGGTATCATGTCAACCCTAAATCCTTGGGCTACCGCACCTGCACCTACGTGGGCATCAAGCTCGAAAAAGGCTCTATGTACAAGTCCGTCGTGGCCGAACTGGAGAAAATCCCCGAAATCGTGGAATGCCACTTCACCACCGGTCCCTACACCATGCTGACCAAAGTCTACGCCCGCGACAACGAACACCTGATGGAGCTGCTGAACAGCAAGATGCAGGAAATACCCGGCGTCATCTCCACCGAGACACTCATCTCGCTGGAGCAAAGCATCAAGAAGGAAATCCCCATCTGTCCGGAATAACCGCCTATGGAGGAATTGCTGACCGAATACCGGGTGGCAGGGCTGGCACTGGGCATCTGCACCTTTCTCATCATCGGCCTCTTCCACCCCATAGTGGTCAAGGCCGAATACCATTGGGGCACACGCTGCTGGTGGCTGTTCTTGTTGCTAGGTCTCGGCGGCGTAGTTGCCTCCGTGTGCGTGGCAGACCTCTTCGTGTCCGCCCTGCTGGGCGTCTTCGCCTTCTCCTCGTTCTGGACCATCAAGGAAGTGTTCGACCAGGAAAAGCGCGTCCGCAAGGGCTGGTTCCCCAAGAATCCGCGCCGCAAGTACAAGTTCTGAGCGAAAATTCCTAAAATCCCGCCCGGCATCTTGCATATCTCAAGAAAAAGCACTACTTTTGTCCCCGCTATCCCGCAAAGGATGCATCGGACTTGTAGCTCAGTTGGTTAGAGCAACAGACTCATAATCTGGAGGTCCCAGGTTCAAGCCCTGGCTGGTCCACTTTCAAAATCAAGCACCTACAAAGATTTTGTAGGTGCTTTTCTTTTATTGGTGATCCTCAGGTGACTTTCTGAAGAATTTCGGTGCAATACCCTTGTCATGCAAGGCTTTCCCCACTAAGCTGAAAACATTGCAGGTTTCCCCTTTCCGGTGGGACTTCCGTTCACCAATAGCACTTTCATTTTAACAAAGGCAGTTGATTCAACATTTCTTTAATACGAATAGCAGTACGTGGCATGGGCTCGGCTACGGTAAGCCCAACGACTTCCTTTTCTTTCGCGATATCGTTTATCACACGCACCACTTCGGCAATTTTCATCCCGTTGGGAACAACGCCGACCGCCGCAATGATTTCCGCAGGGTCGAGCACATCCATATCGAAGTGAATGACTACCTTGGATGCTCCGCACGATTTCAGCCATTCCAATATCGCATGGCTATCCCTGCGAACGTCCTCTGGGGTCAAGTGCTTGATGCCGTATTGTTTCTGTCTTGCCTTGATTTCGTCACGTTCCCAATCGCGCAATCCTACAAACAGAATTCTGGATGGGTCTATCTTTGCCGGTAGCTCAGAAACAATCTGTTTGTCACCCAATCCCATGCAAGCCGTTACCGCCATCGCATGATAGCCGGGATACACATCGCCGGGCAAAGTGATGTCTGGATGAGCGTCAATCCAGACCATGGCTACATCGTCCTTATACTTATTTGCAAGATAGGTGAACGGTACAACGCTGGCGGAACATTCGCCGCCGAGCGTCACAATCTTATCCGGTTTTTGAACATTAAGAATGTCCAAAGCCGCTCTGGTCTGAGCGATAATCGCTTCTTTGTCCAGTACGCCATCAGTCACTTTCCGCCCCACGATGTCTGTCGAAACCGGGACGGTATATGTGTCTTGCCCACTATCGGGAGCAAGGAAATTCAATAACTGCGCTCCAAGATAATACCCTCTTGAAGCCTGTTCGGGGTCTTTCACTTCCGTTATCCAATGGGTAATGCTTCCGCCCTGCCACTGGGGATAAACAAGCCTGATTGTTTTAGTCTGATTTTCCATATTGTTTTTACTGATAAGTAACTATTTCACATTTAATTTATAGTATTTCAGAGGGGGCATCCGTGTGGTATGCTTAGGCCTCAATAACGACTACATGAGGCAAAGGTGGCACCTTTGGTAGGAAAAGGTGGCACTGATTCTATAAAAAGGTGGCACCTTTAATAGAAAAAGGTGGCACCTTTTTTAGAACAAGATGCTCACTACCCTTCGCTTCTTGATGCAATAAACTAATATTAAACATCTACTTAATATGTACGAAAAGAAAATACTCTTTAACATAGATTGCTGCATTAAGGTGACAATGGAGGTCATCGGCGGTAAATGGAAATTTTACAGGCCCATTGACCGGATTATCAGTCTTTCCCTAAGGCTGCGGCCTGCTGTTGCGCTTTCCTGAAACTGAGCTCCACAACGCCCGTGTCATAGATAAGCGTTTCTTGAATCTTCTTGTTACGAATCAATTCGTCGCAGTCTACAATACAGGGGTGCGTCTTCAGCTTGAAATCTTTTTGGGGTCCCCATACGAATCCTAACAATTCCATTTTAGCATTCCAACGCAGGTGTTCGCCATAGCTTAGGTTGTTCAGCAGGCATTTGTTTTCTCCCGTCAAGGCATTGTAGTATTCGTTCTTCTCGTTGCGCGCAGTCAGCTTCACCATTTGCTCCAAACGGTCGAGGTTAAAACAGTTGTGAGCATCAAGCGCACCGGCCAACATCAATTTGGTGTAGATGTGGCAGACATCCGAGCGGTCCTGTTCTTCCTGATAGGTAATCTTGGTCTCTTCCTCCAGCGTGTTTTGTTCAATGGCTCTCTCGCGTCGATTTTTCCATTTCTTTTCGGCACCCATGCTCCGGATGTTGGCGATTTCTTGCCGCTTCTCCTCTTCCGGCTTAGAACTTATCTCCTCGGAGAGGATACTGTATTGGTAGTAATAATCCTTGGCATCCGCCTCTTTGGAAACCGCCAGGATATTATCGTGTGAGAATATGGCATGGTCTGTGCCGAAGGCTTCAATGCCGTTTATCTGTATCTGCTCTCTGCCTGTCTCGTGGATTAGCTTATATTTCCCAATGTCCTCCAATATTTTTTTGTTGTTCTCGTTGTGCAGACGGACATAGATTCTGAATTTGCTCATATCCTTCCTGTATTGGTAGGCAAACTCAAATAGACGGATGGCAATGGTAGAGGCAAATTCATCGCTGTCCAATGTCACCACTACGTAGTTCAGCTTGTCGATGAACGTATGCAACTTGTCCCAAAAACTCGGGCTTTCCACGTTCATCCCGTCCAACCATTCGATAGCTTTGCTGCCTTTTAAGGCGGGGGCATCATTCAGGAAAGCAGCTTTCAATCTGTCCAACTGCCTGTCTACGATGTAAATCTTGCGCTCTTGCTCCGTAATGCAATCCAAGCCATCGGGACCGGGCTTTACACTCTTGACAAAAGGACTGAACTCATACAGGAATCTGAAGGCATCTTGTCCTGTTTCCCCGAAGCCTATAATTAAAGCGTGGAAAGCCGACGATACCGTTCCTGTGTTCATATCAATATCCACGAAATTCACCGGATGATTGAGGCCATATTTCGTTAGGTTGCTGCCATTTTCTTTCAGTTGCATGACAGACAACAGGGAAGAGTCTATCAGGTGAATGTGGTATTTTAGTCCTTTCCCACTCAAAATGCCTTCGGTGAAGTGATTGCGGCGGGCATGGCAATATACGTGGAGGTCTTTAGGTAATGCAAACCGTTTGTCGGCCTCAGGTTTACCCAAAGAGGCTTGCTTTTTCAGGGTGCTGATGGCCTCAATATTGGCGTTCATATCTTCCGACAAGAAGAAGAACTCCACCTGTTCATATTTGGCAATGGTTTTCCCTAAGGACTGCAAACCCAGTTGGCGGTAGAAGCCGGCCAGCCCATCGTTG
This sequence comes from Candidatus Bacteroides pullicola, assembly GCA_019115825.1. Classification (GTDB taxonomy): domain Bacteria; phylum Bacteroidota; class Bacteroidia; order Bacteroidales; family Bacteroidaceae; genus Bacteroides; species Bacteroides pullicola. The sequence goes on from DXCV01000011.1 coordinate 43,576, forward strand.
CCTACCAAGTCCATACTCAACTTTCTGTTGGCTGTCATAACCAAGCCTTTCAGGTTTTCGATGTGATCCATATACGGCTCGATGTCGCTGTTTGCGGTTTGGAAGAAATGACTGAACGTGAACCGCGAGGAGTGCGCGTGTTGTTCACCCGGCAACTTGATAAAAACAAGGAGGTCATTGGAATTTTTCCGGATGCTGTCGGCCACAGCCATGGTGTTGGGATTGATGTCCCAAAAGACATACAACTTGCCACGTGGCATTTTCCGTTTCAACCAAAGCGTGGCTCGGGTCAACAATTTCAGTCCAAACAAACGCAGGATAAAAATGGCACTGACAAAGACGGCGGCGAAGTGCGTGATGGCGAACGCGGTCATATAGAGCGGCGACTCGTGCAGGCTGTGTTTGACCTCTATCAGCTCGGATTCAGACACGAACATCTCCACGGACGCAATGCTGGAGCGTAACAGTAGGGTCAGGAGATTGTTTTGGCTGCCCATATCGTTGAAACCGATGACGTAGAGCGCCACTCCGGCCAGAAACACGGTGCTGGCAATGGTTTTCAGATGATGGAAAATGAACTTCCGGCAGCCGCGATCCAGTATGCAGATAGCCACGAATATGAAGAATATAGCGGCCAGCAACCCTGAGTTGAACCAGTTATCGTTCAGAAACGGCACATTTTGATCCCATGAACTAATCAGTTGATCCAGACAACCGGCGTCGTGTGTATGTTCGTTGAGTCTTTCTTCCATAATAGTTTGACTGATATAATTCAGGCGTACCGTTGCCTTTTAAGCGGTACGCCTGCATCTTATCTTATTTTATTTTACTTCCCACGTATCGTTGGTCATCAGCAATTCCTCGAAGTTATGGTAGCTCTTCTTGGCACTGACTTCCTCGATTTGCGCATGTACGGCTTGGTCGTACGTCGGCTCGTCCACGTCGCGGATGACACCCAGGGCGATGGGGAAGTCCGGACCTTCCATCAACGCCAGCTTCAGTTGCAGGGTGTTGTCCATGCAGTGCGCGTCGTGGATGAGGATATCCTTCTCGGTGACGCCGTTTTCGCCAAGCTTTACCACCTTCAATCCGAAACCTTCCTGCGCCAGGCCGTATTCGTGGTTCTCGCCGAACAGCATCGGCTTGCCGTGCTCCAGATAGATGGCATTCTTCGCACGTCCCTCCTTATTATATACAGAGTCGTGCGTACCATTGTTGAAGATGACGCAGTTCTGCAGGATTTCGCACACCGAGGCACCCTTGTGGCGGGCGGCAGCCTTCAGGATGTCCACCGTGCCTTGTGCATCCGTGGCCACGGCGCGGGCAAAGAAACGTCCACGGGCGCCGAAGCACAGTTCAGCCGGATGGAAGGGATCTTCCACCGTGCCGTAGGGCGACGACTTGCTGACGAATCCGCGGGGCGACGTAGGCGAATATTGTCCCTTGGTCAAGCCGTAGATGCGGTTGTTCAGCAGAATCATGTTGATGTCGATGTTGCGGCGCACGGCGTGGATGAAGTGGTTACCGCCGATGGCCAGTCCGTCGCCGTCGCCCGAAATCTGCCAGACGGTCAGCGCGGGATTAGTCACCTTGGCACCCGTCGAGATGGCGGCAGCACGGCCATGAATGGTCTGCATGGCATAGGTGTTCATATAGTACGGCAAGCGGCTGGAGCAGCCGATGCCCGAGATGACAGCCGTTTCCCACGGGGCGATGCCCAACTCGGCCATGGCCTTGTGCAGGGAGGCGAGGAAGAAGTGGTCGCCACAACCGGGACACCAGCGGGGTTGTCCCTTCTTGAAATCTTTTGCTGTATAGGTGTTATTGTTGTTGTCCATGATTTGTCCTCCTGATTATTGGTTGATGATTTTGGTGAAGGCATCCACCAGTTCGCTCACCACGAACGGCTGTCCCTTGACCTCGTTGTACTGATAGGGCACGAAGCCGTCCACCTTCATGCGCAGGTAGCCGGCAAACTGGCCCAGGTTCTGCTCAGCCACAACGACCTTGGGATACTTCTTCAGCACCTCGGCCGTGTTCTTGGGCAGGGGATTGATGTAGCTGAAGTGGGCCAGGGCGACTTTTTGTCCGGCTTTGTTCAGTTCATCCATGGCCGAATACAGGTGGCCGAACGTGCCGCCGAAGCCCACAATGAGCAGGTCGGCATCGTCCGCGCAACCATAGACTTTGACGTCGGGCACGGGAATCTTAGCCACCTTCTCGGCACGCAGACGACACATCAGGTTGTGGTTCTCCGGGTCGGTGGATATGGCTCCCGTCCAACTGTCTTTCTCCAATCCGCCCAGGATGTGCGTGAAGCCCTTCTGTCCGGGGATAGCCCAATAGCGCACACCCGTCTCGGCATTGCGGAGGTAGGGGGCGTAGTGGCCTTCCATACCTTCCTTGACGTAGGGCGGCTTGATGTCGGGATATTCAGCGAGCTTGGGCAGACGCCAAGAACCGGAGCCGTTGGCCACGTAGCCATCGGTCAGCAGCACGACGGGCGTCATGTGCTCCAAGGCCATCTTGCTGGCCATGTAGGCGGCATCGAAACAATTCGTCGGCGAAGTGGCGGCAATGACCGGCATGGGGCTTTCGCCGTTGCGCCCGAAGAGAGCTTGGAGCAAGTCCGTTTGCTCGGACTTGGTAGGCAAACCAGTAGAAGGACCGCCACGCTGCACGTCCAATACCACCAAGGGCAATTCGGTGATGACAGCCAGGTTCATGGCTTCCGACTTGAGGCAAACGCCCGGCCCTGAGGTGGACGTGACAGCCAAAGCACCGGCAAACGAAGCACCGATGGCGGTGGAGCAGCCCGAAATCTCGTCCTCACACTGCACGGTCATCACGCCCAATGACTTATGCTTGGACAATTCGTGCAGCACGTCCGTGGCAGGAGTGATGGGGTAGGAGCCGAGGAACAGTTTCAGTCCGGCCTTCTCGGCGGCGGCGATAAAGCCGTAAGCCGTGGCCTTGTTGCCCGTGATATCCATATAGCGGCCGGGCACCTTCTCTTTACTCTCAATGCGCCATGTGGAGTGAGCGATGGAAGCGTGCGTGTTGTGACCGTAATCCCATCCGGCGTGTATCACCTTGATGTTGGCCTCGGCCACTTCAGGCTTCTTGGCGAACTTCTCGCGCAGGAACACCTCAGCAATGGTCAAGTCACGGTCAAAGAGCCAGCACACCAACCCCACGACGAACATATTGCGGCACTTCAGCATCGCCTTGTTGTCCATGCCCGTGTCGGCCAGGCAGTCTTTCACCATCTTGGTGATGGGGGCGGCTATCAGTTCCTGCTTGATGCCCAGTTCAGCAATGGGGTCGTCCGTGGCAAAAGCCGCCTTCTCCAAGTCCGATTTCTGGAAAGCATCCGTGTCGATGATGATGCACCCGTTGGGTTTGGCAAATTTATATTGCGTCTTCAAGGCGGCGGCGTTCATGGCCACCAGCAGGTCGCACTTGTCGCCCGGCGTGTACACCTTGCGTGCGCCGATATGTACCTGGAAACCCGAGACGCCCGTCAGCGAGCCTTGCGGGGCGCGGATGTCTGCCGGATAGTCAGGAAACGTGCTGATGTCGTTTCCCACCGTAGCCGAAACTGTTGAAAAGATGTTGCCGGCGAGCTGCATACCGTCGCCGGAGTCGCCGGAGAACCGTACTACCACTTCGTCCAGCTCTTTGACCATCATGTCGTTTGCCATAATTCTATGCTATTATAAATTTAAATATGATTTTCCGTTGTAAACAATAAACTTGGCCGACAAATTTCGGAAAGTTAATCGGATTCTCAAAGTATTTTTTCGTAAAATCGGTGGAAAACACTATCTTTGCAGCCAAATTTTGGTTTTTCCCCTCAAAAAGGTCTTGTAGTTCAACGGATAGAATAGAAGTTTCCTAAACTTTAGATCCGGGTTCGATTCCCGGCGAGACTACTTCCTACTTCACTCCACCCAGCTCTATCCCTGTATGTTTCCGATAATACGCCGAGTTGCGCTTGCCATAGCCGGTTTCGTATCCTGCTGCAAACCTGGCAGCACAAGCTAACTCATGCTAATATATATGTGCGTTTTTTCTACTATGTTATTGTATTCAAATTAAAAACGTATCAATATAATTAATTAACATGACGATATTGATACGTTTACTTGTATTGTTCTAGTCTAAAGGATTATTGTTGTACATTCAGAAACTGTTTTGAATTAATTCAAGAAAAATGTTATAGGTCTCCATAAAATTAGAAATCAGCCGGTCAATTGGAAAAATGTTATATCTTTAAAGGTACCAAACAATAAAGTTATGACACACTATCCAA
>DXCV01000012.1 GCA_019115825.1 Candidatus Bacteroides pullicola
ACCTCAACAAGACGGTTGCTAAAATCGACGGAGCTGCAGAAGCTTTGAAGCAAATCGCTAAATCAGGAAAGAAAGTCCTGTTTGTTGCTACTAAGAAACGAGCCAAGCAGGTGGTGGCTGACAAGGCTGCCTCTGTGAATATGCCTTATGTAATCGAGCGCTGGCCGGGTGGTATGTTGACTAACTTCCCGACTATCCGCAAGGCTGTCAAGAAGATGGCTACCATCGACAAGCTGACGAACGACGGTACGTATGCCAACTTGTCGAAGCGCGAAATCCTGCAAATCTCCCGTCAGCGCGCCAAGTTGGAGAAGAACCTCGGTTCCATCGCCGACTTGACCCGCCTGCCGTCTGCCCTCTTCGTGGTTGACGTGTTGAAGGAGAACATCGCCGTTCGCGAAGCTAACCGTCTGGGCATCCCCGTATTCGGTATCGTAGACACGAACTCCGACCCGAGCAATGTAGATTTCGTAATTCCCGCCAACGATGACGCCACGAAGTCCGTTGAGGTCATCCTCGACGCTTGCTGCGCTGCTATGCAGGAAGGCTTGGAAGAGCGTAAGGCCGAGAAGGTGGATATGGAAGCTGCCGGCGAAGGCAATGCCAACAAAGGCAAGAGACGTGCTTCCAAGGCCCGTCTGGACAAGTCTGACGAAGAAGCCATCAACGCTTCCAAGGCTGCTGCTTTCATCAAGGAAGACGAAGAGGCTTAATAACCCTTTAATTTAAATAAAGAATAGAAGAAATATGGCTGTAACAATGGCTGATATAACCAAGCTCCGCAAGATGACGGGTGCTGGTATGATGGATTGCAAGAACGCCTTGACTCAAGCAGAAGGCGATTTCGACCAAGCTATGAAGATTATCCGTGAGAAAGGACAGGCTGTTGCCGCAAAGCGTTCGGACCGCGATGCTTCTGAAGGCTGCGTGCTGGTGAAGACCGTGGACGGTTTCGGTGCAATGATTGCCTTGAAGTGTGAGACGGACTTCGTAGCTCAGAACGCTGATTTCGTGAAGCTGACACAGGATATTCTGGATGCTGCCGTGGCCAACAAGTGCAAGACGCTGGACGAGGTGAAGGCTCTGAAGCTGGGCGACATGACTGTGGCTGAAGCGGTGACGGACCGCAGCGGTATCACGGGCGAAAAGATGGAGTTGGACGGTTACCTGACCGTGGAAGGCCCGAACATTGCTACCTATAACCACCAGAACAAGAACTTCCTCTGCACGATGGTCGTGCTGAACAAGGAAGCTGATGCACAGGTGGGCAAGGAAGTGGCCATGCAGATTGCTGCCATGAACCCCATCGCTGTCAATGAGGCTGGTGTTCCCGAAGAAGTAAAGGCCAACGAAATGCAGGTGGCTATTGAGAAGACGAAGGTTGAGCAGGTGCAGAAGGCTGTTGAAGCTGCCCTGAAGAAAGCCGGCTTTAACCTCTACATCGCTGAGAACGAAGAACACCTGAACGAGGGTGTCATGAAGGGCAACATCACGGAGGCTCAGGCACAAGAAATCCGCGAGCTGAAGGAAAAGGTGGCTGCCGAGAAGGCTGCCAACCTGCCCGCACAGATGGTGGAGAACATCGCCAAGGGTCGTATGGCCAAGTTCTACAAAGAGAACTGCCTGCTGAACCAGGAGTATATCCAGGATGCCAAGATGACCGTCGCCGACTACCTGAAGTCTGTGGACAAGGACTTGACGGTGCTGGACTTCAAGCGCTTCACCTTGCGTGCTGAATAATCAGACCTGTTCAGAAGGTTAAGATATGAGCCGTCCGGAGTTTTTCGCTTCGGACGGCTTTTTTTATCCAACGGTCTTGGTTTGGGTATATCCGGCTTTGAGCAATAATTCCGCCACTTTCTGTTTGAAGTCACCTTGGATGATGATTTCGCCATCCTTGGCGGAGCCGCCCACACCGCATTTGCTTTTCAGCAGTTTGCCCAATGCTTTCAGGTCTTCTTCTGTGCCGACGAAACCGGTGATAAGGGTCACCGTTTTTCCGCCGCGGTTCTTGCGGTCAAGCTGTACGCGCAGGCGTTGTTGGGACGGGGGCAGGGTAGGGGTCTCTTCTTCGGCTGCCGTCTCGTATTGGAAGTCGGGGTTGGTGGAATAAACCACGTTTAAGCGGTCTTTCCAATCGTTGGATTTGATGTTTTTGGCCATAATCTTCTATTTCTCATTGCAAAAGTAGTGTTTTTTGCATAGAGTCTGCAAGGGGAAGCTGAAAAAGGTGTATCTTTGTCTTTCACAACAACTATATTAAACGATAAGAGCCTGAATATGAAAATTATAGCCGTAGGAATGAATTATGCCCGACATAACCAGGAGTTGGGCCACACGGAGGCAGGCAGCGAGCCGGTAATCTTTATGAAACCCGATTCGGCCTTGTTGCGGGAGGGGAAACCTTTTTTTTTACCCAATTTTTCGAAAGACATGCAATATGAGACAGAGGTCGTGGTGCGTATCTGTCGCCTGGGCAAGTGCATAGCTTCGCGGTTTGCCCACCGCTATTACGATGCTGTGACGGTAGGCATTGATTTCACTGCGCGTGATTTGCAAAGCCGTTTCCGCGCTGAGGGTTTGCCCTGGGAACTTTCCAAGGGTTTTGACAATTCGGCAGCCATCGGGCGTTTCGTCCCTTTGGAACAGTTGGGTGGCGATGTGCAGCAGTTGGATTTTCATTTGGACATTGACGGACGCGAAGTGCAATGCGGTCATACGGCGGATATGTTGTACCGGGTGGACGATATCATTGCCTACATCAGTCGCTTTATGACGCTGAAGATGGGCGATTTGCTCTTTACAGGGACGCCTGCCGGTGTGGGACCTGTCTCTGTGGGGCAGCATCTGCAAGGTTATTTGGGTGATGAAAATGTATTGGACTTTTATATAAGATAGGGTATGGCAAAGATACGCGTAGGATTCGGTTATGATGTCCACCGCCTGGTGGAGGACCGTGAATTGTGGTTGGGCGGCATACGTCTGGAGTATGAAAAGGGCTTGCTGGGGCATTCGGATGCCGATGTGCTTATCCATGCCATCTGCGACGCTTTGCTGGGAGCCGCCAATATGCGTGACATTGGCTATCATTTTCCTGACACGGCAGGCGAGTTTGAGAATATTGATAGCAAAATCCTGCTGAAAAAGACTGTTCAGTTGATAGCCACAAAAGGGTACCGTGTGGGCAATGTGGATGCCACCGTGTGTGCCGAGCGTCCCAAGCTGAATCCGCATATCCCGCTGATGAAGCAGACCCTGGCTGCCGTTATGGGCGTGGACGAGGACGATGTTTCCATCAAAGCCACCACGACGGAAAAGCTGGGCTTCACCGGACGGCAAGAGGGTATTTCGGCCTACGTCACGGTCTTGATTGAACAGAAATAAAGTCCTTATGTCTTTAATTTTGAAGGAGGAACTCCTTTGTACCGCTTGAAGGTGCGGCAGAAATACGCTGTGTCATTGAAGCCGCTGGCATAACAAGCTTCCGTGACAGACACACCTTCTTCTTCCAACAAACGGCTGGCCAGGTCCACCCGGTAAGCGTTGAGATAGTCTACGAAGGTTTGCCCGGTGTGCTTGCGGAAGAAAGTGCAGAAGGCCGAACGGTTCATGCCGATATGTTGTGCCATCTCGTCGATGGTAATGGGGCGGCGATAATTGCAGGACACGTAGATGCGTACCTGCATCAGCCGTTGGCGGACGAGGTCGGGCTTCTCGTAGTGTCCGAGGGCGTGTCCTTCTTCGGCCAGGAGGCAGAGCAGGGCAACCATGGAGACGGCTCTTTCCGTATCCGTTTCATTGCACATCCGATGCAGAAGGGTGGTGATGCGTTCTTGTTGGCGGGGCGGGAAGGTGACGGCATCGGTGTAGGTGCGCAGTTGCCGGATGACGTCATTCAAGTGGGGCAGGGCTTGTGCTAACCCGTCCAACAGTATTTCTTCGAAGATGACTGTGATGTTTTCGATACGGTGATGCCGGTCGGTCTGTTGCGGGTCGAAGAGCCAGCAATGTGGGATGCCCGGCGGGATGAGCACGAGGTCGCCTGCCGTGAACGGTGCGGGTAGGTTGCCTATTTTCCGTTCCCCACCCCCCGTTACCACGTAGGACAATTCCCAAGATTCCTGAGCGTGCAGGGGAATTTGTTTGTCCGGCGTCAATTTGACGTGATCAAAGTTATAGGTATTCATGTTGCAAATATAAGTCAAATGTCAATACCAATCGGTCAATATCGGAATAATTTATAATCTTAATTTTGCGGCCGAAAAATCCCCCTGAACATAAACAGAAAACAGAATGAAAGAAAATGTGTATCTGGCTTCCAAGCCGCGTTATGAGATTTTGGACGGACTGCGTGGTGTCGCGTCTGTCATTGTGGTGTTGTTTCACTTGCTGGAGACCTATTCGGCAGGTCCGGCCTATCAGGTCATCAATCATGGATACCTGGCCGTGGACTTCTTCTTCGTGCTGTCCGGCTTTGTCATCGGTTATGCCTACGATGACCGATGGAACCGCATGACCACGTGGGGCTTCTTCAAGCGTCGTCTTGTCCGCCTGCACCCGATGGTGCTGATGGGTACGGTGCTCGGCGCCTGTTTCTATTTCTTCGGTCAGGGTGATGGTTTCCCGCTGATCGGACATGTACCGGGCTGGAAAGTGGCTGTGGATTTCTTGCTGGGCTGCCTGATGATTCCCTGCGGACCGCGCCTGGACATCCGTGGTTGGGGTGAGATGAATTCCTTCAACGGCCCCAACTGGTCGCTGACGTGGGAATATGTGGGTAACATCCTTTATGCTTTCATCTTCCGCCGGTTGTCTAAAGCTTTGCTCGCACTCTTTGTGGCCGCTGCAGCATTCTGCACGCTGGACTTGTGTTTGAACTGGAATGTCTTCGGCCTGTTGACCGAAGGACGTAATGCGCAGATATACACCGTCATCGGCGGTTGGAGCCTGACTTCCGAGCAAGTGTATATCGGCTTGACGCGTCTGTTCTACCCGTTCCTGTGCGGTCTGTTGATTTCGCGTGTCGGACGGTTCGTCACGGTGCGGGGCGGCTTCTGGTGGTGTTCGCTCATCCTCGCCATCCTGTTGGCCGTGCCGTGCGTGGGTGGCCCGGACAATGTGCTCAACGGTGTGTATAATGCTCTCTGCATTCTGGTGTTGTTTCCTTTCATTGTGTCAATGGGAGCCGGCAGCCGTATCACCGACCCCAAGAGCGCACGGATTTGCACCTGGTTGGGCGAGTTGTCCTATCCGCTCTACATCACGCACTATCCCTTGATGTACATGCAGATGACCTGGGTTTGGGCACATCCCGATGCACCGCTTTATGCTCACGTCATGGTGGCTGTCGGTGCATTTGTCTTGTCCATCCTGTTGGCTTGGGGATGCCTTAGACTTTACGATATGCCCGTGCGTGAATGGCTGAAGCGGCATTGGCTGATGAAGCAGAAGTAAATGGGCTTTGGCGGTCTCAATGACAAGAAGGGGGGCGAAATAGAGGCTACTATCTATTGACGGCGTGTCAAAAAGGAAAAGAATAATCTTTTAGACGCGGATTTAGCGGATGAAGCGGATTATTAATTTATAAGATCCGCCAAATCCGCACCATCCGCGTCTAAAGAATAACAAATCGTCAGTTTTCTTTAAGTTTTGACACTTCCTCATCCAGTTACCACTACGCATTTCGACACATTCTCCTTTCAGTTAGGGCGGCATGGGCAGGCTTTACCTTTTTCAGAGCAAAGCCGTGATAAACAGCCAGATGAAGTAACCGCACACCGCGCACTTCAGCACCGTGCCCAGCAGAAAACCCAAGACTGAACCCAGGCCGGACTTCATCGCCTCGCCTGCCTGACGTCCGCCCAGCAGTTCGCCGATAACAGCGCCGAGGAACGGTCCCAGGATGATGCCCCACGGCATGAAAAACAGCCCGACCACCGTGCCTACCAGGCAGCCGCGCGTGCCCCACTTGCTGCTGCCGCTATACTTGGCACCCAGCAGGGGGACGAAATAGTCCAGCACTTGGATAACCACCACGATTCCCAGCCATACCAGCAGTTGGGCGACGCTGAATTGTACCCGTTCCGTGAAGTGCAACAGCAACAAGCCGGCATAGGCCAGCGGTGGGCCGGGCAACATGGGCAGGATGCAGCCCGCCAGTCCGGTCAGCAGGCAGAGTGCGCCCAGGATAATCAAGAGTATGTCCATCATTCGATATCGTTTGTTACAGTCCACAAAGTTAGTTGTTTCCTCGGAGAAAAACATATGGATGTCCGTATAAAAGCGGCCGAAGCTTCTTGAAAGTTCTATCTCCAGGCTGGAGATGTATATCTCTAGGTTGGAGATGAAGATTAAGAGATACATCGTGGTTTTTTTGAAGTGGCTCCCGGTATTTTTTTGTAGGACATCGTGCGCGAAATTCGGAGGTAACAGCTATCTTTGCAGGATGTTATTGGAAACCGCCTTTGTGACATGATTGAAGAACAACTCTTGATATACCAGTTGAAACAGGGCAAGGAAGCGGCCTATAAGCTTCTTTATGAGAAGCATTATGCCGTGTTGTGCCATCTGGCTCGCGAATGGGTGGGGGATGACTATACGGCCGAGTCCTTGGTGGGCGATGTCATTTTCCACTTGTGGGAAATCCGCGAGTCGCTGGAGATACGGGTTTCTTTGCGCAGCTACTTGCTTCAGGCGGTACGCAACCGTTGCCTCGACTACCTGGCCTCGCGCCGTGAGCGTACTGAGATTGCCTTTTCGGCTTTGGAGGGAGAAGGAGACGGAAAGCAGCCTCTGACCGAGCGTTATATCCAGTTGGACGACTATCCGCTGGGCCGCCTGCTGGAGCGGGAACTGGAGCAAGAGATACGCCGCTCCATTGCCGCCTTGCCTGCGGAGTGCCGGCAGGTGTTCCTCAAAAGCCGTTTCGAAAGAAAGAAATATGAGGAAATCGCCGCAGAGCTGGGCATCTCTGTCAACACGGTCAAGTATCACATTAAGAACGCATTGGCCCGCCTGCACGACAGCTTGGGGAAATACCTCACCTGCCTTTTGGCTGTTTTTTTAGTCTGAACCACAAAAAAAACAGCTTTTCTGACTACCCATAAAAAGAATTTTATCGTCTACTTTAATAGAGAAAGCCTCGAAGATGAAAGAAAATGAGCTTTATGACATAGATGCGTGGATTGCCGAATATCTCTCTGGAGAATTGGGCCCGACAATGAAAGGTGAACTGGAAGCTTGGGTCAATGCCTCGGAAGAGAACCGACGCTACTTCCTGCAACGCGAGGAACTTTGGTTCTCCGCAGTCTGCGGGGAGGAACTGGAAAAGTTTGGCGCAAACAAAGCCTTCGAGGCATTTCGGCGAAGGATAAAGGCCGCGGAAGCGCAGCCTGCCGTCGGGCAAAGCCGCTGGCGGAAAGCCTTGCGATATGTTGCCGCAGTGGCTGTTCTTTGTATGGTGGCCCATTTCTCCTACCGCCAAGGCGGGCAAGACCTGAAAGATACGTTGGCGTGGATAGAAGTGGAGGCTCCTGCGGGTTCGCAGACACGTATGCGTTTGCCTGACAGCACGTTGGTGGTGCTCAATGCCGGTTCGCGCATGGTCTATGCGCAAGATTTTGGGGTGGAGAGCCGCGAGGTGCAGTTGGAAGGCGAAGGCTATTTTGAGGTGACGCGCAACGAGCGGCAGCCTTTCCGGGTGAGCAGCGAGAACATCGCCCTGACCGTATTGGGCACGAAGTTCAATTTCAGGGACTATCCCCAGGAAGACGAGGTGGTGGTGTCCTTGCGTGAGGGTCTGGTGACGCTGGACAACCGTATTCGAGAGGAAGCTCCTATGGCCTTGAAGCCGGATGAACGGATGGTGATGGACAAGTGCCAGGGCAGGATGAAGCGCGAGCGGATGGCGACGGACAGCTACCTGAAGTGGATGGACGGCAAGCTGGAGTTCGACGGCACGCCTTTGGACAAGGTGATACAAGTGTTGGAACGCAGCTACGATGCTTCCATCCGGCTGGAGGAGGATTCTTTGGCAGGTCTGCGACTTTATGGTAGCTTTAACCGCAACGAGCAAGGTTTGTCGGACATCTTGGACATCCTGCAGGCTACCGGGAAAATAAACTACCGGTTACAGAAAGACAGTGTGATTATTATATATTGATTGTTTAACTTAAAACTGAAAGCGACCATGAAACATCGAATGAGCCTCAGCACGTGAGGGCCGATGGAGGGAAAGCAAAAAAAGCCGGAAGAAGTACCAGTTCTCCCGACTACGTTTGCATTCCTTCTCGAAGCTTGTGAACGTCTACCGGGAAATGCCTTGACAAAGGTAGGCATTCTTCCCCGAAGAGACACTTTCCTTACTGAAAGTTTAATCTTAAAATTTCTTATTTATGAATTATGGGAAAAAGGCCATTTTGGTGGCCGGGGCGTTGCTATGCCTCAATTTTAGCGGTTATGCACAAAGCATAGCCTTGAAAATGAACAAGGTGACGGTGGAAGAAGCCATCGCCGAGTTGCAAAAGAAGAGCGGTTACTCCTTTGTCTACGTGGGTGGTGACCTGGACTTGGATAAGACAGTGTCCATCGACGCCAAGGAGTTGCAGGAAGCCATCGACCAGATTCTCAAGGGTCAGGGCGTAACGTATGAGATCCAAGGTAAGAACATTGTGGTGCGGAAGGGTGCCAAGAAGGCGCAACAGCCGGCTAAGAAAGTGACGGGTACGGTCAAGGACGCAAACGGAGAGCCTGTTATCGGTGCCTCCGTCCGTTTGTTGGGCACCGACAAGGGCACCATTACGGATATGGACGGCAATTTCTCGCTGGACATGAGCGAGGGAGATGAAATTGAGATTTCCTACATCGGTTTTACAACACAAACAATCAAATATGACGGGCAGGCCTTGGCCGTTCGGTTGAAGGAAGATACCGAGTTGCTGGATGAAGTTGTGGTCGTAGGTTACGGTACGATGAAGAAAAAGGACTTGACAGGTGCGGTTTCTTCCGTGAAGATGGACGATGCTCCCGTGGGCACGTTTTCCACCATCAGCCATGCGCTGGCCGGCAAGGCAGCAGGTCTGCAGGTCAGCACCATCAGTGCGCAGCCGGGTAGCGGTGCCACTTTCCGCATCCGTGGTGCCGCTTCGGTCAGTGCAGGCAATGACCCGTTGATCATCATCGACGGTTTTCCTGTGAATCCGGCTAGCGATGATGTTATAAGAACCGGCTCGTATGATAACGGAAGCTCGGACAACATCCTGTCTTCCATCAACCCGAACGATATTGCCTCTATTGAGGTGCTGAAGGATGCCAGCTCCACAGCCATTTATGGTTCGCGTGCAGGCAACGGCGTCATCATCATCACCACCAAGAAGGGTCAGACGGGTGCTCCGAAGGTGACGTATTCGGGCACAGCCAGTGTACAGACGATGGCCAAGACCTACGATATGCTGGATGCCCGTGAGTTTATGATACAGACGAACCGCTTCGACCGTGAGACGTGGATGCGGGAGAACGGTATCGGTGTGTATGGCGGAAGGTCGGAGGCAGAAGCCGCCACTCCTTTCACGCCCCGCTACTCGGAAGCACAGATCAATAATCCGGCGAATAATACGGATTGGTTTGATGCAGTGACCCGCACCGGTTTCCAGACTTCGCACAACCTCTCCGTCACCGGCGGTACGGAAGCTACCAAATATTTGGTTTCCGGTAACTTCTTCAAGCAGAATGGTGTGGTAAAGAACAATGACCTGAGCCGTTATACCGCCCGCTTGAACCTCGACCAGAAGCTCAGCAAGTATGTCAACATGGGTATCAACCTGACCCTGTCCCGTTACCAGACGGACAACGTGGCCCTGGGTGCCGGACAGAACCAGGATGCCAGTATCTTGGTGGGTGCCTCGCAGTTCAATCCGCTGTTGCCCATCAAGGATGAGAATGGTGAGTATGTGATCAACACAGACGCTGCCTTTATGCCCAATCCGGTGTCTTTGCTGGAAATCACGGACAAGACTACCAAGGAGCGTGTGCTGGGTACGGCCTTCGTAGAAATCAAACCTATCGAGGAACTGACCTTGAAAGCCAACTTCGGTATCGACCGCAACTATATGAAGCACCGCCTGTATGTACCTAAGACAACCTTGAATGGTGCGATGAAGAACGGTCAGGCCAACATCGCCCAGTATGACAAGTCGGACTATCTGATGGAGTTGACGGCCAATTATACCAAGCAGTTTGGCGAACATAACCTGACCGCGTTGGTGGGCTATTCATTCCAGCGGTTTACGGACGAGGCTCTGAGTGCGAGCAACAGCGACTTCCTGATTGATGGTTTCCTGTACAACAACCTGGGTGCCGGTGCTTTCGAAAAGCCCGGTGTAGGGTCTTCGGCTTCCAAGAGCGAGATGGCTTCTTTCTTCGGTCGTGTCAACTATTCTTATAAAGACCGTTATTTGCTGACCGCCACGTTGCGTGCGGATGGTGCTTCCAACTTTGCGCCGAACAACCGTTGGGGTTATTTCCCCTCAGTATCTGTGGGTTGGAGATTCACGGAAGAAGAGTTTCTGGAGCCTTTGACTTCTGTCCTGTCCAATGGTAAGTTGCGTTTGAGCTATGGACAGACCGGTAACTCCAATATCGGCAACCGGGCGGTAAGCTATTATCAGACAGGAAACAACTATGTGATTGGCGGTGCTACGAATGTCGGTGTATATTTGTCGCAGATGGGTAATCCGGACTTGAAGTGGGAGACTACCACGGAGTGGAACGTGGGTCTGGACTTGGGTTTCTTCAATAACCGTTTGAATGTAGTGGCAGAGTACTATCATAAGGTAGTTTCCGATTTGTTGAGCACACGTTCATTGATGAGCTTCCAGGAAGTGAGGACGATTTATGCCAACATCGGTAAGACGCAGAGCCAGGGCTTTGAGTTGACTCTTAACACGACCAACTTCAATACAAAAGACTTCACGTGGAATACGGACTTCACGTTCTCCTTCTATCGTGACAAGTGGAAAGAACGTTCGCCGGAATGGAAACCCTCTGCTTATGATATCTATAATGCGCCTATCCGTGCTACCTATGGTTATCTTTCCGATGGCCTGATTCAGCCGGGCGAAACGGTAGATTACATGCCCGGTGCACTGCCCGGTGATGTGAAAATCAAGGATATCAATGGTTATGTGTACAACGATGACGGCACGGTGCAGGTGGACAAGTATGGCATTCCCCTAAAGACCGGCAAGCCGGACGGCAAGCTGGACGATGCCGACAAGGTGATGTATGGCTGCAATGACCCGGGTTATCTGATTGGTTTCAACAACACGCTGCGTTGGAAGAACTTCGACTTGAACATCTATTTCTACGGCCAGTTCAATATGCTGACCACGGGCTCCTACAAGGATTTGTGGCTGACCGGCGCCAATGGCATGACGGGTGTGGCCAACATGTATCGTGGCTACAACATGCCTACCAGTGTGGCCGAAGTATGGTCTTCCGACAATCCCAACGGCACGCGTCCGGGCTTCTTCCAAGGCGACAGCACGTGGGGCATCGGCGACTATTACGTGGACAAGACGTGGTTCATCCGTTGCCGTAATATCACGTTGGGTTACACCATCCCCATCAACCAAAGCCGCAAGCTGGTGTCCAATGTGCGCATCTATGCCGACATTAACAATCCGTTCATCATCACGCCGTATGATGGCCTGGATCCTGAGACCGACAACTCGGTATGGGCTTATCCCAATGTCCGTAGCTTCAGCTTGGGTGTAGACATTACTTTCTAATGAACTCTTTAATAGAATACGAATATGAAAAAGATAGTTACTATATTTTCCATGGCTTTGGCTGCTTGTGCGCTGACCACGTCTTGCACCAAGTTGGAATCAGAAATGTATGATACCATCAATCCGGGTATCTTCCCTACAACTGAAGACGATGCCAATGCATTGGTTACCGCTGCCGCTTACGGGCCGTTCCGCGCAGCTTGGTATGACGGCCTTTTCACTTCCGCCCAAGGCGGCATTCAGGTGGTGAGCGATATGACTACGGACATAGGCTCCTGCCAATGGGATGACCCGGTGTGGCCGGATATGCTGCAGGTGAACTTTACTCCTCATTCCACGGAAATCGCTACGTTGTATAGTGACCAGATCAACAACATCAGTAAGATGACACTGACATTGGACCGCATCGCCAATATTTCAATGGACGAGGAGGTGAAAGCACGTTTGCAGGCAGAACTGCACTTGGGACGTGGGTGGTTGGCTTATATCCTGTATGACATGTATGGACCTATCCAGATTGCCTCGTCCGAACTGTTGAACAATCCGTTGTCCGAAGCTGTGGCACCGCGTCTGACGCAAGAGGAGATGGTGAAGTACATCGAGGACGAAATCAATGCGGCCCTGCCTGCTTTGCCCGCCAAGTATCAGATTGGTGATACCGGTTACGGACGTTTTACCCGTGCCTTGGGCTACATGGTGCTGATGAAACTCTATATGCACGAAAAGAACTGGCCCAAAGCCATCGAGTGTGGTCGTGAACTGCAAAAGCCTGAGTATGGTTTTGACCTGATGGAAAGCTATAAGGACATCTTCACCCTGCAGAACGAGGGCAACAAGGAAACGATCTGGGCCACGGTGTGCGACCGTTCGGAGAATGCGCAGATGTGGCTGGCTCATGTCTTGTCCAGCCCGTATCCCACGACCAACGTGAATATCCAGAAATGGGGTGGTTACCGTGTCCTGTGGGACTTCTACCACACGTTTGAGCCCGGTGACAAGCGTCTGGAAGTGTTGGTAGGCGAATTTGACGGAACAGATGGTTTCCATTATAGCGAGGAGACTCCCGGTACGGTGCTGATTGACGGTGCCCTGCCCATCAAATATGGCGAGGATCCGGATGCTACCGGCGAGGAGAGCAGCATCGACTGGATTGTCTACCGCTATGCTGACGTACTGACGCTGTTGTCCGAGGCACTGGTGCGCGATGGCAATGCCGTGACGCAGGAAGCTGTGGATTTGCTGAATGAAGTCCGTGACCGTGCGGGATTGCCGCTCAAGAATGTGTCCGATTTTGCCAGCGTGCAGGAGTTCTTGGACTTCAACCTGCTGGAGCGTGGCCACGAATTGTGGTTCGAGGGTTGCCGTCGTTCGGATTTGATCCGTTACGGCTACTACATCGAGTATGCCCGCAAGTACAAGAATTCGGCTGCCGCTCAGGATTATATGAATGTGTTCCCGTTGCCTCAGTCGGTTATCGACGAGAGCAAGGGTCAGATTGCTCAGAATCCGGGCTATTGATGAGTTGAATGAATAAGGGAGGGTGTGTCCTGACAGGGGCATGCCCTCTTTTGTTAACGCGAAAGAATTGCCATGATGAAACAACGTCTACACGCTTTGGATGTGTTGCGTGGGCTTACTGTTGCCTTCATGATTCTGGTAAATACGCCGGGCACGTGGAGCCATGTTTATGCACCTCTGTGCCACTCTCCTTGGAACGGTTTGACATTGGCCGACCTGGTCTTTCCCGCCTTCATGTTCATGATGGGAGTATCCATGTATATTTCCTTGCGCAAATATGATTTCCGCTTGCAAAAGGCATTGGCATGGAAAATTCTGCGCCGGGTGATTGTCTTGTTCTGCCTGGGTTTGTTCATCTACGGATTGAGCGGTTTCTTGGCTACTTTGAACAACCAGTATGGGGAAGCCGGTTGTTGGCAGGCGGCTTTTGCCTCGTTGGCCGATATACGTATTTTGGGAGTGCTCCAGCGGCTGGCTCTTTGTTACGGAGTGGCGGCCTTGTTGGTGACTGCCGTTCGCCATCGTATGCTACCTTATGTCATAGGAGGAATATTATTGTCCTATTACGTGGTTCTGGTGGTGGGGCATGGCTTCTCCCGTGGTCCGGAGAACTGGCTGGCCCAAGTGGATCAGTGGCTGTTGGGACTTTCCCATATGTATAATGACCATGGCATAGATCCGGAAGGCGTGCTGAGCACCTGGCCTTCTGTTGCCCATGTGTTGATAGGCTTCTGTTTCGGCAAGATTTGTCTGGAGCGTAGCGGGCTGGAGCATCGGTTGAATCGTATTTTCTTGTATGCCTCCCTTTGTCTGTTGGTGGGTTTCTTGTTGCAGGATCTTTGTCCCTTGAACAAGAAAGTCTGGTCGCCGACGTTTGTGCTGGTGACCTGTGGGTTTACCGCCTTGTTGTTGGCTGTATTGCTTTGGTATATGGACATGCGGGGAATGCTGCGCCACACATTATGTTTCGATGTGTTTGGCATGAATCCTTTGTCTTGTTATGTGTTGAGCGAGGTATTGATTATTCTGACAGATTATTTTCCCTTGCACGGACATAGTGTCCATCAATCTGCCTACGAGACTTTGGCTTTCTTGTGCGGGGATAATGCATTTACGTCTTTGCTCTATGCGCTGTTGTCCGTCTGTGTGGTGGGCGTCATGGGATATGTCTTGTATCGTAAGAAGATTTACATTAAAATTTAAGGACAATAAGTAGATGTTGAAAACGGCTTTATCCCATGAAATAAAGAGCAAGAAAAGACGTAGCAATTTCCTTGACAGAATAAAGGTGCCACCTTTGACTATTAAAGGTGCCACCTTTGTATAAAAAAGGTGCCACCTTTTCTAGGCATCAATGCCATTGATGCCTACCCGCTCTCGACCAGAGGTTTAGCCTATCCGGCGCATTGATGTTGTGTGTACTATATCTGCATATCGTTGAGATAGTAAAAAATAAATAGGATTGATTACATGTAATATAATAGGTATGAACTATCATAAGAAACTTTCTCTGCTGTTGGCCTCCTGCCTGTGGGGTTGCAGTGTGGTGGCCCAGACCACCATTTGGAAAAACAAGAACTGGGAAGCCCGCATCTCCGACCGGGGCTGCCTGGAGCAAATCGTGTTCAAGGAAAGCGGGCGGAACGACACGGTGCCCTTCTTCCGTGCGGACGGGCAGTTTATGGGACCGTCCTTCTATGCCGTGCGGGACGGAAAGACGCAGACCGCGGAATGGGTGCCGGACGGTTACCGTTCCTACCGGGCTGTGATAGACCACGTGGAGTGTCGCCTGACGTACAAGGCGTGGAAAGGACAGCCTGCGCTGGAGGTGACCCTGATAAACCAGGGACACGTGCCTTTCCAGCCCGAAAAGGCCGGCCTGCGCCTGGGCATCGACACGTATATGGAGAAGTATCCCGACTGGTTCGGCAAGTATTTCCCGACCTTGATGCGTTGCGAGAAGACGCATTTCTATGGCTACCTGCAAACGCCTGCCGGACATACGCTGGGCATTGTGTCGTCCCAGCCCGTGGCATCGTGGAGCGTGGAGTACAACCTGGGCTATCAGGATCCGGCTCCCCATTGGTTCATGGGACATCGCATCGAGTCGCTGAATCTCGACTTGATGAACACCTTGCCCTTGCCCGAACGCCATCCGCAGGACTTGTGGATGCTGAAGCAAGGCGAATCCAGGACGTGGACCATCGCTTTGGTGGATATTGACCGGCCGGAGGAGTTTGAAGAAAATGTCCGTCGGTTGGCCGGGGTGCCGGTGCTCCGGATGCCGCAGACCACGTGCCGCCCTGACGAGGAAATTTCGTTTGATGTCTTGTCCGCGGATGCCGTGGTGACGGTCTGCGATGACCAAGGACGCGAGTTGCCTCTGCAGAAGGCAACCCGGGCGGACGACGTGCAACGGATTACCTGCACATTGCCCCAGGTGGGTCTTTATACCGTGCGTGCCGTGGAGGGGGACAAGGTGGCCGAAGGCGTCCTTTCCGCCCACGCTTCGTGGCAATGGACGCTGGAGCAGGCCCGTGCCAACGCCTGGCAGTATCACCAAAAAGCTACCTCGCACATCGAGAGCTGGTATGGCTTCTATTCGGCTTTCGAGGCGGCCCGGCTTTTCCCGGAAAAGGAGTTGGACCATAAGTTGCGCAGTCGCTTCGACTATCTGTTCAACCTGCTGCACGACACGGTGAAGATGGAGCCCAAGTACCATGCCTCCCGCATCCAGAACACGTCGGGCACCATCAACCTGCTGGTGTACAAATATGCCGCCTACCGGGATGTGGAAGACCTGAAGAAGGCCGCACGTCTGGCCGACTGGCTGATAAAGACCTGGCAGCGTGAGGATGGGGCGTATGTGAACCACAATACTGTTTATACCAGCGTGATTTATGTGGCCAAGAACATCCTGGAGCTGGCTTTGATGGAAGAGGAACTGGGCAAGCAAGACCCGGTCTGGAAAGAAGCGGCCGATCGGCATTACGCTTCTGCCAAGCGTGCCATCGACCAGTTGGTCAGTGCGCAAGGCGACTTCGAGACGGAAGGCGAGCTGACCTTCGAGGACGGTATGGTGTCCTGCTCGGCCTTGCAGATAGGCATGCTGGGACTGATGCAAGCTGACAAGTCTTCAAGGGAACGTTACACAAAAGCCATGCTGCAAATCCTGCGTAGCCACGACTGCCTGACCCAACTTCGTGTGCCCGACGCCCGCCGCCGGGGTGGCACGATGCGCTATTGGGAGGCGCAATACGATGTGCAGATGCTGCCCAATATGTTCAATTCGCCCCACGGCTGGAGCGGTTGGCGCGCCTATGCCACGTATTATGCCTATCTGCTGACGGGCGATGAGCGTTGGTTGCGCGAGTCATACAACGTGATGGGGGCCTTCTCGAACCTGATAGACTATCGGACGGGGAACTTACGTTGGGCTTTCGTGGTGGATCCCTACTTGAAGGTGCGCCAGACTTGCAGCGCAGACACCCACGTGACGGCCGACTCGCTGAGCTTCGGCAATCCGCATCCCGACCTGTATGACACGCGCACGTTTGTCATCGGCGAGCAATATGTCAACATGATTAGCGACTGGCAGGGCGTGAACACCCAGGACAACGACGTACACGAGGTGTTCAAGTTCCTGAGCGAGGCCATGCTGACAAACGCCTTTGTCGTGGAGCGTGCGGACGGCTCGGTCGTTGGCTACAACTGCCGGGTGACCCGCCGGGGCGACACGCTGGAAGTGAAGGCCGACGAAAAGCAAATGACCAACCTGCATTGCAATCTCCGGAACGCCTATAAGATTTCTTTCCGTGGGCAATCCCGTGATTTGGGACCGGATTACCTGGGCTGGGCCTTCGGGGAAGACATCTATGCGGGGCAATGACAGGGACCGACCCGGATGGCTGCGGATGTGGTCGCCTCCCATCCATTGGAGAGGCCTACCATCATGCACGATGATGGTAGGCATCATGTACGATGATGGTAGGCATCATGTACGATGATTCCTCCTCTACTGCGGGAGTTGTCCGGGCCTGTCCCAAGCATGCGCAGCGTCTCGCCGCAGGCTGAATGAAAACATAGACTTAATTTCAAAACCAATGAGAAAACTCTTTCTATCCTTCGCCTTCTGCCTGGTTGTAGTCCTGGCACAGGCATCGCCGATTACCGGCTTGTTGGAACGTATTGACCCGGGTGCATCGGGCAAGTTCAAAATCGAATTGCAACGCGGCGACACCGACTTTTTTGAGTTGGACCAAGCGGGCAACCGCGTCGTGGTGCGTGGCAACAATTATGTCAGCATCGCCACCGGCATTCATTGGTACCTGAAGTATCATGCGGGCATCCATCTGTCATGGAACAGCATGAAAGCTCAGTTGCCCGATGTGCTTCCGCCGGTTCCTCGGAAAGAACGGCACGAGACGGCATTGCAGGACCGCTATTACCTGAACTACTGCACTCACTCCTACAGCATGGCTTTCTGGGACTGGGCACGCTGGGAACAGGAGATAGACTGGATGGCCCTGCACGGCATCAACCTGCCGCTGGCCTTGGTGGGGGCCGACACCGTCTGGCGCAATGTCCTGCTGAAACTGGGCTACACCAAGGACGAGGCCAATGCCTTCATTGCCGGCCCGGCTTTCCAAGCCTGGTGGCTGATGAACAACCTCGAAGGGTGGGGCGGTCCCAACAGCGACCAATGGTATGAGGACCGCGTGGCCCTGCAAAAGAAAATCCTGAAGCGGATGCGCGAGTATGGCATACGGCCCGTGCTGCCCGGCTATTCGGGCATGTTGCCCCACGATGCCAAGGAGAAGCTGGGGGTGAACGTCACCGACCCGGGCCAGTGGAACGGTTTCCATCGTCCCGCTTTCCTGCAACCTACGGACGAGCGTTTCCAGGAGATTGCTTCCTTATATTATAAAGAGATGAACCGCCTCTTCGGTAAGGCCGATTATTACTGTATGGACCCTTTCCACGAAGGAGGCAGCGTGAAAGGTGTGGATTTGGAAGCCACGGGACGGGCCATCCGCGATGCCATGAAGCGGAACAATCCGAAGGCCGTCTGGGTGGTGCAGGCCTGGGGAGCCAATCCGCGTCCGCAGATGATGAAAGGCGTGCCGCAGGGCGACATGCTGGTGCTTGACCTCTATTCCGAAAGCCGTCCGCAGTGGGGCGACCCCTCGTCGTCGTGGTATCGCAAGAACGGCTTCGACGGGCACGAGTGGCTCTACTGCATGTTGTTGAACTATGGCGGCAATGTCGGCCTGCATGGCAAGATGGCCCACGTCATCGACGAGTTCTACAAGGCCAAGGAAAGCCCCTTCGGCACGACCTTGCGTGGTGTGGGACTGACGCCGGAGGGTATTGAGAACAATCCCGTGATGTACGAGCTGGTGACCGAGCTGCCTTGGCGCGAGGCCCGTTTCACGAAGGACGAATGGCTGGCCGGCTATCTGAAAGCCCGCTATGGCAAGGCCGATGCACGAGTGTTGGAAGCCTGGACGTTGCTGAGCAACACTATCTATGCCTGTCCGGACGAGTCCACCCAGCAGGGCACGCACGAGTCCGTGCTTTGCGCCCGTCCTTCGTTGCAGGCCTATCAGGTGTCCACGTGGTCTGAGATGTCCGACTATTACGAACCGATGGACATCATCCGTGCGGCGGGCATCCTGCTGGAACATGCCGAGGAGTTCCGGGGCAACAACAACTTCGAGTACGACCTGGTGGACGTCGTGCGCCAGGCTGTGGCCGAGAAGGGCCGTCTGGTCTATCCGGTAGTGGTCAGCGCGTTCAAGGCCGGAGACAAGGAACTGTTTGCCGCCGCTTCCCGCCGCTTCCTCGACCTGATTCTCTTGCAGGACAAGCTGCTTGCCACACGTCCGGAGTTCAAGGTCGGCCATTGGATTGACCGGGCCCGCGCCTTAGGCCATACGCCGGAAGAGAAAGACCGCTACGAATGGAACGCCCGTGTGCAAATCACCACATGGGGCAACCGTGTCACCGCCGATGACGGAGGTCTGCACGATTATGCCCACAAGGAATGGAACGGGCTTCTGCGTGACTTCTATTATATGCGTTGGAAAACCTACTTCGACGGGCTGGCCCGCCAGTTGGAGGGGGAGGCGCCCCAGACCATTGACTTCTATGCGTTGGAGGAGGCCTGGACACTCCGGCACAATACCTATTCTGCCGAGCCGGAAGGGGATGTGCTGGACACGGCCCGCGAGGTTTATGAGGAAATAGCCCGTTGACGGGATGGTAAATTGATTGTTTTCAGACGCGGATTACGCGGACATGACTGGGTCCGTTGTAATCCGCGTTTTTTGCACAAAAGCTGTCATTTCGCTCGGAGTATGTTCTTGTTTATCGGTAAATTGATGTATCTTTGCCCACTACAAACATAGCAAAAAAGCATAGAACAATGGAAAATCAAAGACCTTTGATACTGATTTCCAATGATGATGGCATCACAGCCAAGGGAATCAGCGAGTTAATTAAGTTCCTCCGCCCGCTGGGCGAGATTGTGGTAATGGCTCCCGACATGGCACGTTCGGGCACCGCCTGTTCGCTGACGGTGAAGGAACCCATTCATTACCAGTTGTTGCGCAAGGAGGTGGGCCTGACCGTCTACAAATGTTCGGGCACGCCGGCGGATTGTGTCAAGCTGGCTTTCCACACCGTGCTGGACCGTAAGCCCTCGCTGGTGGTGGGCGGCATCAACCACGGTGACAACTCGGCCGTCAACGTGCACTATTCCGGCACGATGGGTGTGGTGATGGAAGGTTGCCTGAAGGGTGTTCCTTCCATCGGCTTCTCCATTTGCAGCCACGACCCCAACGCCGACTTCGAGCCTGCGGGAGAATTTATCCGCGACCTTGCACGCAAAGTGTTGGAAAAGGGTCTGCCTGCCTTGACCTGTCTCAATGTCAATATTCCCGCCGTCAAGGAACTGAAGGGTGTGCGCGTCTGCCGCCAGACCAAGGGGCAGTGGGTGAACGAGTGGGAGAACTTCGCCCACAAGGATGATGCCCATTACTATTGGCTGACGGGCAACTTCGAGAATGCCGAGCCGGACAACGAAGAGACTGATCATTGGGCATTGGACAACGGTTACATCGCCATTACACCTACTACCGTGGACGTCACCGCCTACGGTTTGATAGATGAACTGAAATCCTGGTACTGATTCCATGAAGTATTACCTCATAGTCGGCGAAGCCTCCGGCGACCTGCACGCCTCGCACCTGATGGCCTCCCTGCAACGGGAAGACCCGCAGGCGGAATTCCGCTTCTTTGGTGGCGACCTGATGGCGGCGGTAGGCGGCACGCGGGTGAAGCACTACAAGGACTTGGCCTATATGGGCTTCATTCCCGTCCTGCTCCACCTGCGCACCATTTTTGCCGCCATGAAGCAGTGTAAGGACGACATCACGGCCTGGCATCCCGATGTGGTGATACTGGTGGACTATCCGGGCTTCAACCTGAAGATTGCCAAGTATGTGCACGCACAAACGGACATTCCCGTCTATTATTACATTTCCCCGAAGATATGGGCGTGGAAGGAATACCGCATCAAGAACATCCGGCGTGACGTGGACGAGTTGTTTTCCATCCTGCCCTTCGAGGTGGATTTCTTCGAGCGGAAGCACGGCTATCCCATTCACTATGTGGGCAACCCCACAGTAGACGAGGTGGCGGCCTTCAAGGCTTCCTATGCGGAGGCTTTTGACGGGTTCGTCGCTTCCAATGGGTTGGAGGATAAGCCTATTGTCGCTTTGCTGGCCGGCAGCCGCAGGCAGGAAATCAAAGACAACTTGCCGGACATGATTCGGGCAGCTTCTTCAGTGGCGGGAGATTGTCAATTGGTGGTCGCCGGTGCGCCCGGCATTGAGGCGGATTATTATCGCCTTTATACGGGCAATGCCCCGGTGAAGGTGTTGTTCGGGCAGACCTATCCGCTGCTGTCTCACGCCACGGCCGCTTTGGTCACGTCGGGCACGGCGACCTTGGAGACGGCGCTCTTCCGTGTGCCCCAGGCCGTGTGCTACCATACTCCCTTGCCCAAGTTGATTGCCTTCCTGAAGCGGCACGTCCTGAAAGTGCCTTACATCTCGCTGGTCAACCTGATTGTCGGGCGAGAAGTGGTACGTGAGCTGGTGGCCGACACGATGACCGTGGAACAGATGCGCGACGAACTGCAGCGGTTGCTGCATGACCCAAAGCGGAAAAGTGAACTCCGTGACGGTTACGACGAGATGGCCCGCTGCCTGGGTGAACCCGGTGCGCCGATGCGTGCTGCCCGGCAGATGGTGAAGCTCTTGCGGGAAGTCCATTCCTAGTTGTTCATCCCTATTTTATGTTAAACAAATGCAAGCCGGTGCAGTAAATGCCCGGCTTGTTCGTTTCCCTGCTATAGAAATCCATTAAAATAAAAAGCAATATGAAGAAGATAACTTATGTATGGAGCGTGATTTGCCTGGCTGTGTGCCTGGCTTTCCAGTCGTGTGACGATGGTGACGGATATTCCTTGGGCGACTTCACAGCGCCCCAGTTGGCTACGGTGCGGACTGTCGGCACAAACGGATTCTACTTGGATTGCGACGTGTGGGGCACTTGCTGGCCGGTGAATACAGACATGGGCTGGTATGTGCCCATCGACGGACAGCGAGTGGTCACGGTGTTCAATCCGTTGTGGGATGACTATGCCGGGTATGATCATGCCGTGAAAATCTTGGAGATGCAAAATGTGCTGACCAAGAATGTGGAGTTGATGACCCTTGAAGAGGAAGATAAGTTTGGAAATGAAGCCGTGCCTACTACAGCGGATGGCATCACCATCGGCAACGGATACCTGAATGTATATTGCCTGGGCCGTCTGCCTTTCACAACCGGCATCAGCTTGGTTTATCCGGACAATGGAGGGGAATCGGCTTCAATGGAAGCAGCTGAAGACGGATATATCCATTTGGAACTGCGCTGCAACACGCAGGTGGATGTGGATACACCGGGCACATACAGCATGGTGTCTTATAGCTTGGGCAACTTGCACTTCACGGACGATTTTAGGGGCATCATCTTGAAGGTGAACTTGCAAGGCACGGGCGAGAAGGAACTGGTGTACACCTTGGTGCAAGAGGGGGAGTATTAAATCACCGTCACTGCATACAAGTAGACCACGGCGGCAGGTATGGCCATCAACGCGCTGTCAAAGCGGTCCAGCATGCCGCCGTGTCCCGGCAGGATATTGCCGGAATCCTTGATACCCAGCTGACGCTTCATCAGCGATTCGGTCAGGTCGCCCCACGTGCCGAACACCACGACCGTCAGTGCCAATCCTATCCATTCCCACTCATTGAGGAAAGGGAAATAATGGGCGAACACCAGCGAGGCGGCCATGGCGAACACACCGCCGCCTACGCTTCCTTCCCATGACTTTTTAGGCGAAATGCGTTTGAACAGGCGGTGCTTGCCGATGAGCGAACCCACGCAATAGGCTCCCGTGTCGCTCAGCCAAATGAAGATGAAGACCGAAAGCGGCAACATCGGGTTGTAGCTGACGCTGCTTGCCGTCGGGTCGTTGTGGAAAGCCAGCACGTTGAGCAGGGCAAAGGGCAGGGCCACATAGAGCTGGCTCAGCATCGTAAAGGACCAGTTGCCCAATGGGTTCTTTTTCTTCAGATACAATTCCGTAATCATCAAGTAGAGCAACAGCAACAGGTAGGGCAGGAATACCCGTGCATCCGTCACTTGGGTGCAGAAAGCCATCAGGGCCAGGAACAGGTAGGCACCAGCCAAGGAGGCGACGTTCCGGTTGATTTCCACTTGGCCGCTTTGATTCATCAGATGTCCGAACTCCCGGACAGACAAGGCTGCAATGACGGCAAACAAGGTGCCGAACGAGATGGGGCTCCAAAGAATAGCTCCAACCAGGACGGCTACGAACAATATGCCTGTAATGGTACGCTGTATAAGGTTGCTCTTCATTGTGACTATCGATTTAAGAGATTTCCATATTACTTGTCTTTTGACGCTTCTTCTTTCTTTTCGTCGTCATTCTTGTCGGGCAAAGCTTTGTTCTGTTGCTCCTTGACTTCTTTCTCAGTCTGCAAGGCTTTCTTGGCTTCTTGTTCGGCCAGTTCCTTCATTTCCTTGGCAGTCTGGTTGGCAGCCATGATTTCCTCTGAACGCGATGTCCATGGGCGCGGACCGAAGATGTGTTCCACGTCGTCGGCGAAGATGACTTCCTTGTCTATCAGGATTTGCGTCAATTGCTGGTGTCCCTCCTTGTGTGTGGACAAGATTTGCTTGGCTCGTTCATACTGCTCGTTCACCATTTTCTTGACCTCCTCGTCAATCAGTTCGGCGGTCTTTTCGCTGTACGGGCGGTTGAAGGAGTACTCGTCGTTGCTGTAATAGCAGAGGTTGGGCAGCCTGTCGCTCATGCCGAAGTAGGCAATCATGCTGTAGGCTTGCTTCGTCACCCGCTCCAGGTCGTTCATGGCTCCGGTGGAGATTCGTCCGAGGAAGAGTTCTTCGGCAGCCCGTCCGCCAAGGGTGGCGCACATTTCGTCCAGCATCTGCTCCTTGGTGGTCAGCTGGCGTTCTTCGGGCAGGTACCAAGCGGCACCCAAGGCCCGTCCGCGCGGCACAATGGTTACCTTGATGAGCGGGTTGGCATACTCCAGCAGCCAGGAGATGCTGGCATGTCCGGCCTCGTGGGTGGCGATGGAACGGCGCTCCTCCTCTGTGGTGATTTTGGTCTTCTTTTCCAGTCCGCCCACGATGCGGTCGATGGCTTCCAAGAAGTCTTGTTTGCCCACGAACTTCTTGCTGTGGCGTGCGGCTATCAGGGCGGCCTCGTTGCAGACGTTGGCGATGTCCGCACCCGAGAATCCCGGGGTCTGTCGGGCAAGCAAGTCCACGTCTACCGATTCGTCTATCTTGATGGGGCGCAAGTGCACGCCGAAGATGTCCTTGCGTTCGTTTAGGTCGGGCAGATCCACATGTATCTGGCGGTCGAAGCGTCCGGCACGCAGCAGGGCTTTGTCCAGCACGTCCACGCGGTTGGTGGCGGCCAAGATGATGACACCGCTGTTCGAGCCGAAACCGTCCATTTCGGTCAGCAACTGGTTCAGCGTGTTCTCGCGTTCATCGTTGCCGCCCATGGCTGCGGCTTTGGCACGGGCGCGGCCCACGGCGTCAATCTCGTCGATGAAGACGATGCAGGGCGCCTTCTCCTTGGCTTGGCGGAAGAGGTCGCGCACACGGGAGGCACCCACGCCGACGAACATTTCCACAAAGTCCGAGCCGGCCAGCGAGAAGAACGGTACGTCCGCCTCGCCTGCCACGGCCTTGGCCAGCAGGGTTTTACCAGTGCCCGGAGGGCCAACCAGCAAAGCGCCCTTGGGAATCTTTCCGCCCAAGTCGGTATATTTCTGCGGCTCTTTCAGGAACTCCACGATTTCTTCCACCTCTTGTTTGGCTCCGGCCAGCCCGGCCACGTCCTTGAAGGTGACTTTTGTCGTGTTGCCGCCTTTCTCAAACAGTTGGGCGCGTGACTTGCCCACGTTGAAGATGCCTCCTCCGCCCATACCGGCTCCGCCTGTCCAACGGCGCGAGAGGTATATCCAGAAGAAGATGATGAAAGCGATGGGCAAGATTTGCCACAAGATGACGCCGATGTAATTCTGCTTCTTCTCGTAGCTGATGGAGCCGTCGAAGTGGCCTTGGTCCATTTCCTTTTGTAGAAAATCATTTAGACTTTCACGCGAGGGGGCTTCGGTAATGATTATAGGGTTACGACCCACTTGTAAGGAATCTGCCTTGAAAATGTCCTTCACGTGTTCCGGCTTGGTATAAGCTTCCACGGAGAAGTCGTCGTAACCGATAATTTTGCTGATATATCCCTTCTGTACGTATTGTTGGAACTCGTTGTATGAGATTTCCTTGGTGTTCATCTTTTTGTCTCCCGAGAACCAGAGGAATAGCAGCATGAAGCCTATTATGGCGAATAGCCAGTTCAGGTTGAACCTGGGCATATTAGGCTTTTTATTGGGGGCGTTTGGGTTGGGGGTTGGTCTGTTGTTGTCCATACGTTTACAATTAATCAAGGTCAGGTATTTGGGTTAGTTTGGCATCGGCCCACAGCGTTTCCAAGTTGTAGAAGTTCCGGGCTTCGGGCAGGAACACATGGACGAGGATGTCTGCATAATCCATGGCCACCCATTCAGCATTGCGCAGGCCGTCGATGGCCAGCGGCTTGGTATTGCTCTCCTTGCGTGCGAAGTCCTTCACGGATTCCACGATGGCGGTGACTTGGCTGGGGGAATTGCCCTGGCAGATGACGAAATACTTGCAAATGGTGTCTTCTATCTTGGTGAGGTCGGCTATGACGATGTTTTTTCCTTTCTTATCTTGAATTCCTTCTGTGATTTGTTGAATAAGTCTTTCTGTTTCGTTCATTCTATATGCAATCTGGTTAAAATTAGTGGCAAAGATACGCTGATTTCCTGTATCGAGCACGCAAAACACCGAAACTCTTTGATTTTTTGCTTTTTTTAGGTAATGTATGTTGTGCGTCCTCCTCTTGGCGCGCGCTGTCGGCTTCATCCGGGTTGGCCGCATGGAGGCCGTGCCTCTGCTGTGGAATCGGAAAAATAGCAGTGTTGAAGCGAAGGTGAAGCAAAGGTGAAGCGAAGGTGAAGCAGTGTTGAAGCCTCCGTTGGGACCTTGATTTTTCTTGTTTTCGTGTTGAAAAACGAGTGAATCCTCCCCGCCGAAAAGTTTTTTTGAAATTTATCCGCCAAAAAATTTGCAGGGAATAAAAATGTTCGTACCTTTGCAACCGCAAAACCGAAAGGGACAGCAAGTTTGGGCTATGGTGTAATGGTAACACTACAGATTCTGGTCCTGTCATTCCTGGTTCGAATCCAGGTAGCCCAACTGAAGAAGAGGAATTACTTGAATGGTAGTTCCTCTTTTTTTTTGCGTTTGTTTGGTCTTTCCCGTAACATTGTTTACCTTTGTGGTGTTATAATCATCTTAAAAGATAAGGCTTTATGAAGACAAAGAAGTTATTGGGTTTGTTGCTGCTGCTGGTCGGTGCATTGGGCTTCAGCGGCTGTAGTGACGAGGATGACGGCTATCATCATTCGGTACCGGGAGGAGGAGAGGCCATGCGGGCAAATACCGTGCATTTCTATTATGTCAATGAATCGGGAGGCAGTCTGATTGACAAATCCCTGCCGGCAACCTATCCGGTGCCGTGTGCCGATAAGGAGGCACAGATCCCGGTGCCGGAAGTGGATGAGTATGGCTATTATTATCCATTAGCTTGGACGGCATGTCAGATTCTGGTGGATGAAGCCGGGACGCCCTTTTTCTCTTGTTACTTCCCGATAGATCAGAGTACGGACACCTATTCTTTTTATGTTTATTCCAACGGCTCTTTCGACCGGTTTGATTTGAAGTATGGGTACACGAATGATGCCCTTGGAGGAGATGGCTGGTATGCCCATGTATTGTCTTTGAAGATAAACGGGCAGCACGTGTATTCGGACGAGGAAGAGCGGAAGGCGGACACTTATTGCAAGGTGTATTTGCAGAAGGCCGGCGAAGATACCCGCGTGTGGAGCGAATATTGAGCCGTGAGGCTTGACTGACAGATAAAAAGATGCCCCTGTGGATGGTTGGTCCGCAGGGGCGTTCTTTTTTTATTTCTGGTCGTTCTGCCGTATCTCCACGCGGCGTATCTTGCCGCTGATGGTCTTGGGCAGCTCGTCCACGAACTCGATGACGCGCGGATACTTGTAGGGGGCGGTCACCTTCTTCACGTGGTTCTGCAATTCCTTGACCAGCGCGTCGCCCGCCTTGTCCTTGTAGGCTTTGGAGAGGACGATGGTGGCCTTCACCACTTGTCCGCGGATTTCGTCGGGCACGCCGGTGATGGCACATTCCACCACGGCAGGGTGGGTCATCAGGGCACTCTCCACCTCGAACGGGCCGATGCGGTAGCCCGAGCTCTTGATGACATCGTCGGCACGACCCACGAACCACAAGTAGCCGTCCTCGTCCTTCCACGCCACGTCGCCCGTGTAGTAGATGCCGTCGTGCCACGCCTCGCGGGTACGCTCCGGGTCGCGGTAGTATTCCTTGAAGAGACCCAGGGGCTTGCCCTTGCTGGTGCGGATGACGATTTGTCCCTGCTCACCGGCTTCGACGGAGCGGCCTTCGTTGTCTATCAAGTCCACGTCATATTGCGGGTTGGGCAGGCCCATGCTGCCGGGCTTCGGCTCCATCCACGGCATGGTGGCCACGGTGAGGGTGGTCTCCGTCTGTCCGAAGCCCTCCATCAGGCGGAGGCCCGTCAGCTTCTTGAAGGTGTCGAACACGGCGGGGTTCAACGCCTCGCCGGCGATGGTGCAGTATTGTAGGTGGCTGAGGTCGTACTTCGTCAAGTCCTCGTGGATGAGGAAGCGGAAGATGGTGGGCGGGGCGCAGAGCGACGTGACGTGATAGTCTTGTATCATCTGCAGGATGTGCGCCGGGGTGAACTTCTCGTGGTCGTAGACAAAGACCGTGGCACCGGCTATCCATTGGCCGTACAGCTTGCCCCAGACGGCCTTGCCCCAGCCGGTGTCGGCAATGGTGAGGTGGAGGCTGTCGCGGTGCAGGTTGTGCCAGAAGCAGCCCGTGACGATGTGTCCCAAGGGGTAGGTGAAGTCGTGGGCTACCATCTTGGGCTCGCCCGTGGTGCCGCTGGTGAAGTACATCAGCGAGATGTCGTCGTTGGTGTTGGGGTGCTCTGGCTTCGTGAAGGGGGCGGCGTGTCCGATGCCTTCGTGGAAGTCTTCGTAGCCTTCGGGCACCTCGGGACCTACGCTGACCACGGTCTTCACGCTGGGCGACTCGGGCAGGGCGGCAGTGATGTGGTCGGTGATGACCGTCTCGCCGGCGCAGACTATCATCTTGATGTCCGCGGCGTTGCAACGATAGACGATGTCCTTCTTCGTCAGCAGGTGGGTGGCGGGGATGACCGTCGCGCCCAGCTTGTGGAGGGCAATGATGCTGAACCAGAACTCGTAGCGGCGCTTCAGGATGAGCATCACCATGTCGCCGCGCCCGATGCCGAGGCTCTGAAAGTAGGCGGCCGTCATGTCGGTGTATCGCTTCATGTCGGCGAAGGTGAAGCGTCGGCAGCAGCCCTTGTCGTTGGTCCACAGCAGAGCCAGCTTGTCGGGCTCTTCGGCAGCCCAGGCGTCCACGACGTCATAGCCGAAGTTGAAGTTCTCCGGCACACGGATGTGCAGGTTTTGTTTGAAGTCCTCTTGGGATGTAAATGTGGTTTGTGTGAGAAATCTTTCTAACATAATATAATGTAATGAAGAATTAAGAATGAAGAATGAAGAATTGTATGCGAATGAGCCGTTGCCTCTCTCATTCTTAGTTCCTCATTCTTCATCCTTCATTTATAATATGATGGCCAGGAAGCGCACGGTCTTTCCGTCCAATGCCTTCATGCCGTGGGGCAACTTGGAGTTGAAGTAGATGCTGTCGCCCGGGTTCAGGGTCAGTTCCTTGCCGCCGACGCTGAGGAGCAGGCGGCCTTCCATGACGAGGTTGAATTCCTGTCCGTCGTGGGTGTTGTAGTGCATGGGGCGTTCGCCCGGCTCCACGGTGACGATGAAGGGGTCGGCTTTGCGGTCGCGGAATCCGGCGGCCAGGGCCTGGTACTTGTACACCTTGGTGCGCTCCACGCTGACGCCGCATCCGGCACGGGTCACGAAGTAGGTACTCATCTTGGGTTCTTCGCCAAACATCAGGGCATCCAGGGCGATGCCATACTGTCGGGCAATCTGCTGGAGCATGCTGACGGAGATGTCGTGCTCGCCACTCTCGGCGCGTTCGTACTCGGCTTGGTCTATGCCGCAGTCGCGGGCCACTTCGGCCGTGGTCAGCTCCATGGCGTCGCGCAGGCCACGGAGGCGTTCGGCTATTTGTCTGATTTGTTCGTCCACGTTATTTAATGGTTAATGGTTAATGATTAATGGTTAATATCAAATGCTGGCTTTTATCGCCTTAATTATCGCGCTCGTGAATCCGCTGTGCTCCAACTCGTTGATTCCCTTTATCGTATATCCGCCCGGCGTGCATACCTTCTCGATCTCCGTGGCGGGATGTGCGTCGGGATTGTCCTGCAGGAGGGCGGCGGCGCCCAGCACGCATTGCGTCACCATCCGGCGGGCGTCCTGCGGCTTGAGACCCAGTTCGATGCCGGCCTGGGTGGCGGCTTGGATGTACTTCATCACGTAGGCCGTGCCGCACGAGGCCAGGGCGGTGGCGGCGTTCAGCAGTTCTTCGGGCACCCACATCGCAGGGCCGAGGGGGGCGAGGAGGTCCAGCATCAGTTGCCGCTGCTTGGGGTTGGCGGCGAGGCTGGAGACGAGCGTCATGCTCTGTCCGATGGCCGCGGCGGTGTTGGGCACGATGCGGAAGAAGATGGTGTCGGGCACGTTGCCTTGCGGGCAGATCGTGGAGAGGTAGTCGAGGATGCTGTTGATGCCTCGCCCGGCCACGACCGAAGCCACTATCAGTCCGTTGCGCAGGGGAAGTTCCCTCAGCACGTCTTCCAGTACCTTGGGCTTGACGGCCAGGAAGACGATGTCGGCGTCGCCGGCGGCCTTGACGTTGGAGGTGGTGACGTTCAGTCCCGGGATTTCCGCCTGCAGGGCATCGAGTTTGCCCGTCGAGGGGTTGGAAACGGTGATGTCTTCCGGCTGCACCAGGTTACCCTTGGCCAGCCCGCGGGCGATGGCGCTGCCCATGTTGCCCGCTCCGATGATGGCTATTCTCATACGTGTCTTTGCTTAGGGTTATGCCGCAAAAGTACGCCTTTCTGTTTGAAAATGCAAGGAATGTGCGACGGATTGTGTATATTTGTCAGCAAAAACCGGAGATTTATGGAAGAAACATTTGATTACAGCTTGGTTCCGCACGACTTCGTGCATTGTTTTAACGCGCAGTGTCCCCGGGCTGGGGAGTGCCTGCGGCAGT
The DNA here is from genome assembly GCA_019115825.1 of Candidatus Bacteroides pullicola. Taxonomy (GTDB): domain Bacteria; phylum Bacteroidota; class Bacteroidia; order Bacteroidales; family Bacteroidaceae; genus Bacteroides; species Bacteroides pullicola. The sequence goes on from DXCV01000012.1 coordinate 30,363, forward strand.
TGGTGGCGCGTCATGCGTCGGCCGATGTGCCCCGTCTGCACGTGGTCAATCCGTTGGCCTATCCGCAGGAGGGCGGCGCGTGTGCCCAGTTTCAGCCGATGGTGCCCATTCGGGTAGGTTGGGGATTGCGCAACGCGCTCGACCGTTTGCCGCATAAGGAGGCCGAGGCCATGAGCAAACGTCTGCACCGGCTTTACTCGCGCATCACGCTCTACCGCATCATGCACCACGAGCGGCCCATCCTCCCCGAAGAGCAAGGCCCTATCGTGAAAGCTTTCAAAGCCTTGGGTGTGCCCTACGAGCAGGTGTTCGACCGCATCCAAGTGCGTTACGATTGGAATGCCCGTCCGTAGGCACGCCGCGTTACAATACGGATGTAACGCTGTTACAGTAGCCTTGTAACGGCGTTACAGTACGGGTGTAACGGCGTTACATCGGCAATGTAACGAATGACGGGGATACTCCTGCTCTTTAGCAAAAGTATCCCCGCTTGTCAGTATAGCTTGTTGTGCTCAGAAATCCAAACCAAGTTTGATGCTGAAACCTCCTATATTTTCAGAACTTGACCCATAATAGCTTCCGTAGCCATACCAATCTACAGATAATTTTTGCATGGTATAGCCGATTCCGATATTAAGTGCTGTTTTGCTAAAACCAAAACGGCAGCCAACAGTGGGCGACATGTAGAAACCGGTTCCGTCATATACGGTATAGCCGATTCTGAAATCCACATAAGGTGTAACCCAGTTGTTCAGAATATCTGTGCGAAAGTCTGCGAAAACAGGAATTTCCACCAACTCGGCATCGTGGTAATAATTGACTCCCACGCCCAATCCGGCATAGAAATAGGGATTAAATTGGTAACCATGCGATGTGGCAAACTCAACCCGGTTTGTTCCGCTCCATCCTCCGGTGCCGATGGTGTAGCCAAGATCTGCGAAACCACGGTAACCGCGTTGTGCGCCATTGCCATTCAACCCTGATGAATATTGCTTGCCATATCTTTGGTATGTAGCTTGTTCTTTGGTGATTTTTTCCACTTCATCCATTTCGTAAGCAAAGATGCTGCCATCGTTGGTTTGTATTTTGAGTGACTTTCCTGGTATCTGTTCGATAATCATTCCTCTGATGACACTGCCATTTTTCAGATAAACTACTTCTTGCATTTCTTGGGCCATGCAAAAAGCAAAACTCCCAAAAACAAGGAGCATAAATAACCAAATCTTTTTCATCATAAGTGTTTTTTAGTAGTTAATTAATGTCCGCAAAGGTAGGAGAAAATGATTTGCAGGAGCGTGTGTTTGTGTAGTAGGAATTAGTGCTTTTGTGTCGTGTCGTTTTATACAATGAAGTTGTTTTTATTCTTCTTCAATGTCATCCGCAATATCCTTCAGGAAATTGTGATGCAGTATGCGTGAGATGCGGATAAGTAATTGCAGGTCGATGTTTTCACGCAGAAAGATGTTGTAAATGTTTGTGCGGTGGCAGGATAGTTTTCTTGCCAGCCAAGTTACGGAACGTTCTTGTCGTTCCAATTCCTCTTTGATGCGTTGACCGATGGCTTCCATGGGGTATGTGTTTATGCGCAAAAAGCGCAGGTTCTACATTTGCTTATCCCAAGGTTAGGCCTTCGCATTGCCCGTCAATAAAGATAAGCAACGTAGCACCCACGCCGTATGAGATACACAAACCTTTTCCCTCCCCAAAACGGGAGGGAAAGGTCGAAAAAACACATACATAGTGGACGCTTCCGTTGCCTTTATCTTTTTATTGACTAAAGTTGCGAAGTTTAACCTTGAAAGATAAAGTACGTAAACGTCTCTGTCAAAAAATCTTCCAGTCCCTTCTATGAAGTTGTTGAAAGACGCTGCAAAGATACAGTTATATTTTAGAACCAAGAACAATAGTCTTGGAAAAAACAAAAAGCCCCGCCTCCCGAGACCGGCTCGGAGGGTGGGGCATCTTCATACAATGCTGATTATTAAACGTCTAAATCTTAGCAGAAAGCTGGCTTCCCATAGCTTGGGGATTTCGGCTGGTGTGCCAGAAGAGATGTATTCTTATTGTGTCATCCGCCACGGAATAGATGATTTTGTAGGGCTTGACCAGCAGGTATCTGTACTCATGCTCGTTGGTGGTCAACTCTTGTTCCACACTTCCTATCAGTGGGGTTTGCTTCAGCGAGGCAATGGCTTGGCGGATGGCTTCCTTGAACCTTAGGGCTGTGTTGGGTCCGAAGTGTTCTTTGCCATAGCGGTATATTTCTCCGATTTGGCGTCGTGCCTGGGTGTCGTAAATGATTCTCCGGCTCATTGCAATGTGCGATAGAAGTCCTCCATCTCTTCTTCCGTAACATATTCGCCATTGGCCAAACGCTTTTCCGAGGCTTCCAGCCAGGCTTTGGCTTCATCAACGGTCATTTGTCCCGGCAGGTCTTGCGATTCTTGGCGGGCAGATTCTATCAGTTTCCCGGCCAGCCATGTCTTGTTGTCCGCAGTCAGCGGGAGTGATTGCAGGAAATCAAACAGGGCGTTCAATGAGATACTCGTATTCATCATGTCAGTTCAATTAATATGTAAGACGGGACAAAGTTAAGGATTATAATTGAAAATGAAGAATCTGCTGGCATCCGGCATCGGTCCCTGCAGGATTCTCCATTCTTCGTTTTTAGTTCTCCATCACCTTCGCGAACCGTTCGAGGAACAAGTCCGCCTCGTCCATCGTGAGGCAGAGCGGGGGCAGCAGGCGGATGACGTTCGTGCCGCTGACGCCGGTGAACACCTTCTGCTCGTGCAGCAGGCGGCTGCGCAGTTCCTTGATGGGCTGCTCGAACTCCATGCCTATCATCAGGCCCCGGCCGCGCACTTCCTTTATCTGCGGCAGCTTCTTCAGTTCGTCCAGCAGGTGGGCGCCGACAGCCTTTGCATTCTCAATGAGACCCTCGCCTTCGATGACGTCCAGCACCGCCAGGGCTGCCGCGCACGCCAGGTGGTTGCCGCCGAAGGTGGTGCCCAGTTGTCCGTAGACGGGCTTGAACTCGGGGCTGATGAGCACGGCGCCCATGGGGAAGCCGTTGCCGATGCCCTTGGCCACGGTAATCATGTCCGGGCGGATGCCGGCGTGTTGGTGGGCGAAGAACTTGCCGCTGCGGCCGTATCCGCTTTGGATTTCATCGAGGATGAGGACGGTGCCCGCCGCCGTGCACTCCTCCCGCAATGCTTGCATGAAGGCCGTGTCGGGCACCTGGATGCCGCCCACGCCCTGGATTCCTTCAATAATCACGGCGCAGACGTCGCCCTTGCGAAGCTCGGCGCGCATGGCTTCCGTGTCGTTCAGGGGCAGGTAGGTGACGTGTCCGCAGGCGTTGACCGGAGCGATGATTTTCGGATTGTCCGTCACCTCCACGGCCAGGGATGTGCGTCCATGGAAGGCCTTGGCGAAGCTGACGATGCGTGTCCGCCCGTTGTGGAAGGAGGCCAACTTCAGCGCGTTCTCGTTGGCTTCCGCGCCGCTGTTGATGAGGAACAACTGGTAGTCGCCGTAGCCGCAGACCTTGCCCAGGCGTCCGGCCAGTTCCACTTGCAGCTTGTTGATGACGGAGTTGGAGTAGAAGCCCAGCGTGGCCACTTGCTTGCTGATCATCTCCACATAGTGCGGATGGGCGTGGCCGATGGAGATGACGGCATGGCCTCCGTAGAGGTCGAGGTATTCAGTGCCCTGTTCGTCCCATACGTGGCAGCCTTTGCCCCGCACGATGTTGATGTCGAATAAGGGATATACGTCAAAGAGTTTCATATTAATAAAGAATTAAGAATTAAGAATGAAGAATGAAGAATCTCATTGTGCTTCTCCCTCTTCATTGGGTTAATTGATAACGTGAGGAATGGAGAACGAAGGATGAGGGAGGCCGGTACGGATTCTTCATTCTTCGTTCTTCATTCTTCATTAAAACGCGCTCGGCTTGAGGCGCAGGCCTACCGTCTCCTCCAAGTTGAACATCAGGTTCATGTTGTGCACGGCCTGTCCGCTGGCACCCTTCAGCAGGTTGTCGATGCAGGAGATGATAAGCAACTTGTCGCCGTGCTTCTCCAGGTGGAGGAGGCACTTGTTGGTGTTCACCACCTGCTTCAGGTCGATGTTCTTGTCCACGAGGTGCGTGAAGGAATCCTCCGCGTAATATTCCTCGTAGATGCGCGTCAGTTCCTCGATGCTGCACTTGTTCTTCACCACGATGGTGGCAAAGATGCCGCGCGGGAAGTCGCCCCGGTAGGGGATGAAGTCGATGGCGGAGTCGAAGCTGTTCTGCAACTGTTTCAGGCTCTGGCGGATTTCGGGCACGTGCTGGTGCTCGAAAGCCTTGTAGACGCTCAGGTTGTTGTTGCGCCAGCTGAAGTGGCTCGTCGCGCCCGGCTTGACGCCCGCTCCGGTGCTGCCCGTGATGGCGTTCACCATGATGTCGTCGTTCAGCATCAGGTGCTTGGCCAGGGGGAGCAGGCCCAGCTGGATGCAGGTGGCGAAGCAGCCGGGGTTGGCCACGTGCTGCGCCTTGCAGGTGGCGCGGCGGTTCAGCTCCGGCAGGCCGTAGACGAAGTCGTTGCCCTCGGCCTTGAGGCGGTAGTCCATGGAGAGGTCGATGACCTTCAGCCCTTCCGGCAGGTTGTGGCTGTCCATGAACTTGCGCGTGTCGCCGTGGGCGGTGCAGAAGAAGAGGCAGTCAATCTCGTCCAGGGGCAGCCGGTCGGTGAAGCGCAGGTCCGTCTCGCCGTAGAGGCCTTCGTGGACATCGGTCACGCGGTTGCCGGCATTGCTGCCGCTGTTGATGAAGACAATCTCTGCTTCCGGGTGGTTGATGAGCAGGCGGATGAGTTCGCCGGCGGTGTAGCCTGCGCCGCCTATGATTCCTATCTTTATCATACGGAGTTATTTAGTTGGGTCTTCGGGTATGACGAGCATCAGTATCAGGTAGACGATAAGCCCGGTGACGATGGCGGTGCACAGGGTCAGGATGGCGTAGATGACGCGCACCACGGTGGGGTCCAGGCCCAAATAGTTGGCCAGTCCGGCGCAGACGCCTGCCATTTTGCGGTTTTGACGGGGGCGGGTCAGTTTCTTCGTATTGTCCATAATTCAGGTATTATTAGGGGTTAGATATTGTTCAGTTCGTCCTTGTGTCCGGCATAGTAGGCGCGCAGCGGGGTAGACAGCACCTTGATGAAGCCCTTGGCGTCCTCCGCCGTCCAGCCTTTCTGCATCTCGCCGTATTCGCCGAACTTGTTCTTCACCAGGTCGTCCGTGCTTTCCACGCCGACGGTGTGGAAGCCGTAGGGGCGCAGTTCCAGGATGGCTGTGCCGTTGACGTTGCGCTGGCTGGAGACGAGCATCGCCTCGATGTCGCGCATTACCGGCTCCAGGTATTCGCTCTCGTGGAGGAACATGCCATACCAGTTGGCCACCTGGTCCTTCCAGTACTGTTGCCACTTGCTCAGCGTGTACTTCTCCAAGAACTTGTGTGCGCCGATAATCAGCATCGGAGCGGCAGCCTCAAAGCCCACGCGGCCCTTGATGCCGATGATGGTGTCGCCCACGTGCATGTCTCGGCCAATGGCGTAAGCTGCGCCGATCTCCTCTACTTTCTGGATGGCCTTGATGGGGTCGTCATAGCGTTCGCCGTTGATGGCTTTCAGTTCGCCCTGCTCGAAGGTCAGCTTCAGTTGCTCGGTGCCTTCCTTGGTGCAGTGCTTCAGGTAGGCGCTTTCGGGCAAGCCCTGTGCCGAGTCGAGGATTTCGCCTCCGCAGATGCTTGTGCCCCAGATGCCTACATTATAGGAATACTTCAGTTTGGCGAAGTCGGCAGCAAAGCCGTGCTTGTTCAGGTAGTCAATCTCTTCCTGGCGGCTCAGGGCCATGTCGCGGGTCAGGGTGATGATTTCCACGCCCGGCGCCATCACGAGGAAAGTCATGTCGAAGCGCACCTGGTCGTTGCCTGCACCCGTCGAGCCGTGGGCGATGGCGTCCGCGCCGATTTCGTTGGCATAGCGGGCGATGGCCAGTGCCTGGAAGATGCGCTCGGAGCTGACGGAGATGGGGTAGGTGCCGTTGCGCAGCACGTTGCCATACACCATATACTTCAGGCTCTTCTCGTAATACTCGTGTGTCACGTCGAGGGTGACATATTTCGTGGCGCCCAGCTTGTAGGCATTCTCCTCGTTAGTCTTGAGTTGCTCGGCGCTGAATCCGCCCGTGTTGGCGCAGGCCGCATGTACTTCATATCCTTTCTCCTTGGCCAGATACATCACGGTGAACGAGGTGTCCAGCCCGCCGCTGAAGGCGACTACTACTTTCTTCTTTTCCATAATCTTATATAATAAGCCCCTCCCCGGCCCTCCCCCGTAGGGAGGGAGAAAGAGCGTGTTCTTTTAATTCTGTATTGTCATATTATAATATATGGTGTGCGTCCCCCTCCCTACGGGGGAGGGAAGGGGTGGGGCCTTAGATTTTGTCTTCCTGGTGCAATGCCGGGTCATACAGCATTGCCGTGCAGATGCAGAACTTGCGGTTCTTGGCCACCAGGATGTCGTGGTTGATGCAGCCCTCGCAGCCTTTCCAGAAAGCTTCATCGTCCGTCAGCTCGTTGAAGGTGACGGGCACGTAGCCCAGTTCGGTGTTCATCTTCATCACCGCCGCGCCGCTGGTCAGGCTGAATATCTTCGCCCAGGGCCAGCGCAGGCGGGCCAGGCGGAACGAAGCCTGCTTGATGCGCTTGGCCAGTCCGATGCCCTGGTACTTGGGGTGGACGATGAGGCCCGACGTGGCCACGTATTGCTTGTTGCCCCAACTCTCTATATAGGTGAATCCGGCAAATTCGGTGCCGTTCAGAGCGATGATGGCCTTACCTTCCTTCATTTTGGTTGCCACATACTCGTGTGTGCGTTCGGCGATGCCGGTGCCGCGTTTCTTGGCCGCCTCGCGGATGGTGTCCAGTATCGTGTCTACATAAACTTCATGTGAGGCGTCGGCCACCATCACATCAATCTGCATTACATCCATTTCTGTCTTACTTATATATTATATATGTATAGGTTGTATTCTTCTTCAATCCTTGATATTCGGTATGACGTCTTCCAGGAAACGTCTCACCTCGTCGTGCGTGATGCGCTCGGCCAACACCAGCATGATGGTGTCGTCGCCCGCGATGGTGCCCAGGATGGCCGGACATTCGCGGTTGTCGATGTCGTAGGCGATGCTGCTGGCATAGCCGGGACGTGTGCGTATGACGGCAATGTTGCGCGAGAATTGCAGGGAGATGAAGCCGTTGCTCCGCAGCATTTCGCCCGTGGTCTGCCGGACGGGGCGTTTGTAGAGGATGTCGTTGGGCAGCACATAGACGTAACGGCCGTTGGTGTTGGCAGCCTTGGCCACTTTCAACTGCTTCAGGTCGCGCGACAGGGTGGCTTGTGTCAGCACGAAGCCTTCCTGTCCCAAGGCTTGTATCAGTTCTTCTTGCGAGCTGATTTCCTTGCTCGAGATTATCATCTTGATGGCATCCAGCCGGTCTGCTTTTTTCTTTATCATCTGCATAAATATTCTCTGATTGCGCGGCAAAATTACGCATTATTGGAAAAGTATGCAAGATTATCCGCCTGTTTTATGATGTTTATGCAGAAAAAGCCACCTGTTCGGGGTGGCTTTCCTGATGATGCAGACGTTGAAGGCTTATTTCTTCAGTGCCAACCCATCCTTGAAGGCGTTGCCCACCTTCTCGCCGACTACCAGATAGTGGTTGTGTATCGGGTCGAACACGATGGGGCGCAGCTTGGCCGGGTCAATCTTGCCTTTCTCGTCCAGGATGCGCTCGTCGGCAGAGACGTTGATGATTTTGCCCACCAAGTGGCACGTCTCCGGGTCGTAGGAGATCAGCTCGCACTCCACGGCCATCGGCAGTTCCTCGATGAGGGGCGCGTTGACGAATTCAGACTTGACGGTGTGAAAGCCGGCACGCTCCACCTTGTCCGGCTCCTTGTTGCCCGACACGATGCCCACATAGTCGCAGGCAGTCAGTTGGTCGGCTGTGCCCATGCTGAAGGTGAAGGCGCGGGTGGCCAGCAGGTTCTTTACGGTCTTGTGCTCCGCGCTGAGGCAGAGGTTGATTTGGTCGTCGTAGTCGATGCCGCCCCAAGCGGCGTTCATGGCGTCCGGTTGTCCGGCTTCATCATAGGTGGCCACGATGAATACAGGCTGCGGATACGTCCAAGGTTTGGCTCCAAAGTTCTTTCTCATAGTTTATTCCTTTCTTGGTGATGTAAAAGTTTGGCGTTGATGAAATGAATCAGGCGCGGATTCCGCGGACTTTCACGGATTATAAGTTGCTTGGGCAATTCCGTGTAATCCGCGTAATCCGCGCCTGAAATCAAAGGTCTATTCCCTTCTGGCAGGTCAGATGGACAGCTCTCTCAAGACGTTCATCAGCTCGCGCTGGATGGGCTTGTTCTTCTTGATGGCCTTGATGAAGGGCACGTAAACCACTTCGTCGTGGTCGATGCCAATCATCACGTTGCGCTGGCCCTCCATGATGGCGTCGATGGCGGCTGCGCCCAGACGGCTGGCCAAGATGCGGTCGTGAGCCGTGGGGCTTCCGCCGCGTTGCAGGTGACCCAGGATGGTGACACGCACGTCGTATTGCGGATATTCATTCTTCACGCGCTCGGCATAGTGCATGGCACCGCCCGTCAATTCGCTTTCGGCCACCAGCACGATACTACTGTTCTTCGACTTGCGGAAACCGTTCTTGATGAACTCTTCCAACTGGTCGACCTCCGTGCTGACCTCCGGGATGATGGCGGCCTCGGCACCCGATGCGATGGCACCGTTCAGGGCCAGGAAACCGGCGTCGCGTCCCATGACCTCCACGAAGAACAGGCGTTCGTGCGACGTGGCGGTGTCGCGGATCTTGTCGACTGCATCCAGGATGGTGTTCAGGGCCGTATCATAGCCGATGGTCGTGTCCGTGCCATACAGGTCGTTGTCAATGGTGCCGGGCAGTCCGATGCAAGGTACGTCGAACTCTTCGGCAAAGATGCGGGCACCCGTCAGCGAACCGTCGCCGCCGATGATGACCAAGGCATCGATGCCTTCCTTCTTCATGTTGTCGTAGGCCTGCTGGCGTCCTTCCGGTGTGGTGAACTCCTTGCAGCGGGCCGTCTTCAGGATGGTGCCGCCCAGCTGGATGATGTTGCTCACGTTCTGGCTCTTGAATTCCTTGATTTCTCCCGTCACCAGTCCTTTGTAACCTCTGTAGATGCCTTTCACGCTGAGTCCGTTGTAGATGGCTGCACGCGTCACAGCGCGGATGGCGGCGTTCATGCCGGGGGCATCACCACCCGACGTCAAAATACCAATGCATTTAACTGCTCCCATGTTGTATTGAATTTGATGTTAATGATGATTTCGTCTTGGTCTTTTGTCACTTAGACTTTGCAAAGATAGCAAAAAGCTGAAACCGTTGTTACGATTTGCCTTGAATTTGTAGTTACGTTTTTCATTTACATCTTTTCCCGGAGGGCCTGCTCTATCTCCTCCATCAGCCATTTGGGGGTGGAGGTGGCACCGCAAACCCCGATGGAGCGGGCTTTCGCCAGGAGCGACCCGTCTATCTCGGCCGCGCTGTCTATCAGGTGGGAGTTGGGGTTGACCTTCAGGCACTCGCTGAAGAGCATCTTGCCGTTGGAGCTTTTCTTGCCGCTGACGAAGAACACCAGGTCGTGCGAGGCGGCAAACTCGCGGATGTTGGGGATGCGGTTGGCCACCTGGCGGCAGATGGTGTCGTAGTACTGGAAGGTCACGCCCGGCGCGATGTGTGCCTGGATGTAGTCCACCACCTCGCGGAAGCCGCTCAGCGACTTGGTGGTCTGCGAGTAGAGGCGGATGCTGCGATGGAAGTCCAGCAGCTTGGCCTCCTCCAGGTTCTCGATGACGATGGCCCGCCCTGCCGTCTGTCCCACCAGGCCCAGCACCTCGGCATGTCCGCTCTTGCCATAGATGACGATTTGCTTCTCCGGGTCGTCCGCGCGGTTATGTTCCTGTTTGATGCGCTTTTGTAGCTGTAGCACCACGGGGCAGGTGGCGTCGATGATTTCGATGCGGTTGCGCCGCGCCGTCTCGTAGGTCTCGGGCGGTTCGCCGTGGGCGCGGAGCAGCACCTTGGCGTCGTGCAGGCGGCCGAACTCCTCGTGGTTGATGGTGACGAGGCCCAGACGCTCCAGGCGCTCCACTTCGCGGCTGTTGTGCACGATGTCGCCCAGGCAATAGAGCGTGCCGCCCTTGGCCAGTTCTTCCTCGGCCTTGCGGATGGCGTTCACCACGCCGAAGCAGAAGCCGGAGCCGTTGTCTATTTCGATGTTAGCCATGCTATGAAATTAAGAATTGAGAATGAAGAATTAAGAATTACGTTCGTTTGCCTGTTTGTATGGCCCGGCAAATTCTTCATTCTTAGTTCTTCATTCTTCATTAAACATTATTCTCCAGCGACTCTCCTATATTGCGCCAGTAACCACTCCTTCTGTTCCTCGATGCTCATCTCGCCGTTGTCCAGCAAGAGGGCATCGTCGGCGCGGCGCAGGGGACTGACGGCGCGGTGCTGGTCGATGTCGTCGCGCTGCTTCACGTTGGCCAGGATGTCGGCATAGTCGGCGGGCTGGCCCTTGGCCTTCAGTTCGTCGTAGCGGCGCCGGGCACGGATTTCGGGCGAGGCGGTGACGAACACCTTCAGCTCGGCGTCGGGAAAGACGGTGGTGCCGATGTCACGCCCGTCCATCACGATGCCTTTCTCGCGGCCCATCTCCTGCTGCTGGGCCACGAGGGCCTGGCGCACGAAGGGCAGGGCGGCCACGGGGCTGACGCGCGCCGACACCTCCATGGTGCGGATGCGGTCTTCCACGTTCTGCCCGTTGAGGTACGTGTCGGGGCGGCCCGTCTCGGGGTTGAGGCGGAAGGAGATGCGGATGTGGTCCATCTCGCGCTCCAGCCGTCCGGTGTCTATCTGCCCGTCGGCGAGGAACAGCCCGTTCTCCAGGCAGTAGAGGGTGACGGCGCGGTACATGGCACCGCTGTCGATGTAGATGTAGCCTATTTCTCGGGCCAGGTCTTTGGCCATGGTGCTTTTCCCGCAGGAGGAAAAGCCGTCGATTGCAATGGTTATCTTCTTCATTACGTTATATGATGTTTTTAGGCGCGGATTACGCGGATTACACGGATTTTGTTCCCATTCCTTATATTATCAATCCGCGAAATCCGTGCCGAATTATCCTTCTTTCTCTATCAGCATCAGCCCCACGCCGCGCACCGTCTTTATCTCCACCCGCGGCTCGTCGGCCAGCAACTTGCGCAGCTTATTGACGAAGACGTCCAGGCTGCGGGAGGCGAAGTAGTCCTTCTCCTCCGTGCCCCACAGGCGGCTGAGGATGGCCTCGCGGCGCACGGTCTCGTTCTTGTTCTCCGCCAGCAGTTGGAGCAGTCCGGCCTCGCGGACGCTCAGGGTCTCCACCTCGCCCGTGGTGTCGTCGCGCAGGATGGCGCGGGGGCCGTCCAGGGTGTAGCGGCCCAGGCGGAAGTGGTCCGTCTCGTCGGTGGACTTGCGGCCCTCGGTCAGTTGCAGCAGGGCGTGGACGTGGGCGTCCAGCTCTTCGGGGACGAAGGGCTTCTTGACGTAGTTGTTCACGCCCAGCTTGTAGCCCTCCTTCACGTCGCGGGGCGAGGTGAGGGCCGATCCGAAGAGGATGGGCGTGGTCTTGTCCGTCTCGCGGATGCGGCGCACCATGTCGAAGCCGTTCATCACGGGCATGTCGATGTCGGAGACGATGATGTCGGGATGGTGCTCCTCCCATTGTTTCAGGCCTTCCGCGCCGTTGGGGGCGGTGAACACCTGGTAACCGCCGATGAGGTCTTCCAAGGCGGTCTGCACGATGTAGCTCAGGTTCACATCGTCTTCTACGAGTAATAGCTTTACCATAATTAATTAAGAATTATGAGTGAAGAATGAAGAATTTCCGTCACGCGTTTTCTTCATTCTTTGTTGTTCTGTTTATAGTTACACTTTTTCCTTTTTCGGAGTTCTCTATATTGATTTCCAGTCCTTTCCCTTTCCAGAGGTTTACTATTTTCACTCTTACTTGTTTTCCTTGCTCGGATTTCTTCACGCTTACTTCCATATCTTTTCCTGAATACTCTATATTCCTTTCTTTCTCTTCGTCTTCTTCTTTCCCCGGATTCTTCGTTCTTGATTCTTCATTCTTCATTAAAATGACGAACTCCGTCCACTTCCCCTCTTCGCTCTCGGCGCGGATGGTGCCGCCGTGTGCCCGCACCACCTGATGCACAAAGCTCAGGCCGAGTCCGAAGCCTGCGGGGGCACTGTCCTGTTGTCGGCCGCGTTCGGCAGAGGCACGCTCGTATTTGTCGAAGATGGTGCGCAGGTGGCGGCGGGAGATGCCACGGCCGTTGTCGCGGATGCGCAGCTCGGTGGTGTGGCGGCCTGCCGGACGGGTGCTGATGCGTATCTCCACGGCCTCGGCATCCGGGCGGGTGTATTTGACGGCGTTGTCCAGCAGGTTTTGCATCACCTCGGGCCAGAACTCGGGGTCGGCGTAGAGGGTTTCTACCTGTAGGTCGTAGCTGATGCGCAGGGGCTTGGGGCATTTGGGGGCGAGGCTTTCCGCCAGCTTCTCCACCACGGGGCGGAGGGGCAGCGGTTCGGGCACCAGGTGCAGGCGGTGGTTCTCCAGCTTGGAGAGGGTCAGTATTTTGTTGGTCAGTGCCAGCAGGTGTTGAGCCTCGGCCTCGGCGATGCTGAAGTAGCGTTCGCGCAGCTGGGGCTTGTCGTCCAGGCGACCCTGGTGCAGGGGGCGCAGGGTCATGATGATGCTGGAGAGGGGCGTCTTCATGTCGTGCACCATGGCGTAGGAGAAGTCCTCGCGGATGCGGAGCACGCGGCTCATGCGGCGCAATATCTTCACCTGCCACACGATGCAATAGATGACAAAGAGCATCATCACGGCGGTGGCGAGGAGGAGGAGGCCCATGCGGGAGATATAATACTGATAGGGATTATTTAAGACTAATTGCATCCCTTGGGATTTATCCAATCTGATGAGAATAACCTGGGATTGGATGTTACCCCATGAAGAACTGAATTCTTTATCAGATTGTTCGTATATCTCATGTGTCTGTGGATTTATTCTTCTGATGAGATAATGTGTGTCTATATTTTCATCAGAGAGAAGTTCTTTTATTATGGAATCCATTCTACACATGGAGAAACTACAACCTAATTTGCAAAGCCCATCATATAAATAAGTAACACGGGGAATGGAATCTCCTTCTGGTCCTCCTAAGATTTGGGTTCCTTCTGGAAGGGTCTTGGCAATGGAAGATACTTCAGTCCTTAGTGTCTTATTTAAGATGTTATAGGCAATGCCCTCAATATCCTTTTTAATAGATTGATATGAATTATACAGCCACACCCCTTGCAGCCCGATAACGACTACCAAGCCGAGCATTGCCATCCAGTGTATATACTTCTTGTTCTCAATCATAGGGCCAAAGATACGGAGTTTTTTGGTTTGACATCTGTTTTGGTGCTTAAAAAGTTTGTTCCTGCGCTGCCAAGGGGGTGTCTTGGTAGTCACTCGGGGTGGTCTTGGCTGTATCTTGACGTGACGAAAAAGCCTTATTCGTATAACCAATAAGGCTTTTTCGTACAACCAATAAGGCTTTTTCGCAGGACGAATAAGGCTTTTTCGCAGGACGAATAAGGCTTTTTCGTCACGTCAAGGTAGTTCCAAGGCACCGTCGTGACAGTGCCAAGAGGGTCACTTGTCAGCCAGGAGCGGTGCTTGTGCCTCGTGTTCGCAGGTCAGGTCCCAGGTGCCGTCCTCGTCATCGTAGGCGTAGGACTGGTAGATGAGGCCCAGGGCGTCGGGGGTGTAGACGGCGCGTTCGCGCAGGTCGGTGTAGGCTTGTTGCCTTGTATCCCAGCGGGCGCATTCGATGGTGACGGTGGCGTCGGCGGCGTAGGTGTAGCGCAGGGTGTAGGCGGGGCGGTAGTCCTGGAGGTCTGCATCCCAGCGGAGGACCTCGCGGGCCAGGAGGCGGTGGGCGTCATCGTAGGTGCAGCGGTACTTCAGGTGGTGGCGCAGGTAGCGGCCGTCGTCCGTCTTGCGGTAGATGTAGCGGGTTTCGACGCCGGTGCTGTCGGCGGGTTCGGAGTTGTAGGCGAAATCATTGGCGGGAGCCGTGGCAAAACCCAGGTTGATACCCATATTCACCATCACGATCAAAGACATAACTAAGCATTTCATAATTCTTGCAGTTTTAAAAGGGTTTATACTATTTGTTATCTGTTTCTGTCCTTTTGACACTGCAAAGATAGGGAGGGCGGGGGAGGGGGAAGGTTATCGGAAGGTTAACGTTAGGTTAACGGGCGGGATTACACGGATGAGGGTGTGCATTGTAACTTAATTCTCCTCCTCCGGGGAGGAGGAGTACCCGAAGGGGGAGGTGGTAGCGAAGCTGCTCGCTTTGAAATCATTAGCAGCGTATGCTTGCCGCTACCACCCCGCCCGTTGGGCACCCCGGAGGAGGGGAATTGGATACCTTTCGCTTAACCGGTTACAAATTGTTACCGGTTGAACATCCTTTACAGTTTCAGCACCACGCGGTCTCCCAGCCGCTTCGCCATCACGCTCTGCACCTGCCGCATCTCTTTGTAGCGGGTCAGGACGGCGGTGCAGCGGTCGTTGTCGGCCAGGACGGCGGGGTCCTGGAGGGCGCGCATCAGGTGGGTCAGTTCCTCGCTGACGATGGCATACTTGAAGTTCACCATCAGCAGGGGCACCAGCTCGTAGAGGCGTTCCTCGTCCGTGACGATGTGCTGGTTCTTGCTGTGGTACTTGCTCAGCTGGTAGCGGTCGCTCACCAACTCGGCGCTGAGCTGGCTGATGGCGGGGTCGGGGTGGTTGAGGAAGTAGTGCTCGGCCACGAAGCCCTCGGTGCCGATGCGTTCGGCGGCCTCCTGGAGCATCCGGCGGTGCAGGGGATTGTGGAAGGCCAGGTCGTCCTCGTGCAGGTCCTGCACCACGTATTCGGTGACGGTGACGGGCACCTCGCGGCCTTCGTCGTCGGTGACGTTGCACATGACGCGCTCGCCGTAGCGGACGACCATCTGGAGGATGAGCCGCTCGTAGCGGTAGAACTCGCGGCCTTCCTTCTCCTCCTGGGGGATGAAGGACACGTAGTCGGCGGGGGCCGGGGCGGGGAGGTCTTCCGCGGCGGGGGGCGGGACATCCGGCGGGGCGGGTGCGTCTGCCGGGGCATCCGTTGCCGATGGTGGGGCGGCTTGCGTTTGTGCCTGTGCCTGGCGGCGTTCGCGTTCGCGCTGCTCGGCGCGTTGCTCGGCCTGCTTCTCGCGGCGTTTGGCCACTTCGCTCACCAGGAGGCGGTCTTCGACGTGAAGCAATTGGGCACATTCTTTTATATAGACGTCGCGCACGATGGCTTCGGGGATGACGGCGATGCTCTGCACCAGACTGCCGATAAGCTCGGCGCGCTTGATGGGGTCGCGTCCCGCGTCGTCCAGCAGGAGGTTGGTCTTGAAGCGGATGAAGTCCGTCTCGTGCTCCTGGATGAACTGGCGGAACTCGGTGCCGTTGTGCTGCCGGGCGAAGGAGTCGGGGTCCTCGCCGTCGGGCAGGAGGCAGACCTTGATGTTCATCCCCTCCTCCAGCAGCATGTCGATGCCGCGCAGGGAGGCCTTGATGCCGGCGGTGTCGCCGTCGTAGAGGACGGTGAGGTTGTTGGTGAAGCGGTGTATCAGCTTGATTTGGTGGGTGGTCAGGGCCGTACCCGAGGAGGCCACCACGTTCTCCACGCCGCTCTGGTGCATGGAGATGACGTCCGTGTAGCCCTCCACCAGGTAGCAGCGGTCCTGCTTGACGATGGCCTGCTTGGCCTGGTAGATGCCGTAGAGTTCGTTGCTCTTGTGGTAGATTTCCGACTCGGGCGAGTTGACGTACTTCATCTTGACGCCCTTGGTGGCGGAGGCCAGCACGCGCCCGCCGAAGGCCACGACCTTGCCGCTCAGCGTGTGGAAGGGGAAGATGACGCGGCCCCAGAAGCGGTCGCGCAGGCGGTGGTCGTCCGTCTCGTAGCAGAGGCCCGTCTTGACGAGGAAGTCGCGCTGGTAGCCCTTGGCCAGGGCTTCCTTGGCGAAGGCGTCGTGGCTCTCGGTGCAGTAGCCCAGTTGGAACTTCTCGATGGTGTCGTCGCGGAAGCCGCGGCTGCGCAGGTAGGCCAGGCCGATGTTGCGCCCCTCGTCCGTGTCGCGCAGGGTGCGGCGGAAGTAGTCGTTGGCAAACTGGTTGACGACGAAGAGGCTGTCGCGCTCGGTCTGTGCGGCCTTCTCCTCGTCGGTCAGTTCGCGCTCCTTGATTTCGATGTGGTACTTCTTGGCCAGGTAGCGCAGGGCGTCGGGGTAGGACAGTTGTTCGTGCAGCATGATGAAGTGCACGGGGTTGCCGCCCTTGCCGCAGGCGAAGCACTTGCAGAGGTTCTTGGCGGGCGAGACGGAGAAGGACGGCGTCTTGTCGTCGTGGAAGGGGCACAGCCCGACATAGTTCACCCCGCGCTTTCGCAGGGTGACAAAGTCGGACACGACGTCGTAGATTTGCGCCGCGTCCATGATGCGGTCGATGGTGGGTTGGTCAATCATTTACTTACTAAGAAGATAAGCCAGTCGTTCATCTGCTTTGATTTGTTCTTCAGTTATATTCTTGGCTACGCCGCGAAGTCGATGAATAGCACTACTTGTTTGCATATGCTCATGCTTCCATTCTTCGATAATTTGGTCGTTGATTTTGCCTTTATCCCACAGTTTGTCCAGTTCGTCCATGGCTTTTTCTGCGAAATATCGAGATTGTTCGTTGTTGGGCAGAGGTCTTTCCATAAATTGCCTGTTTAATTGGTTCGGATACAAAAATACGCCATATTCTCGTATGACGTATCTTTTTTCGCCTTTTATTTTATCTTCTCCCTAATCTTCGTCAGATACCGCTTCATCCCCTCCGCGTCCTTGTTGGTGATGATTTCCAGCAGTTGCTTCAGTTCGAGGCGGATGTTCTCCACCTGGGCAGGGGTGCGGGGATTGAAGAGAATCTCTTGCAGCAAGAAGTCGTCTTCCGACAACAGGCCGCGGGCAATGGCCATGTGCTTCTTGAACGTCGTGCCCGGTGCTTCCTGATGCTTCATCACGGCGGCAAAGACGAAGGTGGAGACGAACGGGATGGAGAGCGAGTAGGCCACCGTGTCGTCGTGCTCGTCGAAGGTGTATTCGAAGATGTTCAGCTTCAGCGTCTGGTAGAGGTCCTTGAAGAAGACGCGGCCCAGGTGGTCGCCCTCGGTGATGATGATGGCGTTCTCGTGGCTCAGGTTGCTGAGGCTGGCGAAGGTGGGGCCGAACATCGGGTGGGTGGAGACGTAGCGGAAGCCGCTCTCCTCGTAGAACCGCTTCAGCCCGGTCTTGACGGAGGCGATGTCGCTGATGATGCAGTCCTTGGGCAGGACGGGCAGCACTTGGCGGAAGGCGTCGAGGGTGTACTTCACCGTCACGGCGTTGATGACCAGCTCCGGCTCGAAGTCCTTGATTTCGTCCAGCGTGGTGAAGCGGTAGGTGTTGTAGACGAAGCGCAGCTGGTGCGGGTTGGTGTCGTAGACGGCCGTCTCGTGTTGAAAACTCAGTATGTCTGTGAAGAAGGAGCCCATCTTGCCGGCTCCGAGGATTAGTATTCTCATTTTAGTAGTCAGTAGTTAGTAGCTGGTAGTCAGTAGGGGTAGATAGCAGTCGGCAGAGCATTTCTCTACTGACTACTATCTACTATATTCTGACTACTTACTTATTAATGATTTCCATCTGCTGCCTTACGCTTTCCTCGTGGATGGCCTCGAACACCTTCTTGGCAAACTCGGTGTCCATGCCGCAGAGGGAGGCTTGCGAGCCGCGCTTCTCCAGGATTTCGTTGTAGCGGCCCGTCTGGAGGATGGTCATGTCGTGCTCCTTCTTGTAGGTGCCGATTTCGCGGGAGATGCGCATGCGCTTGGCCAGGGTCTGGATAAGCTCGTTGTCGCATTCGTCAATCTGCTTGCGCAACTCCGAGAGGTTCTCGGTGGTCTGCGTGTCCTGGCGGATGACGAGGAGGTTGAGGATGTAGTCCAGCACGTCGGGCGTCACCTGCTGCGAGGCGTCGCTCCAGGCCTTGTCCGGGTTGCAGTGGCTCTCCACGATGAGGCCGTCGAAGCCCAGGTCCATGGCCTGCTGGCACAGCGGGGCGATGAGCTCGCGCTTGCCGCCGATGTGGCTGGGGTCGCAGAGGATGGGCAGGTTGGGGATGCGGCGGCGCAGTTCGATGGGGATGTGCCACTGCGGCAGGTTGCGGTAAATCTTCTTCTCGTAGCTGGAGAAGCCGCGGTGGATGGCCGCCAGACGCTTCAGTCCCGCTTGGTTGAGGCGCTCCATGGCGCCTATCCACAGTTCGAGGTCGGGGTTGACGGGGTTCTTCACCAGCACGGGGATGTCCACGCCCTTCAGCGCGTCGGCAATCTCCTGCATGGCAAAGGGGTTGGCCGTGGTGCGCGCGCCAATCCACAGCAGGTCGATGCCCGCCTTGAGGCACTCCAGCACGTGCTTGGCGGTGGCCACCTCGGTGCAGACGTACATGCCCGTCTCCTGCTTCACTTCCTTCAGCCAGGCCAGGCCTTCCACGCCCACGCCCTCGAAGCCGCCCGGCTTGGTGCGGGGTTTCCAGATGCCTGCGCGGAATATCTTCAGCCCTTTCGAGGCCAGTTGGCGGGCGGTGTTCATCACTTGTTCTTCGGTCTCGGCACTACACGGGCCGGCGATGACCACGGGGCGTTCCTGAGGGACGCCGGGGAGTTGGATTCTTTCGAGTTCGAGTTCCATAATCATTGGTTGTTTATCGTTTTTTAATTCGTTCTACAGGTCTTTCCAAACGGATGTACATGGCGTTGCAAACGGATGTACACGCAGTTTTAACCGGATGTACATCCAGTTTTGGCCGGGTCAGCCGGGCGTTCCGAACGCCTCGCGGATGCGCCACAACGCCTCTTGTAGGCGGTCGTCCTTGCAGCAGAGGGAGATGCGGATATACCTCGCCCCGTTCGTGCCGAAGATGAAGCCGGGTGTCAGGAAGACGCGGGCCTCGTGCAGCACGCGCTCGGTCAATTCCTCCACATTATTATATATGTCGGGTATCTTGCCCCAGAGGAACATTCCCGCCTGCCGTGGGTCGAACGTGCAGCCCAGGGCGTGCATGATGTCCTCGGCCAGCGCGCGGCGGCGGCGGTAGTTGGCGTTGTTGCCGTCATACCACTCCTGCTCCGCGTCGAGGGCGGTGGCGGCGGCCAGTTGCATGGCGCGGAACATGCCGCTGTCTATGTTGCTCTTCACCTTCAAGACCCACTGCACGAACTGCGCGTTCGAGGCGAGCATCCCGATGCGCCAGCCCGGCATGTTGTGGCTCTTGCTCATGGAGTTGAACTCGATGCAGCAATCCCGTGCGCCGGGCACGGCGAGGATGCTGAGCGGATGGTCGTTGAGGATGAAGCTGTAGGGGTTGTCGTTGACGATGACGATGCCGCGTTTCTTTGCGAAGTCCACCAGCCGTTCGTACAACTCCGGGGTGGCCTGCGCGCCGGTGGGCATGTTGGGGTAGTTGGTCCACATCAGGCGGACGCGGCTCGTGTCCATCGCCTCCAGTTGCTCCCAGTCGGGCATCCAGCCGTCTTCCTCCTTCAGATTATACGGCACGACTTCCGCCCCCAGCAGCTTGCTGAGCGAGGTGTACGTGGGGTAGCCCGGATTGGGCACCAGCACCTGGTCGCCCGGATTGACGAAGGCCAGCGTGACGTGCAGGATGCCTTCCTTGCTCCCGATGAGGGGCTGTATCTCCGTCTGCGGGTCGAGGTCCACATCATACCATTTCTTGTACCAGCGGGCGAAGGCCTGGCGCAGTTCGGGTATGCCCACGTAGGGCATATAGCCGTGGCCGTCGGGGTCCTGGGCGGCTTGGCACAAGGTTTCTATCGTCTTCTCCGAGGGCGGCATGTCCGGGCTTCCGATGCCCAGGCTGATGATGTCTTTGCCCTCGGCGTTCATCTGCGCCACTTCCTTCAGCTTGCGCGAGAAGTAGTATTCGCTCACGCCCGCCAGGCGGTCGGCAGGCTTGTAACTCGTAGCTTTATTGCACATTTGATTTTCCATCTTCGTATTCTCCTAATATCTTCAGTTGTTTGGTCAGGGGGCTGATGGCCGCGATGGCCTGTTTGTATCTCAGCAGTTGGTCGTACATCACGTCCACGTAGAACTCGTATTCCCATTCGCGCCCGATGATGGGCAGGGACTGTATCTTGGTGAGGTTGATGCGGTAGAAGGACAGGATGCTGAGCACCTGCGAGAGGCTTCCCTCCTGGTGGGGCAGGGTGAAGACGATGCTGGCCTTGTTGGGCTCGCGGGTGCGGCGGCGGTTCAGGTCGTCCACCTGCCAGGGGTCTGCCACGACGAGGAAGCGGGTGAAGTTGTGCTTGTTCGTCTCGATGCCTTCCTCCAGCACCTTCATGCCGTACAGTTCGGCGGCGTATTTGGAGCAGATGGCGGCGTGCCCGTTCAGGCTGTCGCGGTGGATAAGTTCGGCGCTGAGGGCGGTGTCCTCGCCTTCCACCACCTTGATGTGCGGGTGGCGGCTGAGGAACTCGCGGCACTGCATCAGCGCGATGGGGTGGGAGTGCACCTCGACGATGTTGTCCCAGTCGTCCTCGGGCAGGCAGACGAAGCTGTGGCTGATGCGCAGCTTGTATTCGCCCACTATCTGCGTGCCGCTCTGTCGCAGCAGTTCGTAGTTGTGCAGCAGGCTGCCCGCTATGGTGTTCTCGATGGCCAGCATCCCGATGGTGCGGCTGTCCTCCTTGATGGCGCCGAACACCTCCTCGAACGTGGCGCAGCAGATGAGTTCGATGTCTTCGCCCTCGAAATACTTGTGGGCGGCGATGTCGTGGTAGGAACCCAGTGTTCCTTGGATGGCTATTCGTTTCATATATACCTTATATGTCTATAACAAAAAATCCCGCTTCCTTGGTGCAGGAGCGGGATTCATATCGTTGCTTGATTCATTGTCCTTGGTTCTTAAGCGTCACTGTCACTTGACACATACAAACTCCCGCTCTACTTTGTGGCTAAAGTAAAAGAAGAAGTAGTATGCAAAGTTGAATGACTTCATAAGTTTTCTTTTCTTGTTAATTCACGGGACAAAAGTAATGCTTTTCTTTGAAATGCAAGCAAAAGTGCGGGATTTTTTCGCCGCAGGGAGCAAAAAATGCTGTTTCGGGAGGTTTGGCCTGCTTTTTAACATTCCCCTTCCAGGACTTTTTCCCTGTAAGCTTTGGGCGACAAGCAGGCCACGGGGCGTTGAGGCGGTTAATGCCGCCCCACCTTCACCGTCACCAGCACCGGCCGGTGGTCAGAAGCCACGGGTTCGGCGATGACCGTGTCCTGCGTCACCTCGAAGCTATGTCCGTTGCCCGTGAAGGCGTAGATGTAGTCGATGCAGCCGTGGGGCTGGTCGGCGGGATAGGTGTGCGCGGCGGTGTCATTGAGGGTGGTGAAGTGGTTGCGCAGGAGCTGTTGGGGCTTCTCGTAAGGGTGCGAGTTCATATCCCCGGCTAGGAAGACGGGCTTGGAGATGCTGTCGATGGCTTGCAGGATGAGGGGGACGGAGGCCTCCTGGTCTTCCGGCGTCAGCGACTGGTGGGTGGCGCAGAAGACGTAGTCGTTGAACTCGGCCACAATCATCGTGCGGGCCTCCTCACGCCCCGGCATGGGGACGGTGCGCACGCTGAGGGGCTTCTCCTTGGAGAGGATGCCGATGCCATAGCTGCCTCCGTCATAAGGGATGGCGGCGGAGAAGAAGCTGTTCATCCCGGTCAGGATGCGCAGGCTGTCAAGGGCATCAATGCCACCGTTGCGGCCGGTCACGCTGTCCAGCTCTTGCAGGGCCACTACGTCTGGGGCGGCTTGGCGGATGACTTCGGCGATGCGCCGGTAGTCGCGCTTGTCGTCCAGGCCGATGCAGTTGTGCACGTTGTAGGTCATGAGGTGGATTTCCGAGGACGGTTGCGCCGTTTCAGAGGGTTGGTTCTTCTTGGAGTTGCAGGCCGTGAACGTTGCAGCGGCGAGCAACGTGACTAAGAGGGTCTTGTGTCTCATATCTGTTTGAAATGAGTTTAGAGTCCTAATACATCCGTCTGTTGCACAAGGGGCTGGCTGTTGAACTCCCCGTTCAGTTGTTCCGTTTCCTTGGGGTTCAGCTCCAGTTCCTTCTTTAGGTCTTCCATGGAGCCTTCCTTGTCACCGTTCAGCAGCTTGGCGCAGCCGCGTTCGTGGTAGAGGGCAGGGCTGTCGGGGTTCAGCTCGATGGCCTCGTCCAGCAGGGTGATGGCTTCTGCCAGTTTCTTTTGTGCGGTGTAGAGTCGTCCCAGGCAGAGGTAAGCCTGTTCGCTGAAGGGGTTGACCTCCGTGATGCGGCGGTAGTCGGCTTCGGCCTTGTCGAAGTCTTGGGCGGCCTCGGCTATCCGTCCACGCAGCAGCAGCGCGCTTTCCTCGTCCGGTTCCTGAGCCAAGATGGCGTCCACGTCCTCCCGGGCTTCCTTGTATTGCTGCATCTGCGTCAGGGCTTCGGCGCGGAGCAGGCGTGCCTCGGTGAAGTCCTCCTTCAGCGTGATGGCCTGCGTCAGGTGGGCGATGCACATCAAGCCGTTGCCTTGCCCGTTGTCGGCTTTAGCTAGCAGGTAGTGGGCCATGGCGTTGCCTTCCTCCAAGGCGATGGCTTTCTGTGCAGCCTCGGCCATGGCGGGATAATCCTCTTGCATGTAGCAGAGGTTGGCCAGGGTGAGCCACGTGTCGGTGTGCGTCGGCTCCATCCGGGTCATGCGCTCCAGTTGTTGGCGTGCCTCGTCCAGTTGGTTGGTCTGTACGTACGAGCGGACCAGGTGGCCGCGCGTCTCGAAGTCGTCGTGCAGGTTCAGCGCTTCGTTGAAGCACTTGATGGCGTAGTCTTGCCGTCCCATCCGTTGGGCGCGGATGCCGTCATACTTGAATATGTCGAAGTTCTTTTGCCGGGTCTTTTCCTGTTCGGCCAGCAGATTGTCGGGTTTGCCCGAGAAGAATGATTTAAAGAATCCCATATCTGTTTTGAATTTATGTCTTGGATTGGTGTTTCGGCTGCAAATGTAGTGAATTATTTGTTACCCTCTTGCATGGCCAGCAGACCGTTTTCGCTGATGAGGCGCTTTTCGTCCAGCAGGTTGCGCAGGACTTCCGTCAGGGCGTCTGTTGCTACGGGCACGGCCTCGGCCACTTCGGCGGGCGTCATGGGGCGGGCAGATAGGGCTTGGAGGATGCGTTGGCGGATTTCTGCTTGCGGCGGAGTGTCGTCCTTCGGGCGGTTGCGCAAGGTCAGGCAGGTGTCGCACTGCCCGCAGTCGTGCTCGTTTTTCTCGCCGAAGTAGCGCAAGAGCATACGGCTGCGGCACTCCGTGTCGTTCTCCGCATAGTCCAGTATGGCGTCGATGCGGGTCTTATAACGCTTTTTCCGTTCCTCGTAGACGGAAGGGGGGATGTGCAGGCGCGATAGTTCTGTGCGTTCGCGTGTATATAAAATATGTGGTATCTTCTTGCGGGGGATGTAGTGGACGATGTGCAGGCGCGAGAGGCGCAGCAGCGTCTCGTACACTTGGCGCCGGTCGAGGCCGGTGTGTGTGGCCAGGGAACCTTCATCAATGAAGGCGTAGTCGGTGAACAATCCTGTGTAGAGGCGCAACAACACGCGGATGAGGAGGTCGGCTTCATCGCCCAGGCCGTTGAGGCGGTATAGCTCGTCGCGGCGGACGGTGAAGAGGAGGCGCGAGGCATTGTCCTGCTCGTCGGTGTAGTCCAGGTAGCCCGCCTGCGTAAGAATCCTCAGTGCGCTGTCCACGGGGACGGGGAAATGCTTGAACTTGCGGCAGAAGTCGTCGATGTCGAACTCGCGCACGCAGCCCAGGCCGTCGCCCATGGCCATCTGATAGTAGTATTGCAAGTGTTCATACACCTCCTTTATATACTCTTTCTCGGGGAAAGTCTCCGGGATGCGCCTTTTCAGCGTTATCTTGTCCGACTGGGCGTAGAGGATGATGGCGTATGCCTTCTGTCCGTCGCGTCCGGCCCGTCCTGCTTCCTGGAAATAGGCTTCGATGGAGTCGGGCAAGTCCAGGTGCACCACCAGCCGTACGTCCGGCTTGTCAATGCCCATGCCGAAAGCGTTGGTGGCCACGATAACGCGGTTCTCGCCCCGCTGCCAGCGTTGTTGGCGT
>DXCV01000085.1 GCA_019115825.1 Candidatus Bacteroides pullicola
GTGGCGGTGCTGCTGGGCGGTTATGTTTGGCAAGAGCTGGCATTTCTCCTGGACGAACCGCGGCCTCCGCGCCACATAGGTCCGCCCCGCTGGGTGTTCGTAGCGCGTGACGCCTTCTCCATGGTGCTGACGGTGGGGCTGTGTGCAGCCATCCGCCTCAGCCGACGCTGGGCGCAGACGGAGGAAGCACGCCGCGAGGCGGAGAAGAGCCGTGCGGAGGCCGAACTGAAGAACTTGCGCAACCAACTGAATCCGCACTTCCTGCTGAACACGCTGAACAACATCTACGCCCTCATCGCTTTCGACGCGGACAAGGCACAGGCCGCCGTGCAGGAGCTGAGCCGTCTGCTGCGCCACGTCCTCTATGAGAACCAGCAGCGCACCGTCAGCCTGGACAAGGAGATGGACTTTATCCGCAACTACATCGAGCTGATGCGCATCCGCCTGGCAAAGAATGTGCAGGTGGAGACGCAGTTCGACATCCCCGACGGCAGCCGCACGCCGATTGCGCCGCTCATCTTCATCTCGCTCATCGAGAACGCTTTCAAGCACGGCATCTCGCCGACGGAGCCGAGCTTCATCCGCATCCGCTTCAGCGAGGAGAACGGGGAAATCTGCTGCGACATCACCAACAGCTACCATCCCAAGACCGACGCGGACAAGAGCGGGAGCGGCATCGGGCTGGAGCAGGTCAAGAAGCGGCTGGAGCTGTCCTACCCCGGCCGATACACCTGGCAGCAGGGCGTCAGCGCGGACAAGGCGGAGTACCGCTCGATACTAACCATTAAAACAGAAGACAAGCCATGACGTGTGTGATTGTAGACGACGAGCCGTTGGCGTTGGACTTGCTGGAAAGCTACGTCCGCAAGACGCCCTACCTGGAGCTGGCAGGCAAGTACAGCAGCGCCGTGCAGGCGCTCCATGCGCTGGGCGGGCAGGCGGCCGACTTGATGTTCTTAGATATACAGATGCCCGAGTTAAGCGGGCTGGAGTTCTCGAAGATGTTGCCGCCGGACACGCGCATCGTCTTCACCACCGCTTTCGACCAATACGCTCTCGACGGCTACAAGGTGAATGCGGTGGACTATCTACTGAAGCCCATCTCTTACCCGGATTTCCTCCGCGCGGCGGACAAGGCGCGGCATTGGTACGAGCGTGCGCAATCTTCGTCCGCCCGGGAGGAAGAGATAGACAGCATCTTTGTGAAGAGCGAATACAAGCTGGTGCAGGTGGACCTGCGCCGTGTCCTCTACGTCGAGGGATTGAAGGACTACATCAAAATCTACGAGGAGGATAATCCCAAGCCCATACTCTCGTTGATGAGCATGAAGGCGATGGAAGATCTGCTGCCTGCGTCGCAGTTCATGCGCGTACACCGCTCGTTCATCGTGCGCAAGGACAAAATCCGCGTCATCGACCGGGGGCGCATCGTCTTCGACAAGACGTACATCCCCATCAGCGACAGCTACAAGGCAGCTTTCCAGGCATACCTGGACAGACGGAGCTGGACGCCGCCGGAGACGCATCAGGGACAATGATTAACTATATACTATAGGAAAGATGAAGAAGACTATCTTCGGGCTGCTGCTGACGACGGCAGCTTTGCTGGGCGCACAAGGTGCGCAGGCACAATCGTTGAAAGACCTGTTCAACAAGGAGAATATCGAGAAAGTAATCAACACCGTGACGGACAAGAACACGGCGAGTATGGAAGGCACCTGGACCTTCACCGGTTCGGCGCTGGCCTTCGAGTCGGACAACGTGCTGCAGAAGGCGGGTGGAGCCGTGGCTGCTGCGGCGGTGGAAAAGAAGCTGGACGGTTTCCTGGACAAGATGGGTATCCAGCCGGGACAGATGAGCTTCACGTTCGCGGCGGACAGCACCTTCCAGACTGTCGTCAAGGGGAAGACGCTGAAGGGCACGTATGCCTACGACAACGCCGCCAAGAAGGTGAAGCTGAAGTTCAGCAAGCTGCTGAACATCAGCACTACGGTCAACTGCACCTCGCAGGAGATGCAGTTGCTCTTCCCTTCGGATCGCCTGCTGGATCTGCTGACGTTCCTGGCCAGCAAGACCAATAACGCCACGCTACAGTCCATAGGCTCGCTGGCCGAGAGCTACGACGGCATGATGCTGGGCTTCACGCTGAAGAAATAGCTCTCCACAGGCGTTTACCAGAAGCGGTTCTTGTCGGGATTGTACTCGAAGCCTACGGTTTTCAGCTTCCGCACCAGTTCGTCTTTCTCCACGTTCAGGTCTTCGCAAAGCGCGTCCAGCGTGGGATAAGAATCACGCAATTTCATGTTGATGAAGCTGTAGAGCATCATCGGTTCTTCGGGTAAATTCATAATCACAATCTTTAATTACACAAAAACTAATACCGCTGCAAAGGTATGGAATTGCGCAGTAGGGCGTCTTGACCTAAGTCAAAATCCGTTTGCGGCTACTTCAGTCCCCGCTGACTGACAATTACATAGATGACGATGGGTGCGCCGACGAGCGGCGTGACGGCGTTCAGGGGTATCAGTCCCGCCCCGCTGGGCAAGACGCACACCAGGTTGCACACCAGGGCCACCGCCGCACCGGCCAGCATCGTCGCAGGCAGCAGCACGCGGTGGTTGGCCGTGGACAGCAGCAGGCGCGCGATGTGGGGCACGGCCAGGTCGATGAAGAGGATGGGACCGCAGAAAGCCGTGGTGATTGCCGTCAGCACGCCGGCCACCACCAACAGCATGTGGCGCGTGCGCCGCACCCTTACGCCTAAGTTGGCGGCATAACGCTCGCCCAGCAACAGGGCATTGAGGGGCTTCACCAACAGCAAGGCGCCCGCCAATCCCAACAACACGACCGAGGCAAAGGCGGGCAACTGCTCCGACGACACCCCGCCGAAATGCCCCATTCCCCACACCATGTAGGCCTGCACGCCCTCCGCCGTGGACAGGAAGTTGAGCAATGACACGGCGGACGACGCCAGGTAGCCCACCATCAGGCCGATGATAAGCAACATCACGCTGCTCCGTATCAAGGTGGAAAAGAACAGGATGAGCGCCATCACTGCCATCGCTCCCGCCATCGCTCCCGCCAGCACAGAGAAGAATCCGGACAAGCTGAACGCTCCCGCCGAGACCGTCCCTCCCAGCAACAGCATCACTATCGCCACGCCCAATCCCGCGCCGGAGTTGACGCCCAGTATGGACGCGCCCGCCAACGGATTGCGGAAGGCCGTCTGCAACAACAGCCCGCACGCTGACAGCGCACTGCCCGCCAGCATAGCTGTCACAGCCTGGGGCAGGCGCGCCTCCAAGACGATGTAACGCCAGCTCTCGCGTCCGGTGTCCTCGCCCAGCAGGATGCGGAGCACCTCCCTGGCGGGGATGTGCACCGAGCCTACGAGCAGGTTGGCTGCGAAAAGCAGCGCAATCAGCATGCACAGTAGGGCGATAGGTAGTCCGGTCTTGTTCATGGGGCAGTCGCGTTATTCTTCCAGTTTGCAAAAGTAACGTAATCCGCCCAAACTCTTCACTTCGGGATGGAAAATCTGTATCAAGTCGGACAACAACCAATCCGGACGGAAGGGCGTCTCCTCATAGAAATTGATGCGGGCGGAATTGCACCCGTAGATGTTGCGCTGCTTAAACGCCTTGAACTCGGCATAGCCTGCGTATTCGGCGCGTAGGTCGGCGTAGGTCATGTCCTCGTCACGGTGGTATTTGATGAGCCAGACGTCGGCGTCGCCCGCCCTATCCAGCACGGCTTCGAAGGACAAGCCCACTGAATCACTGGTTTCCTCGTCGGCAAACACGTAACGTCCGCAAGCGTCGGCATACAGCTTTCCCATCGGACTGCGCCCGCCTGGCACGTACCACACGGAGCCATACTTCATATCGCTCAGCACAGACAGCGCGGTGGACGAAACCTGTGCCCGCAGCTTCAGCCGCCGGTAGTTGTCCTCCACCTCGGCAAACAGGCTGTCAGCCCGCTGCCCGACGCCGAACAACCGCCCGTAGACGCGCATCCACTCGGCACGCCCCAGGGCGGAAGTCTCCAGGTAGTCGGCACATTCCACAATCGGGATGCCCAGCTTCCCGATGCGGCCGTAGCCGTTGCTGTCCTGGAAGGGCGACAGGAGGATGGCGTCGGGGCGCAACTCGATGATGCGCTCGATGTCGGGATTGTTCCCACTGCCGCAGTCGATCAGCCGCCCGTCCGCATATGCCTCACTCACGAAGGGAAGGTTGATGTAGCGCAGGTCGCACACTCCGGCGATGGCATCGGCTGCTCCCAGCCCGTCCAGTAGGCCGCAATGGACCGATGAGTAGACCAACGCCCGGTCGAGAGGCGTGCGCACCAGTGTACCCTCCGGCAGATTGTCCGGCAAGGAATCGTTTTTGGACACCAGCACGTAGGTGTGCAGCGTCCGCAGCGTGTCCCACGGATTGCGCAGGGTGGCGACAGCATATCCGGGATAGTCCACCCAAGTTAGGTTCTCGGCGTAGCGCAAATCCAGCGTATCACCCTCCGCAGAAGCCAAAGGAGCTTTGCCCCTCCCGCTACAGGCAGCGAAGAGGAACAAAGCCCAACCTAACATTACAAATAAATAACTAAGATGTCGCATTCCGTGTGCTTAGTCCAGGAAGATGGCTGTTTTCGGGTTCTGTCCGCCACAGTCGAACGTCTCTACAAACGTCCCGTCGGCGCGGAAGCGGTAGATATTGCCGTTCTGATTACTGTGTCCGGTAGTACCGATGTAGATGTCGCCATTGTCATCATTCACCTCTATCATATACACAACGGCCGTGGCCAATTCTTCGGGCGCATTCTTCAGGAAGGACGCTTCGTTCTTGGTATTCGTGCTGACGTTATACGTATAGAAGGTGTTGTTGGCAGACGTTTCAGGCCAGTTGGAATAATCCACCCGCGAATCTACCACATAAAGCATATTGTCACGGACAGCCACGTGCGAGGCGTAGCCCAATTCCGTGACCTTATTGCCTTGTTGCGGGTCAATCAGCTGCAATACATATTGCTCGCGGCTATAATCCCAGGAAATCAGATAAACACGGTCGTCCTCATCCAGCATCATATTGGGATTCTGCACCACCGTCAGCGTTTCCACCTGTGTGAAGGTGCGCAGGTCTATCACAAACACGTCTTTATTATACACATACTGCCCGTCGGGAGTGACCGTGTAGGAATTGGCCACATACAGCTTCCCGTTCTCGATGGCCACGCCCTCCAGATTGGCGCCCAAGCCGGTCAGCTTGCTTTCCACCTGCAAGGTATTGGCATTGATCTTGGCCACCACGCCGCCATAGAAGGAAGCGTAAATGTAGCCGTCCTCGGCTGCCAGGTAACGGATGCCGGCGGACAAGTCGGCATCATCCACAAAGGAGACGCGCGTCTGCTCCACGCCGGCGGCGTTCAGCTTGGCCAGATAGTTGGAACCATACACGGAGACATAGATAGCATTGTTGTACTCCAGCATATCCTGGCCCGTATCGCCCAACGAAGCGCCGCCGTTCTGCAACTTATAAATGTCTGCAATGAATTCGGCATTGCCGTTCGGGGCATAGAAGGCGAGGGTGGCGTTGTTATAGCCCATCGTGCCCTCGTTCAGGATATAAACCCGTTCGCGGGGCAAAGTCACCGTAGAACCGCTATCGTCCCACGACTCATCATTGTCATCATCACTACAAGATGCAAACGATGCACCCAAAGCCAGCATGCACAGCATGCCATAAAATAAACTTCTTACTTTCATATCAATATTTATCAGTTAAAGGATTATTGTTTCATCATTCCTGCGTGTCCTCTCAGAATTCCAGGGTTCCGCCCAACCGCCACGATCGCCCGGGCATGGGATAATACTTGATCACATCATACTGTTCGTCCGTCAGGTTTATCAGCTCCGCCTGCAACGAAAGCTTGCAACGCTTGAAGGAGAACGAACGGGACAAGGTCACCGTCTGCTCCACGTAGCCGTCTATCCGGTTTTCCGGGATATTCTGTGCCAGGCAATAACGCTCGCTCACGCCCACCAACGAATAGCCGACGTGCAACCAAGGTGTTTCCAGGATGGTCGATCCATTGCCACTGTGTACGGGTGTGTAAGGCAATTGCTCCCGATAATTCTTCGCCTCCGGGTCGGACAGGTCGATGGCTTTCTGCCAGGTATATCCCCCGGACAACACCAGATTTATTTTCCGCCCGAGCGGGATGGCCATGGCCAGTGTGGCGTCTATCCCCCACGCATGTACAGTACCGAAATTGGCCATGCGCCAGGCATACGTCGTGGGAAAAGCCACGATTTTATCCGTCACATCGTTGTAGTAGCCGTCCAGGGTCAGCGACACATAGTCAAGAGCCAGCCAAGACGAACGGCTCCATGCCAGCCCTACATTATATTCATTGGCTTTCTCCGGGCGGAGGCTGCGGTTGCCCATCCGGTAATAATACAGGTCATTGAAGGTCGGCATCCGGAACGTGCTCTTGTACAGCAGGCGCACAAAGAATTGCTCCTCCGGGCAAGGTTGCCAACTGAGAGAGGCGGAAGGAGCCAGGCGATGGAAGTTCGCCGGCGCCTCGCCCATCTTTACCTGCTCATCCACATAGGTATACAACAGGGAAGCGTTCAGCGTCAAGGCGCTCCACCGGTAACGGGCATTCAAGGCGGACAGACTAGTATAGCGCGTGGGGAAAGGACAATCAGCCAGCGTGCTTTCCAGCTTGTTGATGATTCCATCCTGCGCCAACGAGAACGACAGACCGTCCAACGGACGATAGAGCACCGTAGCGGACAGGTAATATTCGTCCTGCCGGTGGGTGGCGCGAGTCACTCCCGTCTCATATTGTTTGCCCCGGTCCTCCAGCCGGTTCCAACCGTAATTATACTTACCTTGGGCCTGTAGACTCCAGCGTTCGTTAAAGTTCTTCCGATAGCGCACCTGCGTAAAACCGTTCTTATCCCATAGCTTCTCCCGCGAAGTGGGGTTGTAGAG
Organism: Candidatus Bacteroides pullicola; assembly: GCA_019115825.1. Classification (GTDB taxonomy): domain Bacteria; phylum Bacteroidota; class Bacteroidia; order Bacteroidales; family Bacteroidaceae; genus Bacteroides; species Bacteroides pullicola. The sequence continues at coordinate 6,999 of DXCV01000085.1, forward strand.
CGTCACCGCCCCGGGCAATCCACGCTCCGAATAGTAATAATAGCCCTTCACGTCCAGTTCGCTGCTATCGGCAAAGGTATGGTACAGATTGGTTTCGCCTTGCCAGGAGTGGATGGCGGAGTTATTCCGTCGCTCCTGCGTGACGTACTTTCCGTTGACCAAGGTAAAGGGATAGTTGCCGTCGGCCCGCATGAAGGTGCCGTCCACGGAGAGGCGCGTACGCCGGCCCAAGCGTTGCCACCAGCGCACGGAGGGGGTAACGTAGCCGAAGGAGCCGCCCCGCACCCGCACCCGGAAGGCAGACGAACGGCCGTCGTCGAAATGCGGTTTCTCCGTCTCAATGCTCAGCACGCCCGCCGAGGCATAGTGGCGCGCAGACTGCAACATATCTTCGCCTTGGCCGATGCTCAGCGAAAGAAGGGATACATTATCCAGCGAGAAGCGCCCGATGTCTATCTGGCCCGCCTGGCAGTTGCTGACCGTCACGCCGTCATAGCTCACCGCCGTATGGGCGGCTCCCATGTTGCGCACGGACACGGTCTTCAAGCCGCCGATGCCGCCGTAATCGCGCACATTGGCTCCCGCAAACCGCCGCACGGCGTCGGCCATGTTCTGGATGCCCAGCTGGCTAATGTCCTGTCCGGTCATCACCTGCACAGGCACGGCAGACGAGACTTTGTTGGTCAGGCGGCGGGCCGTCACGGTCACTTCATCTATGCGATGCACCGTATCCGTCACCACTTCCTGCGCCACGGATGGATATGCCATCATCACAAAGAGACTGGCACAGCACAGCCGCGCCCACGTTCTTCTGCTCATAAACAATCCAAGACTGTTTGATACTATACTAATGTGTGCCAACTGCTTTCCTCGAACAATTGGTTTTTCGACTTTGTTTTGCAGGTCTTCTGACTCGCTTCCAAGGCATGTCGCCTTCCCATTCCCCGCAAGGAAGAACAGTGGCGTAGCAGTGGTTGACACACCCTTTTGCGGAAACTCACAGCAGCGGGACTGTCCGGGATTTGCACCCGATTCCCTTTTCATCCGACGGCCGGACAGGCCGATACGGAACAAAACGCGGCAAAGATAGGGCATTCTGCTGAACGATGCAACCCCTTCCTTCTTTTTTGAATGAAAATATACTATAACTTTGCGATGCAATACAAATGACTTAATAAGATGATTAGAAAGGTATGTCCAACGGACGCGAAAGAAATTGCTGCCATTTACAACGAATATGTCAGGCACAGCGTCATAACTTTTGAAACCGAACCAGTGACAGAGACTGAAATGGCTTCGCGCATTGCTTCGATATCTTCACGCTATCCTTTTCTCGTGTACGAAATGGAAGGCACGTAGTCGGATATTGTTATGCCCATGCTTGGAAAGAAAGGGAGGCATACCGCCATACCTTGGAAACAACGGTCTATCTGTCCCCGGCTGTTGTCGGTAGAGGCATCGGAACGCTTTTGATGAAGAACTTGATTGAAGAATGCCGTTTATCGGAGTATAAGGCTTTAATCGCCTGTATTACTGAAGGAAACTCGGAAAGCATGGCTTTACATAAAAAACTAGGGTTCAAACAAGTTTCCTGCTTTGAAAAGGTGGGATTCAAGTTCGGGCGTTGGCTAAACGTGATTGATTATGAACTGCTGCTGTAACTTGCCGTCTGCGCCTACCTCGGCATCGCCTTTGTGCAGGGACTTTCATTCGGTACGTTGCATCCGGCCTTCAACACGCTGCTCGTCCGGATGACTACGCCCGAAAGACGGGGTGTGGCAACCTCCACCTACCAGACCGCGTGGGATTTGGGTATCGGTATCGGCATATTCGCCGGAGGGTACTGGGCGGACAGCTTCGGCGGCTTCCACGCGTCCTATTTCATTGGGGCTTGCCTGGCGCTGCTGGGTTGTGTGGTCTTTGTGGCAAGACGGCGGTATTTGAGTTGCCTCTAACCCCTTGATAGCCACGCCTCAGGCGCAGGTACAGGTAAGCACGGACGCAGGTACGGATAAGCAAGAGCGGGGGTATGGGTAAGCACAGACGCCCATATACCCGCCCTCTGGAAAAGGATAATGCGGATTTTGATGCCCTACAGATTAGGCTTTTTCACCGAAAAGCCCTACTTTTGTAGACCTAATCCCACAAGAACAATGAAAAGATTCTTAATCCTTTTATACGCAACAGCTTGCCTGGCCGGAACCGCCACGGCTCAGGCCCGCTTCACCTCGAACACCCAGGAACACCGCTTCGGGCAAATCGAATGGAAGCATCCCGTCACGGCGGAGTACGTCATCACCAACACGGGCGACCGTCCCTTGGTGCTGAGCGAGGTGGAACCCGACTGCGCCTGTACCATGGTCCAATGGCCCCAGACGCCCATCGCCCCCGGCGAGAAAGGAACAATCAGCGTGACGTTCGATGCAGAAGCCTTGGGACACTTTTATAAGTCGGTGGCCGTCATCACCAACGCTGAGCCACACGTGGTCTACCTGAGCCTCAGCGGCGAGGTGGTGCAGGAAATCAAGGACTTCACCCGTACACATCCATACGTCATCGGCAACATCCGCCTGAGCCTGGATGCCCTCGACTTCCCCGACGCGCACCACGGCGAACGCCCCACCCTGCAACTGGGCGTGGCCAACCTCTCCGCACAAGCCTACGAACCGGTGCTGATGCACCTGCCCCCCTACATCCAAGCCCAGGCCGAACCTGCCGTGCTGCAACCCGGTGAGAAGGGAGTCATCGACCTGACCCTGGACACGGAACGCCTGACCGACCTGGGACTGACGCAGACCTCGGTCTACCTCTCCCGCTTCTCGGGCGACAAGGTGGGCGAGGAAAACGAGCTACCCCTCTCCGCCGTCCTCCTGCCCGACTTCTCCGGCCTGACGGAAACGGAACGGGCCAACGCCCCCGTCGTCAGTCTCTCCACGGAGAAGATTGACCTGAGCGAGACCCTCGCCAACAAACGCAAGGCCAAGGCGGACGTAACCTTGACCAACACGGGACGGTCGCCCCTGCAAATCAGTAAACTGCAAGTGTTCCACCCCGCCGTGGGCGTGCAACTGAAAAAGAGCGTGCTGCAACCCGGCGAATCCACCCGCTTGCGCATCACCGTCACCAAACGGGGCATCGGCAAACGCCGTCGCCATCTGCGCGTGCTGATGATCACCAACGACCCCGCCCGACCGAAGATGGAAATCAACATCACGGCGGCGAAGCGTCCCTAATTTTTCATTTTTCATTCTTAATTCTTAATTACCCCATGGAGCATCCCGAAAACAACGACACCTACAAAGGCCTGACCGTCAATGCAGGCATCGAGCAACCCGCGTCCGTCAATCCCTACCTGAAGCATCGGCGCAAACGGCGCGAGCTCTCCGTGGCCGACTATGTGGACGGTATCATCAAGGGCGACGTCACCATTCTTAGCCGGGCTGTCACCCTGGTGGAGAGCATCCGCCCCGAACACCAGGCCATCGCCCAGGAAGTCATCGAGAAGTGCCTGCCCTACTCCGGGGCCTCCATCCGGGTGGGCATCAGCGGCGTGCCCGGCGCTGGCAAGAGCACGAGTATCGACGTCTTCGGGCTGCACGTCTTGGAGCAATACGGTGGCAAGTTGGCCGTGCTGGCCATCGACCCCAGCAGCGAGCGCAGCAAGGGCAGCATCCTGGGCGATAAGACCCGCATGGAGCGACTGGCCGTGCATCCCAAGTCGTTCATCCGCCCCAGCCCCTCGGCAGGCTCGCTGGGCGGCGTGGCACGCAAGACGAGGGAGACCATCGTGCTGTGCGAGGCGGCGGGCTTCGACAAGATATTCGTGGAAACCGTAGGCGTGGGACAGAGCGAAACGGCCGTGCACAGCATGGTGGACTTCTTCCTCCTCATCCAGCTGGCCGGCACAGGCGACGAGCTGCAAGGCATCAAGCGCGGCATCATGGAGATGGCGGACGGCATTGTCATCAACAAGGCCGACGGCGACAACCTGGAGCGCGCCAAGCTGGCCGCCAACCAGTTCCGCAACGCGCTGCACCTCTTCCCCACCCCGGAGAGCGGCTGGACACCGCAAGTGCTGACCTACTCCGGCTTCTACAACCTGGGCGTGAAGGAGATATGGGATATGATATACCAGTACATCGACTTCGTAAAGGACAACGGCTACTTCGACTACCGGCGCAACGAGCAAAGCAAATATTGGATGTACGAAACCATCAACGAGCACCTGCGGGACAGCTTCTACCATAACCCGCGTATCGAAGCCCTGCTGGGCGAGAAAGAAGCGCGCGTCCTGCAAGGCGACCTGACCTCGTTCACCGCCGCCCGGCAACTGCTGGACACGTATTATGAAGAACTAAAGAAATGACGACTATGGAAATACAAGCCAACTACATCCGCCGCATCGAGATACACGGCCTGTGGCACCGTTATGACATCGCTTGGGACCTCCGTCCGGACGTCAACATCCTGGCGGGCGTCAACGGCGTGGGCAAGACCACCATCCTCAACCGCTCCGTCAACTACCTGGAGCAGACCACGGGCGAGGTGAAGAACGAGGAGAAGAACGGCGTGCGCGTCTTCTTCGACCGTCCCGATGCCACCTTTATCCCCTACGACGTCATCCGCAGCTACGACCGTCCGCTGGTGATGGGCGACTTCACCGCCCGTATGGCCGACCCCGAAGTGCGCTCCGAGCTGGACTGGCAGCTCTACCTGCTGCAACGCCGCTACCTGGACTATCAGGTGAACGTGGGCAACCGAATGATAGAGTTGCTGAGCGGCACGGACGAACAACGCGCCCAGGCTCCGGCCCTCTCCGAACCGAAGCGCAAGTTCCAGGACCTGATAGACGGACTCTTTGCCTACACGGGCAAGAAGATAGACCGCAAGAGCAACGACATCGCCTTCCTGCAAGGCGACGAGCGCCTCTCGCCTTACAAACTCTCGTCCGGCGAGAAGCAGATGCTGGTCATCCTGCTCACAGTGCTGGTGCGCAACGGCAACCACTGCGTCCTCTTCATGGACGAACCGGAGGCATCGCTCCACGTGGACTGGCAGCAGAAGCTCATCGGCATGATACGCGAACTGAACCCTAACCTGCAACTCATCCTGACCACCCACTCGCCAGCCGTCATCATGGAGGGCTGGCTGGATGCGGTCACCGAGGTCAGCGAAATCGCCACCGCACTCTAATCCCCACGCCTATGTCTACCCTGCGACACAACCTCACCTCGGCCTACCTGGACGCCGCCCGACGCCTCGCCCCCAAGAAGCGTCGGCGCCGCATCGTAGCCTACGTGGAAAGTTATGACGACGTGGCTTTTTGGCGCACGCTCCTGGCCGAATTCGAGGACGACACGCGCTACTTCCAGGTGATGCTCCCCTCGTCCACCAGCCTGGCCAAGGGCAAGAAGATGGTGCTGATGAACACGCTGAACACCGAGGAACTGGGCCACAGCCTCATCGCCTGCGTGGACAGCGACTACGACTTCCTCTTGCAAGGCGCCACGCGTACCTCACGCAAGATAAACAACAGTCCCTACATCTTCCAGACCTACGGCTACGCCATCGAAAGCTTCCAATGTTACGCCGAGAGCCTGCACGAGGTCTGCGTACAGGCCACGCTGAACGACCGCATCCTCGTGGACCTGCCCGCCTTCCTGCAACGCTTCTCACAGATTGCCTACCCGCTCTTCCTGTGGAACATCTGGTTCTACCGCCAACGGGACACAGAGACCTTCCCCATGTACGACTTCAACGCCTGCATCCGCCTGGAGGATTTCAGTCTGAAGCATCCCAACCAGTGTCTGGAGCAGATGAAGGAGACCGTGGACGCCAAACTGGCCGAACTGCGCGAACTGTATCCCGAATACCTCCCGAAGGTGAAAGCCCTCGGACAGGAACTGACCGCGCTGGGCCTGACGCCGGACACCACCTATTTATACATACAAGGCCATCACCTGATGGACGGTGTGGTGCTACGTCTGCTCACCCCCATCTGCACCCAGCTGCGCCGCGAACGCGAACAGGAAATCAAGCGCCTGGCCGAGCACAGTGCCCAGTTCCGCAACGAGCTGACAGGCTACGAGAACAGCCAGGTCGCCGTCCAACTGATGCTGAAGAAGAACAGCAACTATAAAGACCTCTACCTCTACCAATGGATTAGGGAAGACCTGCAACGCTTCCTGGAGGAAAGCGGAGAATAACCACTGAAAACAGAACCGTTTATGGAAATACTGAACGCCATCAAGAAACTGCTCATCTCCTGGGGCATCGCCCCGGACACCGCCGACACGCTGGACCACTTCATCGCCTTCGTCCTGCTGGTGCTCATCGCCTTGGCCGCTGACCAGATTTGCCGGCGTGTTGTGCTGGAGGCCGTGGCGCAGCTGGTCAAGAAGACCAAAGCGACATGGGATGACATTGTCTTCGACCACAAGGTGATGGTGCGCCTTAGCCACATCGTCGTGCCTCTCATCGTCTACCTTTTTGTCCCCGTGGCCTTTGCCGATACGGCGCAAACGACGGTGGACATCATCCAGCGCATCTGCATGGTGTTCATCATCCTGTCGCTGCTCTCCTTCGGACATGCCTTCATGGGGGCGGTATACACCGTCTACAGCGAGACGGGACGCTACCGCAACCGACCGCTGAAAGGCATGGTGCAGACGGTGCAGGTGCTCATCTGGCTGGTGGGTGCCATCGTCATCATCGGCGAGCTGACCGGGCAGAATCCGCTGAACCTGTTGGCAAGCCTGGGTGCCATGTCCGCTGTGCTGATGCTGGTGTTCAAGGACACCATCATGGGCTTCGTCAGCGGCATACAGCTGTCTGCCAACAACATGCTGAAGGTGGGCGACTGGATCAAGATGCCCAAGTATGGCGTGGACGGAACGGTGACGGAAGTGACCCTCAACACGGTGAAGGTGCGCAACTGGGACAACACCGTGGCCACCCTGCCGCCCTACCTGCTGGTGAGCGATTCGTTCGAGAACTGGAACGCCATGCGCGAGAGTGGCGGACGGCGCATCAAGCGCAGCATCAACATCGACATCCGCAGCGTCCGCTTCTGCACGCCGGATATGCTGGAAAAATACCGCAAAATGCCGCTGCTGAAGGACTTCTTCGAAGGCAGCCACCCCGAACCCCTAACCAATCTGGGCGTGCTCCGCGCCTACCTCGTGGCCTACCTGCGTTCGCTGCCCGTGGTGAACACCGACCTGCACTGCATGGTGCGTCAGCTGCAACCCACAGAGCATGGCATCCCGCTGGAGCTGTACTTCTTCTCGCGCATCAAGGAGTGGGTGCCCTACGAAGGCGTGCAGTCCGACGTCTTCGACTATGTGCTGGCCGTCGTGCCGGAGTTCGACCTGCGGATATTCCAGGTGCCCAGCGGAGAGGATGTCAGGCTGATAGGAGAAAGAACCCGCTCATAAACGTTTCATCCGTACTGTAACGGCGTTACATCCGTACTGTAACGGCGTTACATCCGTACTGTAACAGCGTTACATCCGTACTGTAACGGCGTTACATCCGTACTGTAACGGTGTCACATCCGTACTGTGAAGACGTCACATCCGTACTGTGAAGACGTCACATCCGTACTGTGAAGATTACTACTCGAAACGGAAATCCACCACAACCATCTCGCTGTCCGTCCCGATGCGGAAAGGCGGCCCCCACAACCCCAAGCCCGATGATACATAGACCTGAGTCTCGCCCCAACGTCCATAGCCGTGGTCTTGCCGATACACCGCCCCGGTAATCCAGTTCATCGGCCAAACTTGCCCGGCATGGGTATGCCCGCACAACTCGAAGTCGGCACCGGCATCGGCCACCTGCTGCAACTCTTCGTCGTAGGGCTGATGGTCCAGTACCAGGATGGGACGCGACGGGTCGGCTCGCCCGATGAGATCGGCAGGCTTCAGACGTCGGCGGTTGCTGCGGTCGTCACGCCCCACAATCTGCACGCCGCCGGGCAACGTGACGATGCTGTCCCGCAACAGGCGAATGGGCGTATGCCGGATAAACTCCTCGCTCTCGCGGATGCCGCTGATGAACTCATGATTGCCCGGCACCATGTAGATGCCCATCGGAGCGTTCAGTTCACGCAGGGCATCCTGCATCCGCTCCTGCCACAACGGCTTGAGGGACATGTCTATCAGGTCGCCCGCTATCAGCACCACGTCCGGACGGGCATCGTTAATCATCTGCACATACCGCTCCAAGACACGGCGGTTGTTGCCGTAGCCCAGGTGCACGTCGCTGACGAGCACCGCGCGCAGCTGCTTCGGTCCGTCCACGGGCTTGTCGATGTCCACCTGCAGCGTACGCACGGCGGGATGCCGGTAATGCCAGTTGCCATAAGCCAACAGCAAGACCGTTAGTCCCACGCAGATAGCGAAGAGATGGGGAATGTGCACGCCGAAGAGACGGGGTAGCTGTCCCACCGCCAGCAACAGCGTCAGGTAGAGCAGGGCGACGAGCCACCCCATGCTGACCTGGTAGGCCCAATGCCCCATGAACGGCGTCAGGTGCCGCCCGCGCATGGCCATGAAGAAGACAAAGGATAACGCCAGTACCCAGAATGCGATGCCGAAAGCCACGCGCACAGCCATCGGACAGCCTTGGAGGGCAACATGCCCGTTGTAATACACCCACCCGTTGGCGCCCAGGTAGATGACCAATGCAATAAGAATGAACCACATATTCGTCTTGATAGTCTTGATTTGCGGGCGCAATATTAGCAATAAAGCGGCGAACCGCAAAATTAGACGGCGCACCGTTCACGTCTTTTCCCTATTTTTCCTTACTTTTGCGGCTCAGAAAACACAGAGACTTATGCGCAAGATCAACAAGAAATACCCCATCACCGTCGGCGTGCTGCTGGCCGTGGCCGCCCTGGCCCTCATTTTCCTGCCCAAACGGACGGCAGGCGACATGCTGGACGAAGTACAGCTGACAGACTCCACCGAAGTGGAAGAGATCGTATATAAATATGGTATCCCGACGGATGACTATGAAGTGGACTACGGCATCGTGAAGCCGGGTCAGAACTTGTCCTACATCCTGGCCGACCACGGCTTGTCGCACCAGCAAGTGCATCAGGTCAACGAAAAGGCCGCCGGCGTCTTCGACGTGCGCAAGATTCGTGCCGGACAGGCCTACGCTGTCTTCACCACCCGCGACAGCGTGCCGCAGACCGTCTTCCTGGTCTATGAGGAAGACCCCAAAGCCTACGTGGTCTTCGACCTGCGCGGCGACTGTGCCGTGCGTCGGGGCGAGAATCCCTCGGAGTGGCGGCAGAAGGAGGTGAAGGGCCGGGTGGAATCGTCCCTCTGGGTGGCGATGCAGAACGCGGAGACCTCGCCGTTGCTGGCCATGGTGCTGTCCAACATCTACGGCTGGTCCATCGACTTCTTCGACCTGAAGAAGGCCGACGAGTTCCGCGTCATCTACGAGCAGGAGTACGTTGACGGCAAGAGCCTGGACAACTTCCACGTGCTGGCCGCCGCCTTCCGCCACTCGGACAGCACCTACTACGCCATCCCCTTCACGCAGGACAACGAAGAGCTATATTATAATGAGAAAGGCAACAGCCTGGAGGGAGCCTTCCTGAAGGCACCGCTGGACTTCTACCGCATCTCGTCGCGCTTCTCCAACGCCCGCTTCCACCCCGTCCTGAAGCGTTACCGCGCCCACCATGGCGTGGACTATGCCGCCCCGACAGGCACACCCGTCTATGCCGTGGGCAATGGCAAGGTCATCGCCAAGGCCTACCAGCGCGGCGGCGCAGGCAATTACCTGAAGATAAAGCACAACGGCGTCTACACCACCACCTATATGCACCTCTCGCGCTTCGCCAAGGGCATCCAGGTGGGTTCGGAGGTGAAGCAGAAGCAGGTCATCGGCTACGTCGGCTCCACGGGCTTGTCAACAGGACCTCACTTGGACTTCCGCGTGTACGAGCACGGCAAGCCCATTAATCCCCTCACCATCAAGTCGCAGCCCAAGAAGCCCATCAGCGCCCAGAACCGCGCGGCGTTCACGGTGCTGTGCGACTCGGTGGTGCGGCGGCTGGAGAACCTCTGACGAAATACGACAGACGGACATCCCCACACGCCATTGGTCGGCATTTTTTCGGCATTGGTCGATTCATGCCTTATTGGAATGCAGTATTTTCACATTCGCACGTCTTTAAAAGAAAAAGACTGCTTATGAACTTGAACTGCGCCCTGTTGCACACCGATGCCCAAATGCTTGAGAAGCTGCAAGGCTTCGTCGAGAACATCCCTTTCCTGACCTTATGCGGAAGCTATACGGACCCGCTGGCCGCGTTGAAAGAATACTATGTGTCGAAAATCGATGTCTATGTGGTAGAGCTATCCGCCACATCGACGGGGGAAATCAGCGGGATGGACTTCAGCCGTCTATTGTCCTCCTACACCCGGGTCATCTTTGTGGCAGATACGGAACGCTATGCCGCCGACTGCTTCCGCTTAGATGCCTTGGACTACCTGACGGGCGACCTCACCTTCTCCACTTTTTTCCAAGCGGCCAGCAAGGCTATGCGCTGGTTCACCTTAAAAGAAGGAAATACTTCCCCAACTAGCTCCGGCCACGAAGCAGACACACAAGAGAAAGTGATATACCTGCGTTCAAACAACCGCATCCTGCGTCTACACTTGGACGAAATCAACTACATTGAAAGCTGTGGCGACTACGTGAAGATATATTGCCGCAACGAACCACGCCCCTATATGAGCCTGTGTACCATGAAGTGCATGGAAGAGCGGCTGCCCGAGACCGACTTCGTGCGCATCCATCGCTCCTTCATCGTCCGCAAACGAGCCATGGATGCCATCGCCTCCAACACCGTCAGCATAGGTCCCCGGGAAATCCCTATTGGCGATGCCTATCGCGACCGCCTGAAAGCCTGCTTGACAGGGCTCACCATCCTGTAAGGCTACTTGATCTTGCTCCGGGATATCCTTTCACCGAACGTCAGGTTCAAATTTAGGCTCCACCGGCTCTCCTGCATCACGCGTCTGTCCCGGTTCATCTGTTGCCGCCAAGCAACCCCCAACGACAAGTAGGAATAGCGGATAGGGATGCTGATGCCTGCACTGGTTTCCAAGTAGTTCATCCTCCTCTTCCTCATGCTGATGTACGAATTGCCATAGCCCACGCCCAGCATGATTTCCGGGGAACGTGGACGACGGGTATCGACCCTGTAACAGCCACCCAAGTTCACCTTATGCTGGTTCTCATAATCAACAGAAGTGTAGGACGAAGTGTTACGACTCCAATCCATATAATTATAATCGGCAGTCAACAGCCAACGATCCGCAGACAGGGTTATCCCCAGCCCCAGATGCCAAGGGAGAAATTGTTGCCTATCAGAATAAGGTTCCTCCAACCCTTCGCTGGTGGACGAATTGCTGTAGGTCATCGTGCTCTCATGGGTCAAGGGCAAGGAAGGAGCAAACACCATGCCCACAGCCCATTGCATCCCCCGCCAAACCGGGAAATCATAGTAAATGCCCCAATCCACATACAAGGCACGTTTTTGGGATTCATATTCCACCACGGCACCTTCCTGCGTTTCGCTTTGTGTGGTCGTCCCCAAAACCATCCCGACATTGGCACCCACGGACAATCCCCCACCCAGACGGACGGCATTGGTAAGGTAGCAACGGTAGAGCCCGCCTTCCCCCTGAAATGTAGAGTAAAGGTAATCATCGGGCATACCCTCCACCGGCTCTTCGGTACGGATGAGGTAACCCACACTGCTGTACGGAGCCGCTCCCAGCATCATATACCAGCCCCTCAGAACGCGAAAGCCCAAACTGATACGGTTGGGGTTGGCTACCGTGCTGCTGCTCCGGTCGCCGAGGTAAGCGTAGCGGGCGTATGCCACCGAGGCTCCCACGTCGAAGGTGAAACAGGTGGTGTCCATGCGGGTAATAGCAGCAGGGTTCAAGGTGTTTTGGAATCCCGTGCGGTTCAGGGCGATGCCCACATTGCCCATGCCTGCCAAGCGCCCTCCGTCGCCCGCACTTAGTTCGCCCACACCATACATCGAGGTGGGCAAGTTGGTAGTATTTTGCGCCCGCAAAGGCAGAAGTGCCGTAACTGCAAGACACCATAAAAGGATAACAAACTGTCTCATTGTTCATTGTAGATTTTAAACCGGACATCAAGACGGCACTTCCGCTCCGTATCGGGATCGTTGGTGAAGACAACTTGGTTGAAGGTGGTGGCGGCATCGCTGCTGTTCATGTTCATCAGCAGTTTCTGCCGGTTGATGCCCCATGTGCCGAAGTTGTTGCGGATGAACTCGGTCAAGTCGAAACTATAATACGTGTCGCGGCCGAACACTTCATCTACAGTCAAATTGCCCGTTTGCACCGTCACCCCGTCACTGCCATATACATAGTCTTCCAATACATTGTTCTCATCGGTGATGTAGAGTCGTATGTCTTCAGGCAACTGGTTCGTCCGGTTGTAACTGCCCTTCAACGGATAGAGGTAGAGGGTGGCACTTTCGATGGAAACAATCTGCCCGGCATCCTGCAACTCATTCAGGTAGGGGAATTCCAATTGGTTGTAATAGCCCGTCAGCCCTTGCAGATATGCCCGGTGCCCCAAATCGGTGGAATGCACATAATTCTCGATGCCGCTCCGCACCCGAGACAAGGGGCTGCCCGTACGATCGTGACGGATACCCGTATAGGCACAATCGGTATTGACACTGAAAGTCAATTCCTTCTCCGTTCGTTGAATGCCCACCTCGTGATAGTGCAAGGTGAGGCACAAGGAGGAGTCATTGATCAAGAAGCCGCTGATGCACTGCGCGTTTTCATCCGGCACAAAAGCCAACCCGGGGAATTCACGCTTAAAATCTTCCTGGCTGTCGAAGTATTCCTCTTGATTCACCAGGTCGTCCAGTAACTGTTGCCCCCAGGCATCGGGCAAACGGATTTCCTGCACTCTCGCCTCGCCAGGTCGCGGACGGTAGGTGAAGCTGAAGAGCGGAGTGGATTCCGTAACCCATGTCGAATGGTTATACAGGTCGTCATCATCCGCCAGCTCAATAGGCGTAGCCAAGCGATACACCCGAATGCCGGGACGGGTCAGCGTATCGCCCCAATAATGCCCACTGTGCTTCATCACCAGCACGAGCGAATCGAGCGTATAGCTGCAATCCTCATCGGGCGTGAAACTGGCTGTGGAATACTCCGCATAGTAGGTTGCCGTCACCGCGCCCCACGTGTCATCCCGATAATGCCCAATCTGACAGATGCTGTCGCCCCGTGTCACAATGGAATCTTCGAGCACTGTACTGATATCCACCGTACATGTATCCACATATACATTATAGAATGAACTATCTACCAACGTATGACCCAAGTCGGAGTTCTCGTCCACACAAGCGCAGAGGCTTGCTGCGAGAAAGCATAAAAGTAATAATCGTTTCATCGTTCTTCTTTTTTTCCGCTGACAAAGGAATAGCATTGCCCCGGCTTCTCCTACAGAAATCGACCGTCAGCCCCGTTTGCCCGTCGAAGGGCGTTTATCGGATTTCCCGGCCTGTTCGTCGGTTTTTCTTGTGCCGGCAGGAAGAGCTGGCTATCTTCGCGCAACAAATAGGAATCCAAAACAAGAAAGAAAAATGAGAAAGACAACAATGGGAATCGTGCTGACGGTCTTAAGTTTCCTGACCGGCTGCATAGAAGACGAAGAGTACACACAAGGGCAATGGATACGACGGTCCGACTTTGACGGCGTGGCACGCTGCGGAGCCAGCAGTTTCACCATAGACAGGAAAGGTTATCTGTGCTGCGGCTACCGTGGATCCAACCGCGACCTGCTGAAAGACTGCTGGGCCTACGACATCGAAGGCAATTACTGGACGCAATGCGCCGACATGCCCGACGAAGCATCAGGAAGGCACGAGGCAGCAGCTTTTGCCCTGAATGGCAAAGGCTACGTGACCACCGGATCCATCAAGGACGAACCGGATTATCTGGCCGACACCTGGGAGTATGACCCCACGTCGGACACCTGGACACAGAAAGACGACTTTGCCGGCGGGATGCGCCACGGAGCCATCGGCTTTGCTGTAGGAGGATATGGCTACGTGGGGACGGGATTTGACGACAACTACCTGAAGGACTTCTACCGCTTCGACCCCAATGCAACTGCCGGAAGCCAATGGCAAATCGTGAACGGGTTCGAAGGCGGAAAGCGGATGTACGGCCTGGCGTTCGTTATCGACGACGTGGCATACGTGGGCTTCGGTGAGAACAACAACACATATGTGAACGACTTCTACAGTTTCGACGGCACGACTTGGACCCGACTGCGCGACATTGCCGACACCAACGACGACGAGGACTATGACGATGACTACAACATCGCCCGCAGCAGTGCCGTGGCCTTCGTAATTGATGGCAAAGGCTATGTGGCCACCGGCGACCGCAACGGCGTCACCAGCGACTATTGGGTATATGACCCCGAAAGGGACTTGTGGACCGGCGATGCGGACGATGACTATACGCCGCTGACCTCGGTACACCAAGACACGGGTGGCTCGTCCCGCAGCCTGGCCGTCAGTTTCTCCACCGGCACACGGGGATTTGTACTGACCGGCCAGTCGGGCAATAGCTATTTTGACGATGTGTACGAACTGCTGCCTTACGAGCAGGAGGATAATTGATTGTATATGAAGACCACACTATTGGTTTTGGTTGGGACAGGCGCACTGCTCGTACTGGCGGCGTGCCTGTCTGGCTGTTCGTCCCGCGAAGAACCACACTGCCGCACTTTTCCGGTGCCTGGAGGCTACGGCTATGCGATACTATACCAAAGAGACACCTTAATCAAGCAACCATATATGCCGGCCATCGGTGGCAGGCAGCCTTTCCGCACGGCACGAGAGGCACAAGCAATCGGGGAACTGGTCTGCCGGAAACTACACGAAGGACATCCCCCGACACTCACCCCGGAAGAAGTGGCAGACAAGATGGAATAGGATGCGCCCCACGCACATCCTATTCTTTTTATCCCTCAGACCTCCACATTCCCACAAAAAAACTACCTTTGCCGCGTCACGTTTCGCCGCCTCGTTCGTCATCTTAGTGTAAATGGAACTCAACGCATTCAAAACATCCGTATGCCCCCTCCGGGAGAAGCTGCTGGCCCAGGCGCGCCGGCTGACCGGAAGCGAGGAAGACGCCGAGGACATCGTCCAGGAGGTCTTGCTCCGCCTGTGGAGCAAGCGGACGGAACTGGACCGCTGCGCCAGCATCGAGGCTTTTGCCACCACCGCGACGCGAAACGCCTGCATCGACTGGATGCGCACCCGCCACACCGTCGGCTCCGACTTGTCCGAAGGCACGCTCCAGGCAGACGACCGGACACCGGAAAGCCTGCTGGAGGCCAAAGACGAGATGCAGCTGGTGGAGCGCATCATCCGCCAGCTCCCGCCCCTGCAACAAGCCATCTTGCGGATGAAGGACGTGGAGGGCTACGAGACCGAAGAGATTGCCCAGGTGACGGGCTGCAACGCCGAAGCCATCCGAAGCAACCTCTCCCGTGCCCGGAAACGGATGAGGGACATTTACCTGAAAACCATCGAAGAAAGGAGGAAAAATCATGGATGACTGGACGAACTCATCGAGAAGTACTTTGACGGACAGACCACCTGCGCCGAAGAACGCGCCATCCGTCACGCCTTTGCCCAAGGCCCCGTGCCCGCCCATCTGGAGGTGTATCGCCCGCTCTTCGCCGGACTGGACAAGCTCTCGGAAAGCCACGCACACGCCGAGGAGGTGAAGCCGGTACGCCGAAAGATTAGCCTGCGCTATTGGGCGGGAGGCATCGCCGCTGGTCTCGCCCTCTGCTTGATACTCGCCAAGTTCTTGCCCGGCGACACGGCAGAAAGCTACGTCATCATCAACGGGAAGCGGTACACCGACCCGGCATTGGTACAAGCCAAGGCGCGTGAAGCCCTGGACAACGTGAGCTATACGGACGAAGAACTGCACAGCCTGCTTTTCCCCCTTGAACCCTAAAAAACCTGACACAATGAAACAGAACCCATTGAAACTAATCTGCCTCATCCTCTTGGTCAGCCTCTCCCTCCCGCTCCGGGCGCAAGAGGGACTGAAGATAGGACACCTCTTCACGAAGTACGGCAACGCCCAAGGCGTGACGCTGGTGGAGCTGAACGGAGAGATTCTCGCCTCCTACCGCATGGACACGTACCGAAGCTTGGTGTTCGAGGACGTCACGCCCTACGCCCCAGAGATAGAAGACGGTCTGGAAGATGCCGTGCGCTCGCAGCAGGTCCAGAAGCGGCAATTGGTGAACCAGAGCGGCACCCTGCAAAGTGCCTACCTCCAACTGACCAACGTGCAGCGCAAAGGCCGGAAGCTGCGACGCTACCTCCTCTTCAAGCGAGGAAAAGGCACCGTGGCGACCCTCATCTACATCGAGGGCCAACTCAACGAGAAGGAACTGATGGATATGCTTTATAAGAGGTGAGATAAATAGGATTTTATGGCACACAGATGACACTGATTGTACAGATGACCACAGATTTTATTAAGCAGATAATAAAGAATCTGCGTAAATCTATTTAATCTGCGTCATCTGTGTGCCATCACCGATAAATTATCATTTAACAACATAAGACAATGAACACAAGAATCATCCTCGCGGGAACGCTCTTGGCACTTCTGAGCCTTCCCGCCTTGGCCCAACAGCCCGAAAAGCCCCGCCGCGCCACCATCGACGCCCGGGGAGACTCCGTCGTCATCCGCAAAGGTGAAGGCGACCTGCGCATCCGCGTCTACGAAGAACAAGCGGAAGCCGAGGAAGAACCCGAAACAGTGGAAATCTACGAAGGCATCTACCTGGAACGGGACGACGACGAACAGACCAACGCCTTCCTCGACGCCCTGCCCTTCATCCCCAAGAAGAAGAAACACAACACCTACGAGCCGCACAACTCCGGCGTGTACATCGGATTTGCCCGCATGACGGACCACTTCATGGGCTTCGGTGAAAGCAAGCATTTCCCCCAAGACCTGTCCCGCTCGTGGGAGTTCGGCTTCAACTTCCTCTCCACGTACCACAACTTCAAGAAAAACCCGCACTGGGGCGTGAACATCGGGGCCAGCTGGGGCTACCGCTCGTTCAACATCGACGGGGACGTGGCCTTGCTGAAGGAGAATGGAAAAGCCGTATTTTCCGCCGGCGATGCGGAAACCAGCTACAGCCGGAGCCGCCTGCGCCACTTCTTCTTCCGCATCCCCATCACTGTGGAGTGGCAGCAACGGTTGTCCTCGCGGGGCCGGCTCGTGTTCTTCAACCTCGGCCCTGAGATTGAGATACGCCACGGTGTGAAGTCCTTCACCCACATCAACGGCGGCAAGAAGACGCGCGTGGGCAAGGGCATGTACGTCAACCCCGTAGGCGTCAGCCTCCTGGCACAGGCCGGCTACGGCAACCTGGGCTTCTACCTGCGCTACAACACGTACAGCTTCTTCCAGAACGGCAAAGGCCCCGACGTAGCACCGCTGTCGTTCGGCATCGCGTGGTATTGGTAAGGAAACGGACACAAAAAAAGGATTCCCCTCTCACCTTGCGGCAGGAGGGGAATCCCTTTTTTATCCGTCAACCGTCACAGATCAATGAATCTCGATGACGCGGTTGTTCTTGGCCTTTTCTTCGGGCGTGCACTTCGGCAGGTCGATGGTCAGCACGCCGTCCACGACGTTGGCGCTGATGCGTTCCTTCTCCACATCGTCCGGCAGTACCAGGCTCTGTTGGAACTTCGAGTACGAGAACTCGCGGCGCAGGTACTTGCGGTTCTGCTTGTCCTCTTCGTTGGTCTCGTTCTTCTTCTCCATCGTGATAATCAACTCGTTGTCGTCACCCAGCTGGATGTTGAAGTCTTCCTTCGTCATGCCCGGAGCGGCTACTTCCACCTTGTAGTCTTTGTCACTCTCAGTCACATTGATGGCCGGCGCCGTAGCGTTGGTCCGAATCATCCAATCGTTATCGAAGAAGTCATTGAAGATACTCGGTAACCAGTTCTGATTGTAATTTCTTCTTGAAGGTGTCATAATCTTAATCTCCTATCTTTAAGTTGTTTATTAATCGTTTTTCCTGAAGCCCTCCGCCTTTCGGCTTCGCGCTTCGCCCTATAACTTGCAAATGCTGTGCCAAGGGCAATCTGCTTACAAAATGTCAGCAAACTGACCTGTTTATTAAACCTACGCAAACTATTTTAATCTCCTTAAGAGAAATACTCGACATTTTGTCCATTTTCGTGCAAAATTGTCACTATCGGGCGGCAAGAACCTGGGGATACAACGATACAAGGGCGTATAACGAATGCCGGAAACGCCGGGAAAAACCTGCGAAAGCCGCCGAAAAAGTTGCCGAAGCCACACGAAAACTATACCTTTAAGCTAAAGGTATAAAACTTCAACCTAAAGTTATACACCTTTAGGCTAAAGGTATAAAACTTCAGGCTAAAGGTATAACTTTCAAACGGCATTGGCAACTTTTCCGGCGGCTTTCGCAGTCTTTTCCAACGGCTTCGGACGTTTCTTCCGCCCTACTTCCGTAAAATGGGTAACATTATCCGTAATTAGGATAGGCCGGCAAACCTCCTTGTGCCATACCTTTGCACGATGAAAAAACATTCCTTATAACAATAAAAATCATGAAACTGAATCGTTATTTCCGCGCCTGTGCGTGCGTCCTGTTCGCACTGGCAGCCATGACCGGCACGGCATGTAGCAACGCGCCGAAGGGAAAGACGGCAGAGACCACGACGCCCACCGAAGAGGCCCTGCCCAAAGTGTACATGTTCAAGGAAATCAATTCCGAAAACCTGGTGAAGATTTACAAGGCCCTGGGTCGCGAAGCCACGGGCAAGGTGGCCGTCAAAATCTCGACGGGCGAACCGGGCGGACACAACTTCCTGCAACCCGCCCTCATCAAGGACCTGGTGAAGGAGGTGAACGGCACCATCGTGGAGTGCAACACGGCCTACGCCGGCAAGCGCAGCACCACGGAATCCAGCCGCAAGGCCGCCGAGGACCACGGATTCACAGCCATCGCTCCCGTGGACATCATGGATGCGGACGGCGAGACGCCCCTGCCGGTCAAGGGCGGCAAGCACCTGAAGGAGGACTACGTAGGCTCGCACTACCTGAACTATGACTTCACCGTGGTGCTCTCCCACTTCAAGGGTCATGCCATGGCGGGATTCGGCGGCGCGCTGAAGAACATCTCCATCGGCATCGCCTCGGCCAACGGCAAGGCATGGATTCACTCCGCCGGCAAGACCAAAGACCCCGTGGCCATGTGGAACAACCTGCCCGAACAGGAAATCTGGCTGGAGGCCATGACCGAAGCCGCCAAGGCCATCATGGACCATTGCGGCGACAAGATTCTCTACATCAACGTGGCCAACAACCTGTCCGTGGACTGCGACTGCGACAATTCGCCCGAGGACCCGAAGATGGGCGACATCGGCATCCTGGCTTCCCTGGACC
The DNA here is from genome assembly GCA_019115825.1 of Candidatus Bacteroides pullicola. Taxonomy (GTDB): domain Bacteria; phylum Bacteroidota; class Bacteroidia; order Bacteroidales; family Bacteroidaceae; genus Bacteroides; species Bacteroides pullicola. Next base: position 26,579 of record DXCV01000085.1, read on the forward strand.
CCGTGGCACTGGACCGTGCCTGCACCGACCTGGTGCGCTCGTCCGAGGACCACGGCAAGATTCACCTCATCGAGCGCATCGACTCGCGCAAGGGCATGCACACCCTGGAGCATGCCGAGCAGCTGGGCATGGGCAGCCAGAAGTACGAGCTGGTGCGGCTGGACTAAGAACTACTCGCACGGACAGGTGGCGGTAAGGAAATTAATTCGTACCTTTGCCGCCACAAACGATAAAGCGAGTATTCATCATTAAACAAAGACATTGTATGGAAACAGCAGAAAACAAGTACATCACCGTAGCGTACAAGATGTATATGGTGGAAGACGGCGAGAAGGAGCTGGGCGAAGAAGCTCCCGTGGAGCATCCCTTCCAGTTCATCTCCGGCATGGGCCTGACCCTGGACGCCTTCGAGAACCAAGTGAAAGACCTGGCCGAGGGCGACACCTTCGACTTCACCATCCCTTGCGCCGATGCCTACGGCGAATATGACGAGGAGCACGTGATCGAATTGCCGAAGAGCGTCTTCTTGATAGACGGCAAGTTCGACGACGAGCACGTGGTGCCCGATGCCGTCATCCCGATGATGACCGCCGAGGGCCAACGCCTCAACGGCACGGTCGTAGAAGTGAAGGAGGACATCGTGGTAATGGACATGAACCACCCCTTGGCCGGCTGCGACCTGAACTTCGTGGGACAGGTAGTGACCAGCCGTCCTGCCACCAATGAGGAGATTGCCGAGATGACGCGGATGATGTCCGGCGGTTGCGGAGGCGGCTGCGAAGGTTGTGGTGGCAGCTGCGGCAGCGGACACCACGACTGCGGCGACGGGTGCTGCTGCGAATAAAAAGAAGA
>DXCV01000086.1 GCA_019115825.1 Candidatus Bacteroides pullicola
GGTGGTGATGTTGTTTGCTTTGGTGGTCTGAATGCCCAGGAAGCGTTCGTAGTGTCCCAGGTCGAGGTCAGCCTCGTGGCCGTCCACAGTGACGTAGCACTCGCCATGTTCGTAAGGGTTCAGCGTGCCCGGGTCGATGTTGATGTACGGGTCGAATTTCTGGATAGTTACGTTATAGCCTCTGGCTTGCAACAGCTTGCCAATGGAGGAGGAGATGATGCCTTTGCCCAAGGACGAGGCCACTCCGCCGGTGACGAAAATGTACTTAGTTTCTCCCACAGTGATAATATTTATAAATGTCTGTTCTATAATTCAAGGTGCAAAGGTAGGCAAAAAATGGGGAAGCACCTACAGTTTGGCGAGAAACATTTTTCTAAATGCTTTGGTCGGCTGGGAGATTAGAGCTAATTTTGCGCCCATAAACAAAGCAATATACAGGATTTATGAAGAAGTACACGTTTTTTTGGATAGCTGTGCTGCTCCCGATATGTGGCCTGCGCGCACAGGTCGTGACGGACAGCCTCGTGCAGGTGGCGGACACGGTGCCTGCCGTGGAAATTGCCTACGAACAACCTGATACCCTTCAGGATTCCACCCTGGTGGTTCTGCCCGGTGATACCCTTGAGGTTGTCCCGGCCGACACGCTCTCCATACAGCCCCAGGATACCGTGGCAGCCGATACCCTGCGGCGTCAGGCGCCGCGCCCCACGCTGCCCGCGTTGATGCGCCCCTACTTTGTGCTGAAGCTGGTGCGTGAGCCGGCTTCCCAGGCCTTCCGCCTGGACACCGTTTCTATGGCTTACGAGCGTATTCTCGGCGTTTTAGACTACCTGAATGACCCTGCGACCCCGGAACGCTATATCCGTCTTCAGCCCGATTACCATCGTCTCTTCCTGCCCTTTACGTACTTCGAGCGGCCTATGGCCCGTATTTCCCGCGTGTCATGGCAGTCCGGCGACGAGGATGCGTTGAAGGCCGCCGTGCCCTGTCCCCTGCAAATAGATACCGTGCCCTTTACCCGCCAGCAACGGGTGGATGAAGCGGTGGACCGCGCCCTGCTGTCCGCCTACGTCAGACGCTTAGACCTGGTGCGCTTCACCGAGAAAGAGATTGAGGCCGGTCCTACCTATCGCGACAACATAGAGAAGGAAGAGAAGTCGCGGCCTTCCGTGCTCAAGCTCTTCGCGTCGGAAAGCATGAGCTACGTCAAGCCCGAGGATGCCGAGGTGGTCATCCACAAGCCCAACTGGTGGGTGACGGGTGGCAGTGGTTCCATCCAGTTCAGCCAAAGCCATATCTCCAAGAACTGGTATAATGGCGGTGAGGGAACCCACTCGCTGCTGGGCAATCTCCAGCTCTTTGCCAACTATAATGACCGGGAGAAGTGGCAATGGGAGAACCTGCTCGATGCCAAACTGGGCTATATCTCTGCCCCTTCGGATCAATACCACAATTATTTGGTCAACAACGACCAACTGCGCATCGCCTCCAAGGTGGGCCTCCGTGCCATCAAGCATTGGTATTACACGCTGCACACGGAGTTCAAGACCCAGTTCTGCAACGGCTATGGCGCCAACAGCCTGACACTGAACGCCGCTTTCCTCTCGCCTGCCTACTGGACCTCCGGTCTTGGTATGGACTACAAACTGAACAAGGAGAAAGTGACGTTGTCTGTCCTTCTGGCTCCTATCACTTATACCATGAAGATAGTCACCAATCCTGATGTGAACGAAGTGTCCCTCGGTTTGGAAGAGGGTGCCACGACAGCCCACGACTTCGGTTCGCAGATGCAGGCCAACCTGACCTGGAAAGCCTTTTCCTTCCTCAACGTCACCTCGCGCTTCGACTACCTGACGTCCTATAAGACGGTGCGCATTGAGTGGGAAAACACCTTCAACTTCATCCTCAACCGCTACCTCTCTGCCAAGCTCTACGTCTACGGGCGCTTTGATGACGGGGTAGCTCCGTCCGAGAATGGCTCCTATTTCCAAATCAACGAGAACTTTGGTTTCGGACTGAACTATACGTGGTGACGATTGAAAGAGATAATATAATAAGGTATGAACGAACAATTCCCATCCGCCCTGCTGGAGCGGGCCGTAGGCGAGTTTGCCAAGCTGCCAGGCGTGGGGCGAAAGACGGCCATGCGCCTGGTGCTGCACCTGCTTCGTCAGGAGTCGGAGGCTGTAGAGGCTTTTGCCAATGCCATCACCACGCTGAAACGTGAAGCCAAGTTCTGTAAGGTGTGCCACAACATATCGGACACGGAGACGTGCTGCATTTGCTCTAATCCCCAACGTGATGCCTCGACGGTCTGTGTGGTGGAGAATATCCGCGACGTCATGGCGGTGGAGGCCACGCAGCAATACCGAGGCCTGTATCACGTGCTGGGCGGGGTCATCTCACCCATTGACGGCACAGGACCGGGTGACCTCCAGATAGAAAGCTTGGTGGAGCGGGTCAAGGCGGGCGGCATCAACGAGGTCATCCTCGCGCTGAGCACCACGATGGAGGGAGATACCACCAACTTCTACATCTACCGCAAGCTGGAGCCGTTGGGCGTGAAGCTGTCCGTCATCGCACGGGGCATTGCCGTGGGCGACGAGTTGGAGTATGCCGACGAAATCACCTTGGGGCGCAGCATCGTGAACCGGACACCGTTCAGCGGGGTGATTTGAGAAGGAAAATGGGAATTTATAAGTTGACAAGGGGACGAGTTAACGAGGCAACAAGGCCTGTCCCTATCCTCGTAGTCTTGTTAACTTGTCAACTCGTCAACTAAATTATCATTTAATCGCATAATATGGAAGAACGAATCAAACGTATCGTGATGTACTTGAAGGCCCTGCATGCCTTCTGTTGGGTTGTGCCCCTGCTGGTGGGGATAGCCACGGAGATGGACATCCCTTGGGTGGGAGCTTTCGCCGGGGATGTGCGTGCCGCCTACGGGGTGGAGACGCTGGTGATTTTGCTCACCGTCCTCTGCGTGCCCCTCGTGTTGAAACTGTTTGCCTGGGTGCTAGCCCGGCGGATTGACGCGGTGGGGATAGACCGTGCGCTCCGGCTCTATGGGATGTGGAGCACGGTACGGGTGCTTCTGCTGTTCCTGCCTGCCTTGGGCGGATTCCTGGGCTACTACCTGCTGCTGAGCAACAAGTGCCTGCTGTGCGGGCTGATTGCCTTGGTGGCCATGCTGTTCTGCGTGCCGGGACAGAAGCGCCTGCGCAGCGAGCTGCATATTGACAAGGAAATGGAGGGATAGGCGATGAGAAAGCGTTACTTGCGTGGCGACCAGGTCTATCTGCGCGCCCTCGAACCCGAAGACCTGGACTTCATCTACGAGGTGGAGAACGAGCCCGACCATTGGGCCATGACGGACTTCACCGTGCCCTATTCGCGCTTCAGCATCCGGCAATACCTGCGCGACAACCGCAACGACCTCTTCGCGGACAAGCAACTCCGCCTGGTGATTGCCCTCAAGGGGAAAGACACGCCCATCGGCATCGCCGACCTCTTCAATTACCAGCCCCTGCACGCCCATGCCGAGGTGGGCATCCTCGTCCGGCAGGAATACCGGGGCATGGGCTATGCCGGCGAGGCCCTCGGCCTGCTCTGCGACTATGCCTTCGGCTTCCTGGCCCTGCACCAGCTCGTGGCATACGTGCTGGTGGACAATCATGACAGCCGCGAGCTGTTCTGCGCGAACGAGTTCGTCAGCCGGGGGACACTGAGGGAGTGGTGGCGCATGGACGGGGAGTTCAAGGACGTGGTGGTGTACCAACGCCTGCGGGATTGGGACAAGACAAAAGACCGGAGCCGAGCCATTTGGCTCTGACCCCGGTCAAACACAATAAGCTGAGTGATATAGAATCTGCTATGCACCGCGCCTCCCGGCGCGGTTTTTTTGTGTCGTATGCTTAGTTCTTGCTGTTGTCTTCAGCCTGGAACTTGCGGCTCACCTTCAGCAGGTTGGTGGTGTAGGTCACTACGTTCTGCGCCTCCTGAATCATCGTGAGGTAGACCATGCTCACCTTGATGCTGCCGCTCTGGCCCTGGATGCGCTGCAGTTCCTCGCGCTTCAGGTGGGAGAGCTGGGCATTCAGGTCGTTGGCCTTGCGGACAAGGTCGTTCAGGTTGGCGTAGTCGTTGTCCTCGACGGCCTGACGGCTGGACTGGAGCAGGTTGGTGATGTCCTCGCTGACGTCGCCGAACTCGCCCTTCTGGATGGCATCCAGCGGCTTGAAGTTGTTGTCGATGTGCTCCAGGCAAGGCTCGCAGAGGCGGCCGATGCTGTAGACCAGCTCGCTGGCGAAGTCATTGCCCTGGAAGTAGTAGAGCCCCTTCTCCAGCACCGTGTTGTTGTCCAGGCGGGACATGGCCAGCGTGCCCGTGCGCTTCATCTGCTTGACAAGCTGCTTCTCGAACTTCACCGAGCCGTTCACCCGGCGCAGGCCGCGCAGGTTCTCGTGCAGGAAGGAGGTGACGGTGCGCTCGTAGTTCTCCTGGGCGAAGGCCAGCACCTTGGTCAGCTCCTCGCGGGTGTGTTGGCGCAGGAGGTTCAGCACCTCGGCGTTGTCCTGGCTCTGGAGCATCTGGCGGACGGTGTCCTGGTTCTCTTGTTTCTTCTTGCGCTTCTTGAACATCATCTGGCTATGGATGAGCGAGTAGACGGCCACGCCTATCAGCGCGAGGATGGCCACGGCGCCGCCGAAGTGGATGACCAGCGTCACGAAGAAGCAGATGGTGAACGCCGCGCCCGCCGTGATGAACCAGCCGCCGATGACGCTCAGCACGCCCGTGATGCGATACACCGCCGAGTCGCGGCCCCAGGCACGGTCGGCCAGCGAGGTACCCATGGAGACCATGAACGTGACGTAGGTCGTGGACAGCGGCAGCTTCAGCGACGTGCCCAGCGCGATGAGCAGCGAGGACAGCACCAGGTTGACCGAGGCGCGCACGAGGTCGAACGCCGCGCCGTCTTCCAGCGTCAGCTCCTCCTTGCGGAAGCGGGTGTCGAGCCAGCGCTTGGTGCGCTCCGGCGTAATCTTGCTCAGGCCGTTGGCGATGCCCATGCTGTAGCGCACCAGGCGGCGGGCGATGGGCGTGGAGCCGAAGCCTTCCTCACCCTCGTCCTGGCGGGCCAGGGAGACCTCGGTCTGGATGACGTTGTGTGCCTTCTTGGACGTCCACAGGGCGTAGACCATCACGCAGCCGGCGGCCACGAGGAAGTACCACGGCGTCTGTGCCGAGCCCAGCAGCGAGCCCATCAGCCAGCCGTCCGTGCCGGCAGCCTGGCCGTTGGCCATGTAGTCCGTGTAGGCGTCATAGCCCGCCAGGGGCACACCGATGAAGTTCACCAGGTCGTTGCCCGCGAAGGCCAGGGCCAGGGCGAAGGTGCCCATCATCACCACAATCTTGAAGACGTTCACCCGCAGCCAGTGCAGGATTTGCATCAGGATGGTGAAGAACACGAACAGCCCGCCCAGGATGAGCAGCGAATGCTCGTGAATCCACCCGTTCAGCTCGGCGGTCATGAAGGAACTGTCCTTCAGGCCCTTGATGAGCATGAAGTAGATGATGCTCGTGGCCGCCACGCCGCCGAAGAGGGCGATGCTGTACTTCAGGTGCTTCTTGTAGTTGTACGTGAAGACGACGCGCGCCAGATACTGCACCAGCATACCGAAGAAGAACGCGATGGCCACCGACACGAATATCGCCATGATGACCTGCAGCGCCTTGTCCGTGTTGATGAGCTGGGCCATGGAGTATTCGCCGTCGCCCATCGTCTTCACCAGCGCCAGGGCGAACGTGCCGCCCAGCAACTCGAACACCATCGAGACGGTGGTACTGGTGGGCAGGCCCATCGTGTTGAACACGTCCAGCAGCACGACGTCCGTCAGCATCACGGCCAGGAGGATGCACATCAGCTCGTCGAAGTAGAAGAACTGCGGCTGGTAGATGCCGTGCCGCGCAATGTCCATCATGCCGTTGCTGAGCGACGCGCCGATGAAGACGCCGATGCTGGCCAGCACGAGCATGGTCTTGAAAGATGCCGCCTTGGAGCCGACGGACGAATTGAGGAAGTTCACCGCATCGTTGGCCACGCCCACCAGCAGGTCGAACACTGCCAGCACGGCGAGGAAGAGCACGATGCACAAATACATGGTTTCCATAACAAAAGTAGTAATACTAAATATTAATAATGTGTGATTCTAATGTCTCAGCTTTACGCCTGCAAAGGTCGGGAACGCGTGTTACAAGAGGTTGACACAGGTGTTACAAACGTGTTACAAAACCAGTGGGACAGGACAACGGATGGCGGGAAATGCGTATCTTTGCAGCGCAACAATCATCATCCTACACGCTTATGACCCACATAGGACTCCTCTCCGACACCCACGGCTACTGGGACGACCGCTACCTGCGGTACTTCGAGCCGTGCGACGAAATCTGGCACGCCGGCGACATCGGCTCCCTCGAGGTGGCCGACCGCCTCGCCGCCTTCCGCCCCCTGCGCGCCGTCTACGGCAACATCGACGGGCAGGACCTGCGCCGCCGCTTCCCGCAAACCCTCCGGTTCACCGTGGACGGCGCGGAGGTGCTGATGAAGCACATCGGCGGATACCCCGGACGCTACGACCCGTCCATCGCCGGCAGCATCCTCGCCCGTCCGCCACGGCTCTTCGTCAGCGGCCACTCGCACATCCTCAAGGTGAAGTACGACCGCACCCTGGGACTGCTGCACATCAACCCCGGCGCCGCCGGCAAGCAGGGCTGGCACAAGACGCGGACGCTGGTGCGCCTTGCCATAGACGCGGGCACGTTCAGCGACCTGGAGGTCATCGAGCTGGCGGACAAGTAGGTTCCCCGTGAAATAATCCCCGGATTCCTTGGCGGAGTGCGGGGATTTTCCTACATTTGCCACAGTAAAGCCTGTACACCCCTTATAAGCAAGTCTGTACACCCATGGTTATAAAGTCTGTACACCCTTTGCTATAAAGTCCGTACACCCATTAATATGGTAGATTATGAATAAATATCATCTTGAAAAGAAGCGAAACCGCCTGAACCGTGATAAGGACGGCCTGTGGTATGCCGCGCCTGCCCCCAGGCGGAAACTGGACAAGGCGGACCTGTGCCGCTATGCCTCGAAGAACACCACGCTCAATGCCATCGAGGTGCGTGCCGTGCTGGACCTCATCAACGAGTTCGTGCCCCGCTACCTGGCCGAAGGCTATGTCATCCGCTTGGGCGAACTGGGATCGTTGAGCTTGACATACGGTAGCGAGGGCGTTGCCCAGCCCGAGGACTTCCACCCGCGGCTGATGCGTCCGGCACGCGTCGTGTTCCAGCCGTCCAAGAGGCTGACACAAGAAGTCCGCAACCTCCTCTCCTACGAAGCGGGCGGCATCGTGGCCGAGGGCATCGCGTTCGACTCCGTGGCCGACTACCGCCGCTGGCAGGCGGGCAGGGCGGGGGAGGAGCCTTGACGCACTTTCCGGGCGGAAAGTTTGGTCATGTCCGCGTTTTTCCCCATCTTTGCAGCCGTGAATAACGCGAGAGCCGTGGGGCGTCGTCCTCCTTCTTATTTTATTCCGCCCGAGTAAACCGTTTTACCCATTAAATAGGAACAAGATATGAAAGGAATTATTCTTGCCGGTGGCAGCGCCACCCGTCTCTATCCCCTCAGTAAAGCCATATCCAAGCAAATCATGCCGGTCTATGACAAGCCGATGATTTACTATCCCCTCTCCACGCTGATGCTGGCCGGCATCCGCGAGGTGCTGGTCATCTCCACCCCGCGCGACCTGCCCATGTTCCGCGACCTGCTGGGCACGGGCGAGGAGTTGGGCATGAAGTTCTCCTACAAGATACAAGAGAAGCCCAACGGCCTGGCACAAGCCTTCGTGCTGGGTGCGGACTTCCTGGAGGGCGGCCCCGGCTGCCTCATTCTGGGCGACAACCTCTTCTACGGCCAGGGATTCAGCGCCATGCTGCGACGCGCCGCCTCCATCGGGCGGGGCGCCTGCATCTTCGGCTACTACGTGAAGGACCCGCGCGCCTACGGCGTGGTGGAGTTCGACGCCGCAGGCCGTGTCGTCTCCTTGGAAGAGAAGCCCGCCGTGCCCCGGAGCAACTACGCCGTGCCCGGCCTCTACTTCTACGACCACACCGTCACCGAGAAGGCCCTGTCCCTGCGCCCCTCCGCCCGCGGCGAGTATGAAATCACCGACCTCAACCGCCTCTACCTGGACGAGGGCACGCTGCGGGTCGAGCTCTTCGGCCGCGGCTTCGCCTGGCTGGACACGGGCAACTGCGACAGCCTGCTGGAAGCCTCCAACTTCGTGGCCACCATCCAGAACCGCCAGGGTTTCCGCGTCTCCTGCATCGAGGAGATTGCCTGGCGCAAGGGCTGGATTGGCCCCGACCAACTGCACCGCCTGGGCGAGCAGATGGGCAAGACAGAGTACGGGCAGTACCTGATGGAGCTGGCGGAGGCGCATAGATAAATAGGAATTTAGCGGGGCGCTGCCCTCGCAATTGACAATTGACAATTAACAATTGACAATGCGGTGCAAACCCGAAATCGTCTCATTGTATCTGCTAATTGTCAATTGTCAATTATCAATTGTCAATTGTGCGCTTTGCGCATATAAATTATCATTTAACGCATTATGAAGACTTACCTCGTAACCGGCGCCGCCGGATTCATCGGCGCCAACTACATCAAGTACCTCCTGCGGATACACGAACACATCCGCGTGGTCATCCTCGACGCCCTGACGTATGCGGGCAACCTCGGCACCATCGCCGGGGACATCGACAACGAACGCTGCATCTTCGTCCGCGGCGACATCTGCGACCGCGCCCTCGTGGACGACCTCTTCGCCCGCTACAAGTTCGACTACGTGGTCAACTTCGCCGCCGAGAGCCACGTGGACCGCAGCATTGAGAACCCCCAACTCTTCCTCCTGACCAACATCCTGGGCACGCAGAACCTGCTCGACGCCGCCCGCCGCGCCTGGGTCATGGGACGGGACGAGACCGGCTATCCCATGTGGCGCGCCGGCGTCCGCTACCACCAGGTCAGCACCGACGAGGTCTACGGCTCCCTGGGCGACGAGGGCTACTTCACGGAGCAGACACCCCTCTGCCCGCACAGCCCCTACAGCGCCTCCAAGACCAGCGCCGACCTCTTCGTCATGGCTTACCGGGACACGTACCACATGCCCGTCAGCATCACCCGCTGCAGCAACAACTACGGGCCTTACCACTTCCCCGAGAAGCTCATCCCGCTCATCATCAAGAACATCCTGGAGGGCAAGCACCTCCCCGTCTACGGCAACGGCTCCAACGTGCGCGACTGGCTCTACGTCGAGGACCACTGCAAGGCCATCGACCTCGTGGTCCGCGAAGGAAAGCCCGGTGAAGTCTACAACGT
>DXCV01000087.1 GCA_019115825.1 Candidatus Bacteroides pullicola
GCACCTGAGGGCAACATGATTGTCGACATAGGCGGCGGCTCCACCGAGATTGCCGTCATCTCGCTGGGCGGCATCGTCAGCAACAACTCCATCCGCATCGCCGGCGACGACCTGACCGTCGACATCCAGGAGTACATGAGCCGCCAGCACAACGTCAAGGTCAGCGAACGCATGGCCGAACGCATCAAGATACACGTGGGCGCCGCCCTCACCGAGCTGGGCGAGGATGCCCCCGAGGACTACATCGTCCACGGCCCGAACCGCATCACGGCCCTGCCCATGGAGGTGCCCGTCTGCTACCAGGAGATTGCACACTGCCTGGAGAAGTCCATCTCGAAGATTGAGACCGCCGTGCTCAGCGCGCTGGAGAACACCCCGCCCGAGCTGTATGCCGACATCGTGCACAACGGCATCTACCTGGCCGGCGGCGGCGCCCTGCTGCGCGGACTGGACAAGCGTCTGACGGACAAGATAAACATTCCCTTCCACATCGCGGAAGACCCGCTGCACGCCGTGGCCAAGGGTACGGGCATCGCCCTGAAGAACGTGGACAAGTTCTCGTTCCTGATGAGATAAACGGAGGGGAGGTCTATGCGCAACCTGCTGAACTTCCTGGTCAAATACAATTACTGGTTCCTCTTCATCCTGCTGGAGGTGGCCAGTTTTGTTTTATTGTTCCGTTTCAACCGCTACCAGCAGAGCGTGTTCTTCACCTCGGCCAACGCCGTGGCGGGCAAGCTGTACGAGGTGACGGGCAGCATTGCCGCGTATTTCCACCTGAAGGAGACCAACGAAGACCTGCTGGACCACAACATCCGCCTGGAGCAACGCGTGGCCCAGTTGGAGCGGACGTTGCTGGACGCACGGTCGGACACGACGCTGTACCACAGCCTCGACTCCGTGCCGCGTGACCACAGCTATTCCCTCTACAAGGCGCGTATCATCAAGAACAGCCTGAACCGCCTGGACAACTACCTGACCCTGGATAAAGGCTCGGCGGACAGCATCCGCCCGGAAATGGGCGTGGTGTCGGCCAACGGCGTGGTGGGCATCGTCTACAAGACCACGCCCCACTATGCGCTGGTCATCTCGCTGCTGAACAGCAAGTCCAGCCTCAGTTGCAAGATACAGGGCAGCGACTACTTCGGCTACCTGAAGTGGGAGGGCGGCGACTCGCAGTATGCCTACCTTCGCGACCTGCCCCGCCATGCGGAGTTCAGCGTGGGCGACACGGTGGTGACCAGCGGCTACTCGGCCGTGTTTCCCCCCGGATTGCTGGTGGGCTACATCGACGAGATGTCCGACTCGCACGACGGCCTGTCCTACCTGCTGAAAATCCGCCTCGCCACCGACTTCGGACGGGTGAGCGACGTCCGCGTCATTGCCAACCACAACCTGCCCGAACTGAAGCAACTGAATGAACAACTGAATAACTAACCCCCAAGACCCCGACACGCCTTGATACAAGACTATCTCCATAAATCAGCCTGGTTCGTCGGCCTGCTCCTGCTGCAGGTGCTGATTCTGAACAACGTGCACATCGCCGGATATGCCACCCCCTTCCTATATATCTATATGATTATTAAGATGGATTCGGAGACCCCGCGCAACGGGCTGATGCTGTGGGCTTTCTTCCTGGGACTGGGCGTAGACCTTTTCTCGGACACGCCGGGCATGAACGCCGCGAGCGTTGTCTTGCTGGCTTTCCTCCGGCCGCTGCTGCTGCGGCTGTTCGCCCCGCGCGACCTGACAGGCAACTTTGCGCCTTCCCCCCGGACGATGGGGACGGCTGCCTTCCTGAAGTATGCGACGGCCTGCGTGCTGCTGCACCATGCCGTGCTGCTCAGCCTGGATTACTTCTCGGCGGCACACTTCGGGCTGCTTGCGCTGCGCATCCTGGCCAGCACGGTGCTCACCCTGGCCTGCACCCTGGCCGTGGAGGGAATACGGAATAAAGGATTGTAAGCGATGGCGAAGGACTTTAACCTGGAGAAGCGGAAGTACGTGATTGCCGGCGCGGCCATCTTCATCGTGCTGGTCTACGTCGTGCGGCTCTTCGACCTGCAAATCCTGACGGACGAGTACAAGCGGTATGCCGACAACAACGCCTTCCTCAACAAGGTGCAATACCCGTCGCGCGGCGCCATCTACGACCGCAACGGCAAGCTTCTGGTGTTCAACCAGCCCGCCTACGACGTGACCTTCGTCCCCCGCGAGGTCGTCGACCTGGACACCGCCGACTTCTGCCGCACGCTGAACCTCACCCGCGAACAGTTCGACCAACTGATGGCCGACGTCAAGGACCGCCGCAAGAATCCCGGCTACTCCCGCTACACGCAGCAGGTCTTCATGACCCAGCTCTCTGCCGAGGAGTGCGGCGTTTTCCAGGAAAAGCTGTACAAGTATCCCGGCTTCTCCATCCAGCGGCGCACCATCCGCCAATACACCTACAACGCCGCAGGCCATGCCTTGGGCGACATCGGCGAGGTGTCCCGCCGCGACATCGAGAAGGACGACTACTACCGCAGCGGCGACTACATCGGCAAGCAAGGCATCGAGAAGAGTTACGAGAAATACCTCCGCGGCGAGAAGGGCGTGGAAATCCTGCTCCGCGACGCCCACGGCCGCATCCAGGGCCACTACATGGACGGCAAGCTGGACCGCCCGTCCGTCCCCGGCAAGAACCTGAAGCTGGGCATCGACATCGACCTCCAGATGCTGGGCGAGCGGCTGATGCAGAACAAAATCGGCTCCATCGTGGCCATCGAACCCAAGACGGGCGAAATCCTCTGCATGGTGTCGTCCCCCACCTTCGACCCGCACCTGCTCATCGGGCGGCAGCGCGGGCGCAACCATAACTTGCTGCAGAAGGACAAGCAGAAGCCCCTGCTGAACCGCGCCATCATGGGCACCTATCCTCCCGGCTCCACCTTCAAGACAGCGCAGGCGTTGACCTTCCTCCAAGAGGGCATCGTCGGCAAGGAGTCGCCCTCTTATCCCTGCTCGCACGGCTTCATCCACCGCGGACTGCGTGTCGGTTGCCACGGCCATGCCTCGCCGCTGCCGCTGGTGCCCGCCATCGCCACGTCGTGCAACGCCTACTTCTGCTGGGGACTCTACTATATGTTCGGCGACAAGAAATACGGCTCGCCGCAGAACGCCATCACCGTCTGGAAGGACCACATGGTGGCGCAGGGCTTCGGCTACCGACTAGGCACCGACCTGCCCGGAGAACAGCGCGGACTCATCCCCAACGCCCAGTTCTACGACAAGGCCTATCGCGGCTCATGGAACGGGCTGACCGTCATCAGCATCGCCATCGGGCAGGGCGAAATCCTCGCCACGCCCCTCCAGATAGCCAACCTGGGCGCGACCATCGCCAACCGCGGCTGGTTCATCACGCCCCACATCGTCAAGGATATCGAGGACAACCCGCTGGACAGCCTCTATACGACCCCGCGCCACACCGGCATCGACCGCCAATACTACGACTGGGTGGCCGAGGGGATGCGCGCCGCCGTCACCGGGAGCACCGGCAGCGGAACGTGCCGCATGGTGGGCAACATCCTGCCCGGCGTGGAGGCCTGCGGCAAGACGGGCACCGCCCAGAACCCCCACGGCAAGGACCACTCCGTCTTCATGGGCTTCGCGCCGATGAACGACCCGCAGATTGCCATCGTGGTCTACGTGGAGAACGGCGGATGGGGAGCCACCTACGGCGTGCCCATCGGCGCCCTGATGATGGACCAGTATCTCCACGGCCACCTCTCCCCCGAGAATGAGAAACTGGCCGAGGACTTCAGCCAGCGCGTGGTGATGTACGGGGAAGCGGACAGATGAAAATAGTATAAATAGGAATTTATAAGTTGACAAGGAGACGAGTAAACGAGGCAACAAGGCCTGTTAGTAAACAGATATACAAGTGATAAGCCCTGTCCTCGTAGTCTTGTTAACTTGTCAACTAAATTATCATTTACCTTATGCGACGAAACGAATCAATACTGAAATCCTTGGATTGGACCACCATCGTGGTCTACCTGTTGCTGGTCGCCTTCGGCTGGGTGAGCATCTGCGGCGCCAGCTACGACTACAGCGAGCACGACCTGCTGGACTTCTCCACCCGCGCCGGCAAACAGTTCGTGTGGATTATCTGCTCGTTCGGCCTCGGTGCCGTGCTGCTCATGCTGGACGACCTCTTCTATGACACCTTCGCCTACCTCATCTACGGCATCCTCATCCTCCTGCTGGTGGTCACCATCTTCATCGCGCCGGACACCAAGGGCTCCCGCTCGTGGCTCATCCTGGGGCCCGTCAGCCTGCAGCCCGCCGAGTTTGCCAAGTTCGCCACGGCCCTCGCGCTGGCCAAGTGCATGAACGTCTACGGCTTCGTGCTGAAGACGTGGAAGAACGCCCTGACCGTCGGCGCCCTTATCCTGGTGCCCATGCTGCTCATCATCATGCAGCGCGAGACCGGTTCCGCGTTGGTCTACCTCGCCTTCTTCCTCATGCTCTACCGCGAGGGGATGCCCGGCGTCATCCTCTTTGCCGGGGTCTGCGCCGTGCTCTACTTCGTCCTGGGCATCCGCTATGCCGACGTCATGCTGGCCGACACGCCCACCCCGCTGGGGCAGTTCCTCGTGCTAACCCTCATCCTGCTCTTCGCCGCAGGCATGACGTGGGTCTACACCCGCCGCACCGGGGCCGCCAAGCTCATTGCCGGGGTCACGCTGGGCGCCCTGGCCCTCGCCCTGGCCGTGTCCGAATGGCTCGTGCCGTTCAATCTCGTCTGGGTCCTGTGGGGCCTCTGCATCCTGGCCGTCGGCTACTTGGGCTTCCTCGCCC
This sequence comes from Candidatus Bacteroides pullicola, assembly GCA_019115825.1. Lineage (GTDB taxonomy): Bacteria > Bacteroidota > Bacteroidia > Bacteroidales > Bacteroidaceae > Bacteroides > Bacteroides pullicola. The sequence continues at coordinate 4,843 of DXCV01000087.1, forward strand.
TGCAGTCCCGCCGTCCGGGCTACCTGCTGGCCGCCGTCTTCGCCCTCTGCTCCGTCGGCTTCCTCTATAGCAGCGACCACGTCTTCAACAGCGTCCTCGAGAGCCACCAGCAAGTGCGCATCAAGGTCCTGCTGGGCCTGGAGGAAGACCTCAGCGGCGCGGGCTACAACGTCAACCAGTCCAAGATTGCCATCGGCTCGGGCGGCCTGACGGGCAAAGGCTTCCTGAACGGCACGCAGACCAAGCTGAAGTACGTCCCCGAGCAGGACACGGACTTCATCTTCTGCACCGTGGGCGAGGAAGAAGGCTTCCTGGGTTCCGCCGCCGTCCTGGTGCTCTTCCTCATCCTCATCCTGCGCCTCATCGTCCTGGCCGAGCGCCAGCCCACCACCTTCGGCCGCGTCTACGGCTACTCCGTCCTGAGCATTTTTCTCTTCCACGTCTTCATCAACATCGGCATGGTGCTGGGCCTGACGCCCGTCATCGGCATCCCCCTGCCGTTCTTCAGCTACGGCGGCTCGTCGTTGTGGGGTTTCACGATACTGCTGTTCATATTTCTAAGGATTGATGCAAGCAGGGATGCGCGGAAGTAAAAGGACGGAGAAGGCTGTGCAGCCGGGCGGGGACTACGCGTCTTCCGGAAGGGGAATGACGAGTACGGAGTCGCTGCACCGGATGCCGTAGCACACATCGCGGACCCGGCCGTGTTGAGGCTCCAGAATGCCTTTTTCCACCAAATCCTTTACGTCGCGGGCTGCAGTGTCGGGCGACACCTTGGCACGTTTGGCCCAGTTCTTGACCGTCAATTTCCCGGGATAGCCGTCCAGATACAAGTTCAGGACTTCGCGTTGTCGGCCGGACACGATGGTTTCAGCATGTGTCTGCCAGAATATAGCCTTGTTCATCGTCTTCGACAAGGTCACGTCCGATTGGCCGACAGCGCGGAGCAGGCAATCCAGGTACCAGACTATCCATCCGGTGATGTCGCAATCTCCCTTTTGTGTCCGCTCCAGCACGTCGTAATACTGTTTCTTGTCTTTGCTGATCTGCCGGGAGATGCTGAAGAAGCGCATCTGCGAGTTTTCCGCCTGCGAAAGCGCCATATCCGCAATGGCTCGCCCGATTCGCCCGTTGCCGTCGTCGAAAGGATGGATGCAGACAAACCACAAATGGGCTATGGCCGATTTCACATAGCCGTCCGTGGCGTCCGCATTAAACCAATCCAGGAACTGCTTCATTTCCTCTTCCAGCCTTTCGGGGGCCGGAGCCACATAATGCACCCGCTCCCGGCCAAACATGCCGGATACGACCTTCATTTCCTGGCTACGGTATTGTCCCACGTCAATCTTTACCGGGCCGCTCCACCCGGTGGGAAAGAGGCAATTGTGCCAGCCGAACAGCCTTTGCGCCGTCAGCGGCCTGTCGAAATTGACGGTCGCATCGAGGGCCATCTCCACCACGCCGTCTATATAGCGGGACGGTTCTGCCGACCCCGGCCATTGCACGCCGAGCTTGCGGGCCACCGACGAGCGCACCTGGTCGTTGTTCAAAGTCACGCCTTCGATTTCCGACGATGCGATGATGTCGTGGGAAATCGATTCGACCACGGCGGACATTTTGTTGTCAAAGCCTATCTGGCTCAGTCGCCCCATCAGATAGCCTACGGCCCTATATACTTCGTTCAGTTTCTCGCCGACAAGCTCCTTGTCCCACGAAAAGTCGGGCCAGCCTTTGTGTTCATAGATATACATACGCTTCAAGATTTTCTGCAAATATACGCTTTTGCGGGCAATAAACCGCAAAATCTGCGGCTTATTGTCCGCACGAAGCCCGGAAACCCATCGTCGTCGGGTCTTCCGCCGGGCGCAACCTGCTTAATCCTATAGCCTTTCCTCCGCCTGCTCAAGGAGTAGGCGCGGCTCTTGCCGTGCTTTAGTGCTACAAAAAAGCCTTATTCGTCATACGAAAAAGGCTTATTCGTCGTGTGAAAAAGGCTTTTTCGTCATACCAATAAGGCTTTTATTCAGGTATAATAAGGCTTTTATTCGGGACTTTCCCAAGCACTTGTGGACGGCTGCTGGCGGTCAAGGGTTTGCTTCGCGGCAGAGGGCGTCGATGAAGGCTTCCCGGGTGGCTTCGTCTCTGTCCCAGGCTTCGGTCAATTCGTAAACGTCATAATGATCTTCTCTTTCCACCCAAATCAGATTTCCAGCTTGGAGATAAGACCACGGATTGTCTTGTGCTTGCAGCAGGTTTACTCCCTCTGCTATTTTGCTCAATTCCACATTGGCGTTCAGTGGCTTTTCGTCTATTTTTCTAAGCATACTTATATTACTTTCATTCTATTACGGTTATTAAAAAAGTCCCGCAGGACTTTGGGGGTCTGCGGGACTAATTCAATGTATTCAAGAAAGATTAATTTTCTTCCAAGCCGGCAACTGTCATGCAATTGTTGGTTTCGATGTAACCTTTCTTTGCAATATAGTTTCTTTGTTTATTTGTTGTCAAGTAGAATCCACGAGTCATCGTTGCAGTTCCGAAGTTGAACTTAGAGCGATCCTCTGTTCTACCGTTCCACTGGATATCAGGAGCACTTACCTTGATATTCAAGTCGGAGTTCAAAATAACATAGCCAATGGTCAGCGAAGAACCTTTAGCAAATTCCAGCATTTCTATGCCTTCAATGTCACCATTCCATTCACCATCTTTCTTATTCAGAGTACGGTCTACTCCATCAACTTTTACTTCACCTTCCAAGCGGATTACAGTTACTTTGAAGTCCTTTCCATACTCGCTCATTTCTTCTTTAGCAGCAGCCGTAGTCTCATTAGTTGTCAGATCCAGTCCGGCAAATCTAGCGAAGACAGTAACACCCTCAGGTTCATTTACTATCGTGCCCTTTTCCGTGTTGTCGATCTCACCTTCAGTTTCATCAGAAGCAGTGATTTCACCCTCGATGCGAGAATTAACACCCTTCATAACCAGCTTACCGTTAACCTTCACGTTTTTCTTCAAAGTACCGTAGTTGATAACCTTTGCAGCTTCGATGTATTCGGTAACGAAGTTAGGATCTTCGATGTCTTTCAGAAGAACGGATGCGCCTTCGATTTCAAGGGCAGCGTCAACTACAGCCTCCTGACCCACGGTCATTGTACGACCGGTTGCGATGGTCAAAGTCCATGTCTTTTCAGTTTCTGTGGAAATTAAACCATTGTTGTCGATCTTACCTTCTCTCTCGAGTTTCTTGCCGTTCTCGAGCGTAATAACATCCTTCACCACTCTTACATTACTCTTCAGAATCAGTACACCTGCATCTTCATTGCTGGTTTTGGCATCCACAGTGATCGGATAGTTGAGGGTCTCAGAGGTGAGTGCATACACACCGCCAGGCATTACCTCAACGCTCGGATTCAAGTCGATGGGCATACTGATGATTTCTTTGTTGTCCACGCAATCCAGATACTCAACGTTGATGCCCTCTGCGTTGGCAAGGTCATAGTTAACCTTTAATACACCATGGTTATCCACTCTCACAAAATCAGCAGTGCTCAGCGTCAGGGTACCGGCGTTGGTAATTTCGGCCTGCTTGTTCACGCCTTCAACATCGGTCAATTCTAACTCAGCCTTAGGAGCAACAACCACCTTCTTCAAGTTGTTTTCGCTGGCAACGATCTTGCCACCCTCAGCGATCGTAGCGTCCTCAATCAGCATACGGCTGTAGAGGTTCAGCGTCGTGCCCTTTTCGGCCTGTACTTTGATGTGGCCCTGGATAGTAACCTGCTGGCTCCGCTTGTTGGTAACAGCGTCGTTCACAGCCTTGTTATAGACTACGTTTCTACCTTCGATAGTCAGGTACAGGGGTTCAGCAGAAGTATGTCCCTGGATGGCAGCAATCAGGTCTTCCGTTGTATTGATAGTACCTACTCCACCGATTTCAGCGTCCGTAGTTTTGATATATTTGTTAGTACCGTCAGTCTTTTCGCAGAGTTCAATTGTGAAGTACTTTCCAGCACCACTATTCAGATTCAAACCGGTGTAGTCTTGAACCGGATAACGCTTGCCAGGATACAAATCAATGGTGCTTTCGTCACCTGTCGAAGTAACAACCTTTTTGTAGGCCTCGTTATTTTCCAGCACAACATAAATGGTCAAGCCTTTTTTCACCGTTTGATCTCCCGCATCCACTTCCGTCATTTCATACGTAGCAGCCGGAATCACAGCGTTAAACTTGATAGACTCTCTATACTTCAGAGCGACACCGTCACCCGGCATGTTGATCACGATGTACTGGCTCTTGGACTGCGGGTCGCCCAACAGATCGGAAGTAGCGCCGTTCAAGCCTTTGTTGAACAAATACGTTCCAAGAACTCGGCCGTTCATGTTGTGTGCCACGAAAGTAGTATCAGCGGGAATTTCCTTTGTGTTGTTCCACTCGTTACTTCCCCAATTTTGCGGAATTTCTTCGTCAACACCGAAATATGCATTGGCATGTCCAGCCCAGTCGCCGATAACGACCTTGTCCTGCTTGTCCTCGCCACGTTTGGTGAAGAACTCGTTGGTCAACAGCGTGGCAGCCTTCTTGGGGTTCAGGGGAGCGTTGACCACAAATGCATCGCCGGGGTTCTCCTGTTTGATGATTACTTTCTTCACAACAGCCACTTCATCGCGGAACGCATCGGTCTGCGTAATCGTGATTTCGGGATAAGCAAAGATGCTCTGCATGTTGGGCAGGCTTACGCTACCGCCTTCGCTCAAGAAACGGTGTCCGATGTAGAAGGGATAACCCTTGGCCACGAACTCCTCGATGGCAGACAGCGGGTTAACCTTGCCGTCAGCACCGAGAGTGAGGTTCTGCTCGGTCGGCAGGTTGATTTCCACCGTGTTGCGGTCCAGCTTGCCTTCCTGTGCGGGAGCCACATAGAGGTAGTTACCTTCCACCAGCTCAGCCTCGTTGCTCCAACCATTATTACCTTTTCTGAAGATGTAGTTGGTCTGCGCCTTTTCAATCAACTCGTAGTTGTCGATGGGATAGAGGTGCATGCCGTCCAAACCCGTACGAGGGTTGTCCACCAGCATCAAGCTGAAAGCATCATCAGCCTCCGGAGCAATCTTGTCCCAGCTTTCTACAGCCCAGCGGGTGGAAGGAGCCTCCGTGAAGGTAACCTGTCCGATCGACTTGCGGCCGGTCAGTGCATCGGCACCGTTCACGGTCTCAAATTCATCTTGCGTACAAGCCGCGAAAATGCCGGCCAACGCCATTGTGTACAGTAAATGTTTCGTTCTCATTCTTTGATTTAATTTAAATTTAATCTAAAACTTAAGTTTCTGTTTTTCTTTTTAATGTTCATGTTGCGTATCAATCGCCGCCACCGCCCCAAACGTCGTCATCATCAGGGATGGTCGTCGTCGGGCTAGCCGCGAAGCCCTTTTCCACAGCCACCTCGAGGATTTCCACCTCGGGAGCCACATACATTTCTTTCTTTTCCATAAGTCTTTCTTGTTTTTAGTGTTAATACTATGATTTTTTGATTCTCTTCTTGATGGGTTATGCACTATGCTTTTC
>DXCV01000088.1 GCA_019115825.1 Candidatus Bacteroides pullicola
GTTCTGCCGCAGGCGTTTCACCTGGCGGGCCATCTCGTAGCCGCGCACCAAGGCGTTGTCGCTGTACTCGGGACGTTTCTCATCGAGACGGACGCCCTTTCCCTCGGCCCAGTCGTCTATCTGCTTCCAGAGGGCGCGGCGTTCGTCGTCCAGGTCGCAGAGCTTGTCGGCCAGCTTCTTCCGTTCCTCGTCCGGCGTGGACTCGTTGGTGATGTCGGCGTGCAGCGAGGCATACAGCGGGGCAATCTCCTTGATGCGCTGGTAGACCTTCTTCAGTTCCGGCGTCAGGCTCTCTTCGGTGACAATCTTCACGCCGGGCTGGCTGAGTTGGTCCACGTCCTTGCGCAGTTGCTGGATTTCGTCCAGGTTCTGCTCCATCTGGTCCTTCAATCCGTCTATCTCGTCGGCGTGCGTGCCGCTTTCGTCCTCCAGGTAGCCGATGCGGGTGGCGATGTCCTCGTTGTCGGCCTTCAGTTCCTCGATGCGCCGTTGACGCTCCTCGCGTTCCTTGGCCTGACTGTCGGCGGGCACGGTGACGGTGAGGAGTTCTTCCTCGGCGGTGGGGATGGTCTGTCCGGCGCGGATGGCCTGGGCTATCTTGCTCAGGCAGTTCACCAGTTGCGTGAAGCGCGGATCGAAGGGGTTCGACACACCGTCCGCCCCCTGCTCCAGGTAGGCGGAGTAACGCTTCTTCACCGCGTCCGATGCCAGGGCGCGGAACAGCCGGAGGCCGTCGGCATACGTGCGCCGTCGGTCTCCGAGCCATTGTTGCAGTTGTTCCTTGCGTTTCATACTATACCATTTATATTATATGGATTAGCCGCCCACTCCGGGAGAAGAAGACCAGGAGCCATCCTTCACGGCATCCACGTCGATGGGCGTCTCCAGGAAGACGGCCGAATAGTTGCTGTCCGCCGTGATGGTGAACGTGTGGCCGCGACGGTCGGCACGGGCCTGACCACCGGCGAACGCCACCGAAGTAGAGGCGGGCATCCCTTTCTGCCCGATCATCATCTGCTGGCCGTCCGAATCCTCGAAGATGTAGTAGCCCGGCGTGTTCTTCACCAAGGCGGCGAAGGCGTGGGCTTCCTTCATATTGCCGGGGAAGAAGGCGGTCAGCGTCTGGCGGTAGGAGATGCCGTCCGGCTCGCCCTGGGCTTCCACGTTGTAGCCCACGGTGGCATCCGTGCTGTAGAGGTAGAGCGGTGCCTTGACAGTCCCCTCGGCGGGGAAGGCGAACGTGCCGGAGGCGGTCACCAGTTCATCGTTGTCCGCCGCTTCATCCCACGTCGGCAGTTCGGGCACGGCCGACGGGGCATCGGCAGGCACGAAGATGAGATAGCCCTTGAAGCCACCCATATTGTTGCGACCCACGGGCCATTTCAGTGCGGCGAAGGCCGGTCCGGTGGCCATCAGGACATCGCCCGGCACCTGGCCGGACGTGCTGCCAGCCACCTCCGGCAGCAGGCAAAACGCTGCTGCCAGAACGGCGGCGACTATACAGAAAAGAAAGAGTTTCCGTTTCATAGTTCCAGTTTTTAATTTATAATTCTTCATTTTCAATTCTTCATTAACCCGCTGCCGTGTAAGCGGCTTCCTTGGCGGTGATTTCCCCGGCCTTCACTTCCACCTCGGTCAGGCTGGAGGGCTTGGTCTTGCCGCTCACGTCGGAGAACTCGATGGTGTACTTGCCGGGCGTGAGGCCGATGATATACTGGCCGCTGCCACGCTGGGCCGCCTTGCCCTGCACGTTCCACTTGCCTTGGCCGTCATCGCCGGTGATGGTCACCTGCACGCCACCCGTCTTGCAGTAGTCGCCTGCCAGGTCGAGGGATTCGTTCTTTTGCTCATTCGTGCAGAAGACCTTCTCGTGCCAGTCGTTGATGCGGGTGTCGTAGCCGGACTGAAGCCAGAACTGCCATTCGTTGGGGTCTTCGTAGATGTCGCGGATCTGACAGAAGCGGGTGGCGGCCTGGGTGTTGAACGCCAAATCCATATTGCCCTTCTTCTGTAGAATCAGGCGGCTGCCACGGCCCAAGGCTTCGTGCGTGGCCACTTCCAGCGTCGGACAGAAGGCATCTTCGCGCAGCAGTTCAATCATCCGCTGCATCGAGGGGTATTCCTGCATCTTCAACTTGTTGCGCAAGGCGGCCCGGGCGGCAATCAGCACGCTCTGGGCGCAAAGCAACTGCGGCACGCCGCTACGGCTGGAGCGCAGGTAGGTGTTGGTGTTGCCAATCCATTCCACCAGGTTCTCGTAGGCGGAGTAGTCCGTGTCACCGGTGGGCATCGCGAACTCGCCACTGACGGCGAAGTTGCCACGGGCGGCATTGACATCGCCGGCGGCAATCAGCAGGTCGGCCTTGGTGAAGAAACCGTCGAAGGCACCGGCGGGCGAAGTGGACTCCTCGTCGCGCTCGGCGTGAAACATCACATAGACCACGTCCTCGATGTGGCTGCGTACCAAGGCGTGGGCCACACGGACTTCCAGCGGGTGTCGCTTGGTGACGTTGCTCACCGGCTTTCCGCCCACGATGAGCAACTCGTTGTCGGTGTACACCTGGCTGTTCTCTTTCGTGATGCACACCACGTCCTTCGGTTCGATGGCCGACGGCTCGAAGGCCAACAGCTTGTCGAGGTTGCCGAAGGTCTTGCCCACCTTGTAGGACTGGGTGCCACCGGCATAGCGGCGTTCGTTGATGCGGACGTGCTTGCCTTGCAGGTCCATCACGTTCAGACCCAGTGCGGCGGACACCTCTTGCAGCGTGGCGTAAGGCAGGGCACGCAGGGTCTTGTCATAAATCGTCATCGCTTCATTGAGCTTCTTGACGTCTATCAGTTTGGGAGATTCTGGCATAGCTTTTAATTTTTAATTTTCAATTCTCAATTCTTCATTAAACCAACCCTTCCTCCTTCATACGGGCGGTTAAGGCGGCATAGTCCCTGGGATGCTTGTCGGCAAAGGCAGCCAAGTCTTCCTTGTCTTCTCCTTGCGGTTCGTTCTTGGGTGCCGGTCCGTGCTGCCCTTCATCGGGCTGGTTCTTCAGGTTCTGCACCTGTTCGGTCAGGGTGCTGATCTCGCCATCCTTCTTTGCGAGGTCGGCTTTCAGCGTGGTCACTTCGTCGTTCGCGGCCTGCAATTGCTGGTCGGCATCCGCTTTCTCGGCGGCCAGGCGGTCATTCTCGCCTTGCAAACGCTCCATTTCGGCATTGAGCGACTCCATCTGCTCTTCGGAGAGCTGGGTCGCCTCGGCCTTGTCCTCCCCGATGCCAAGAAAGGCGAGGACGGTCTTCCATTTTGCTTTCAAGTTCATAGCTGTGGGGTTTTGGCGGAGCAACGGAACAGCGGCATTATCCATTCCGACAGCCAGGCAGGCGGAAGTGTCGCGATCGTATAACCGCACAGCGTTGGCGTTGGCGGGGATATCCACGATGCTGGCTTCCATCAGTTCGCACTTCGTGACGGTCTCGCGGGTCTGCCCCGGCACCAGAAACTCCTTTTCGCCGGAAGTGGCCAGGATGCGAATCCCGATGCTGGCGGCGTTGAAAGTTCCAGCCTCGAACTTGGCGGCGATGGTCTGTGACAACTCGTCCACCTGGTCGAACACGGGTTCTGCGGACAACACGCCATCTTCCACCCGGATGTCTTTCCAGTGGCCGATGGCCTTGTAGGTGCCCCAATAGGGGCTTCCCTCATCGCGGAAGTGCATATACAGCAAAATCGGGTTCTTCGCGAAGGCGGAATAGTCGATGCCTTCGGTCAGGACCCGATAGCCGTATCGGTTCAGCGAGGAATCAGAAAGGATAATACGTTTGCTCATTGCACCAATTAATTACGGTGCAATGTTACGACAGTATGCCTGTTCGGCAAACGACACTATACCTTATATATTAATTGAGGATGCAGGCAGGTGGCTTCCAACTCCAAACGATAACCGGCCAAATCGGTCGGGGATTCCCCGGGTACTTCTTCGAAGGTGCCAGTCAGCGGAAATTCCTTCGAGCCGAGGATGCGGGTGCGCTGATTGGCATCGGTGTACTTCACCAGGCACCCATTCCGGCAACAATCTTGATAAAATGCCATATTTTCACCCTGATAGGTGTGAAAAGGCAACACAGTTCTGAACTGGTGGGTGTATTGAGTGCCGCCTTCGCTCTTTTCGGGCGGTGCTCCTGCCGTTGTCTGTTTGGTACTAATCGATAGCGTATACCACGACTTCCCGGTCTTCAAGGCAATGCGGACTGCGCCATTGATGACGCTGAATGTATCTACTGATGTCACCGGCACCACTTCGCACCGGATCAAGCCTCCCATATTGTTCATAACCTTCTATTTTTCAATGATTTCACGATTTTGCATATATTTCTCCCTTCAAAAAGGACAAATCCATACACTTGCTGTCTGAATTTTTCTGGCAAATTTCATCTTTTTTACCGCCTATTCCTCGAATATTCGCGGATCTTCTCCTTCTTGCGCACCTTTCCCCGCCACCGATAGTAATTCTTCAGAAAGGCATCTTCCGTCAGACTGTCGATTCCGTAGCGGTTCATAAAGAGATGGACGGCATCTTTGTATTCCATTCCGTCCACGTGCTTCTTGTGGTCAATGAAGTCGTGTGCCTCGGCCCACATCATCGTATCAATTTTCCGAATGAGGATGCGTTGGGAGCGTTGGCCCAGGTAATTGTAGTACTCCGGCCTTTTCCCGATGCTCCGCTCCGGCAGAACGATTTCCAGGTTCCCTTCATCCTTCTGCTGGTTGATGGGACGCTTCTCCAAAAGGTCGAAGATGAAGTGGTACAAGTCCAGATGGTCGGGTAGGCGAATGGGGTCGTTCCGAAAGTCCCCATATTTCCCCACCATATATTCGCGTAAATGTTCCGGTATGTTGATTCGAGTAGTAATCATAGTGCAACGTATTGATTTACTTGCAAATATAGTCATTTGTAACTAGTTTGGCAAGCGTTTCGCCGACAATTTCAAACCACAATCATCCGCGCCAGCTTACTCTTTGCGTACCAGTTGCACGAAATATTGTGCAACTGGTCGAATGAGGCCTTTCTTTTTCAAAACATTCTATCAATCAGTTATTTATCTGCGCACGATTTCCGTACTTTCCACGTACGTTTTCTCGAATTGCGTACAAACAGCCTTTTTCAGCAAAAAAGTGCAAATCGTACGGGATTCGTGCGCAAATCGTGCTCAAATCGTACGCTTATATTGTATTGATTTTCATTTTGTTAATAGCGTTTTTCCGTACGCCTGCACGGTTGCACGATTTTTAGATGTATTTTTTTAGGTAGTCATTTTTTTAAAAGAAAAAGAAGAATATTATATACCGCCCCCTGCCTGCGGCTAGCAGCACGGTTGTCCAATTTGTTATATGGACGAGGTTTGGGGGGGCGGGGGGAAAGGCGAAATCCGGGAGGGTGTGAAAAAAGTGTGCAGTCAAATAAGAATACCGCCGCCGATGACGCTTCGCGCCACCGACGGCCTGCACACTCAAAGGAGGTCTTCGGGAAAGAATGCTTGGCAAATGAACTCGTATTCGCGAGGCAGGGAACGGACGCCAACGGCCACGCAGATGCCTCGTGCGGCCATCTCATACAGCCGCTGGTTGGTCAGACTGGCACCACGGAAATTGTAGTGGGCACAGAGAACGAAGTAGGCGGTTCCCAAGTCGATGTTGCGGATGTCCGAGGCGATGATCTTCTGCGCATCGCTGGGCACCCGGGCGAAACCGAGGCGGACGGCCAGCTTGGCCAACATCCGCTCCCGTTCGGCGGCATCGGGCGAAATAACCACGAAAATTTTACATTCTTTTTTCAGCATATTGTTGTATATCTCGTTGAAAATGTGTATCTTTACAGCATAATAAATTGGAGTATCCTACCCCTTACGGGGATTCCAAACAGGCGGTGCCGGACGCGGCGGACGCATACCGATACCTCTCCGTACCCACTCCATATCATCTGTCAGTTGCAATAACCCTTTATACTTGTCCCACGGTTGTTCCATGATATAGATAGATACAATGTCACGAAATAGGGGGATGGACTTCGAGGCGCAGCGGTCGGCGATGCGGAATTGCTGTCCGTCGGGCAGTTCGTCACATATTAGCCAGACGGCATTGTAGAAGCGCATGAAGCGGTCGGGAGCTTTCTCGCGCAAGTCCAGCAGGCGGGTCATTATTTCTCCATAGGTATCGGTCATAGCTCCTTTTATTAGAAATCCAACTTATTGTCCGTCACAGGCAGCCCCATCGGGTCGCTGGCGGGTGTCGGTGATTCGCCGGGTGCGTTGCCGATGGTGACATACTCCACACCGCCGGACTTGTCATCGATGATAGCCTTTCCGTCCTTGTCGTAGAATAGGGGTTTCCCGCTCCGAGGGTCATACTTCTGAGGATTGAACACATAGCCTTTCCAGCGGCAGTAGGCAATGAGCTTCTTCTTGAAGGCGGGCGGCGTGATGAACTTGCGTACAGCCGGGTCATAGTTCACCAAGGCATCATACAGGTCTTTCTTTACCAACCTATGATTCATATGTTCATCGCTGCTGAAGTATTCATCAGCCCAGGAGATGAAGAGCTCGCCAATCTCCTGCCGCAGCTTGCGTTGTTCGAGGCGTTCGCCCGGTGCCTGCACCACGCCGTAGGTCAGGTAGAGCTGGATGCAGTTGGCCAGCAGGTTCCAGCAGAGGTTCCACTGGGTGAAGTCCCATTCGGAGAAAAAGAGCACGCCGAAATCGTCCAACGGCTTGTGCGTGTCGTTGTAGAAGTCAGAGAATGCGATGAGCCATTGGCGGTCGGTGAAGCTGCTGCCGGTGCCCCGGATGGCGTGGTTGGTGGCGATGTAGATCTTGGGCGACTTGGAGAAGGGATAGGTGATGCGGGTGCCGCCTTTCTTGTTGACCGTCCAGTCGCCGGTGAGGTTGGGGAAAAGGAACTCGAAGTTGAAGTTCTGCAGTACGTCATCGATGAAGACCAGGCGCGTCTTTTCGTCCACATCGTTCCAGACGAACTGGTCCGTCAGCAGGTCGGGCTTCTTGCCGGGCAGGTAGGCGATGGGCACCACTTGGCGCATCAGTTCACCGATGAGCGACTTGCCGCTGCGCCCGTTCGATTCGCCCACCTCGCTCTGCTTGCCGTCCATGCCCACCACGGCACGGGTGACGTTGTTGTCCTTGGCTTCCATCAGCAGGTAGCCGATGGCGCAAAGCTTGGAGAGCAGGTGAAGGTTGTTCTCGTAGGTCTCGCTTTCCTCGACCTCTTCCGGCTTTTTCCGCCAGGTGAAGTTACTCGCATTGATAAGGAAGCGCAGGTAGTGGCAGTGTTCGCCGTCGGGAGAGAGGCGGTAGGTATAGTTCCCGTCCTGTTCGGTGAATGTGATCAGCGGGCTGCCCAGGTAGCGGGCATCGACATTCTTCCGCTGTTCCGCCCAAATGTGGTGCATCACACTTTCATAGCCCACCTCCTTCACCTCGCCCTGGGTGATGCGCCAGCAGCGTTCCTTGAAGTAGAAATACTGTTCCTCGCGGCTGGGGGCGATGAAGTTAGGCTGGATGAAATGGAGGCGCGACATCTGGAAAGGTCCGACGAACTGCGAGCCGCCCTTCAGCAGCGCGTTGTTGACGAACAGGCTGCAGTTCTGTTCGGCAAACGAGAACATGAAGTCGCGGGCATCGTCCACATCGATGGTCTCCACCACGGGAGGGTCGATGTGGATGTAGGTCCACAGCTTGGTGTCCATCAACCGGTATTTCCCGAAGCCCCGGTTCTGTAAGAAATTGCGGGCGGCCACATAGTTGTATTCAAAGACTTTCGTGGAGTTGCCGTACCTGTCTTCTTTCTCCGTCTCGATCCAGAATTTCTCGTCCTCCTCGAAGGGCAGGGCGGACACCACCTTGCCGTCCGCATCGAACTTCCAGGCATAGCGTCCGAACATGAATTCCGGCAACTCGGCCAGCACGTCGCGGTGAAGCTCGGCAAACTTCTCGTGGCTGTGCAGGCACCACAGTTCCTTCAGCTTGAAATCGTTCCAAGTCGTGACCTTGTGCATGGCGACGTAGCGGCCTTGCCCGGACTTCTCGTTGCAGGCAAACTCGATGTCCTGCGCCAATTCATCCTCGCGTCCCTTCAGCGAGTTGGCCAGCAGGTCGTCTATGCCCTTGTCGCCGGCCTCGTTCTTCTGCACGTGGCCCACGAACACCTCCACCAGGATGCCGCGGTTCTTCAACATCCGCATATACTCCTTGAAGTTGCGGGCTGCGGCGAAGAACGAGGCCGGGCGTTGCTCCACGGGCTTGTTGATGCGGATGTTCTGCGACAGGTCGTTCCAGTCCGAGTCGAAGACAATCGCCACCTCCGTCACGCCGCAGGTGGCGATTATCTTCACCAAGTCCTCGGGCAGGGCGCCTTTCTGTCCCAGGTTCTGTATGCCGCTGATGGCGATGCTGGGGATGCCGTGCTTCGATGCCTTCTCCGCTTTCTTCTCGCCTTCCTGGATGTAGAGGCGGGTGAAGGGTGTCTTATCCTTGTACATCCGGCGGATGCGTTCCGGGATGTAGATGGGGGTGCCGCTCCCGGCGGGCGACTTGTACTTGAACGGACGGCCTTCCTTGTCGAGGTGTTCCTGGGGGAACTGCCAGCGGACGCGGTAGTACTCCTTTCGCTCACTGGCCGCCTTGCGCCGGGAAGGGAGCTTGCGCTGGTAGGTGACGGGCAGGCCGTCGAGGTCGTAGTACTCGATGATGACATCGTCGCCCTCCGCGATGTTGCCATATTCGTCCACCGTGCCGGGGCGGAACGTACGAGCCTCGAAGATGCTCTGCGTGTCGCCCGTCTTGTAGACCTTGGCGGTCACGTCCTCGTAGGTCAGGCCGCTGGCCGCCAGCATCCGGGCGCAGAAGGTGTCGGTGTCCTGCCCCTTGGCCGCGCGGCTGCCCCGCTTCATCTTCTCCGTGCCGGGCTTGGCCGCCGGGGCAGGCGGAGCGTCCAGCAGCACGTTGAACTTCCGGGCCAAATGGTCCAGCGCGTCCAGGTAGTCCATGCCTTCCACGGCCATGAGGTAGCTGATGGCGTCCTTCCCTTTCACGTCCGGACACGACCAGCACTTGAACAGCCCTTTCGAGGGCGATATGCTCAGTTTTTCTTTTCCGCCGCAGCGGGGGCAGTCGCACACATAGTCCTTGCCCCGCTGCCGCAACTCGCGGTAGTCGCCAATCACATCCAGCAGCCGTCCCTCGGCCGCCTCCTTGATGCGACGGATATCATCTTTGGTGAATTTCATAACGCAGTTCCTTTCTGATGCGCAAACGTAGTGAAGTGGGGCGAGATGCAGGAGGACGGTCATTCTACTTCCACCTCTTGCGCCGTGAATCCCTCCAGCAGGTGCGAGGACATCAACATGTGCAGGCCTCGATGCTCCATCAAGTTGTTAGGGTTCCGGCCTGTTATTGTCATGGTGATGTCCCGGTTCTTCTCGTAGTCCATTGTCAGGTCATACACCAACGTCTGCCCGCTCTCGCCCTCGATGGTCACCCGGCACGTCTCCTTCGTCCCGCCCAGCTGGTCATCCCAGAACCAGCGGTCGCGGTGCGGCTGTTTGTCCAGCAGCACCTGCATGTATCGGTGCAATTGTCCGTCGCGCGGCATCAGTTGTTGGTCCGTCACGGTGCCCAGCTCTCCCGTCTCGAGGATGCGGACACGTTGTTTCTTCTCGGTCTTTTTGTTAATCTTTTTCATTGTTTGTCCGGTTTTTGTAAATGATTGATTATCAATAGGGGATGGATAGGGCGTCAGAAGTGGCTACCTTGTGCGTTACAAGTGGCTACCTTGTGCGTTACTTTCCCAAGGATTGTGCGTCACTTTCTCGCGCCTTGTCGGCGGATTCTCCTAAATGTAAAGAAGTATCTCATACGCTCCCCTCCAACCTGTCCGCTTCCTCGTCCGTCAGTTGAACGGCCTGGAATGTCAGCAAATAGTTCCCTTTCCGGATTACCGAATTGAACCAGTTCTCTATGATGGATGCCCGGCGTGCGAAGTCCTCACCGTCTTGGATGGGCGAGCAGGTAAGAGTCTCCTGCGGGGTACATAGCCTGATGAATATCCGGCGATACAAGCTCTTGCCGCCAATTATCGGATCAGGCGAACGTCTGCCGTCCGGCATGGCGAGTCCGGTCATTCCGATCCTCTCCTTCTCCGGGTCAATTTTTTGTTCTGGTATATTCTTCATAACCACTCCTCCATCAATTCCGGCAAGTCCACCATCAGCCGTTCCATGCACTCCATCGGTCCCAGCAGGCACGACACTTCTATCCATGCCCCGCCGTATTCACATTTGCTCACGCGGTTCACCCGCACATACCCCAGCGTGTCGATGCTGTCCACCATCCCCATCCGGTTTCCCAGGGAGAAGCTGCACGACAGCCAGATGACGCCATGCCTCCGGTGCGGACGGTTTATCAAGATGACATCCGGCCTGCCCGGCGCGGATACGAAAATGTTGTTGCGGTCAATTCTTTCCATTGTAGTCTGTTATTTATAGGTTGATGAATCGCTCCCCTTGGCGGAATCGAACCGCCGTCGTGTCCTACGCTATCATCCGTACCGCGCTACCATTCGCGGCCATAGAGGGAAGTTGCCGTCTTTCCGGCTGTCATGCGGGCCTTGCAGGGGCTTGGTATGGTCTCATTGTTCGTCCTCCTCTCCGCCCGGCAACAGGTCGGCCACATACGCCCACCTCTTGAACGGGTACTTCTTCAGTATTCTCTCGAGGTCTTTCCAGTCCTCCGCCGCGAAGTCGAACCAGTCCTCATTGACCACGTGCTCTCCCGGCATCGGCCGTTCCTTGTCGATGTCGTGCCACACCGAGTTGATGCACCAACGCGCCCCAGCAATGAACCCCTCACTGAAAGCATCTGCATCGCAATTCTCGTCGCAGTCGAATGCTGAATTATGACCGTTGCAAAATTCGCAATAGTCGCGTCCTTCACACGGATATTCCCAATTGCATTGGCAACGCGCTTGGACGGCATTTTTCATCGCCTTTTCAATCGTTTCTCTGTTCATTGTTCACTAATTTCTGCTTTGTTAAACTCAATGTATTTAAGTCCGAAACAAATCCGTATCATAAGCCGTTGGAAGCGGTTAATCTTCTTGTAGACATCAAATTGTATCTGCGTAGGCTCGTGCCGCAGGAAGGCGACAGGCTTCACAACGTGTATAAATGCTTGTTGCTCGTACATAATCTGTAATTTTATTCGTTATACCATTCCGGCTTCGGGAACCGGCTTGTAAACTCTATCTTATCCACTTCAGTAGGCTCTATAAAACAGGCTTCCGGCCATAACTCCGTAATCTGCCTCACACTGTCCGCATAGGCAACAATGATAAAGCAATCGCTTGACTGTCCTGCACACCAATACGGGTACTTAATCGGCCACTTGACCGGGCGGTAATCACCGCCGCAGTCCTTAATCTTTATGTAAAATCTTGCTCGTATCATGACAACTCGCAATATTGGCTGCTGATTATTCCTTTATTCTGATTATACGTTCCATTCTCACCCGTTCCGCCCGGTATCGGCAGAACTGCCAGTCCTGGTTCACCTCGCCCACGACGAACACCGCCACCAGCCCCAACGCCCCGATGGTGCGTTTCAGCGGCGACAGGTCGAAGCTGATGCCGAACGTCGTGCAGAACCACCATGCCGACAGCTCGTTGATTTTCCCTATGTGCAGCTTCTCGTAGATTTTCCTGAGGATATTGTCCACCGTGTACCGCGAGATGCCCAAGTCATCCGCCACCTCCTTCTGCGACGCACCCCACGCGATGCGCTCCGCCACCTGCCCCTCCCGGACGGTCAGTGCGGCTATATCTCCTCTGTGGTCCATACGTCGGTGATGCCCCGGCGGGAAAATAGGTTGCTGATGGCTTGATACTTCAGGAGACTTATATTAGGAATCCCCTTGTTTAATATTCGCGAGAAATACGTCATATCTGTGATGCCCAAAATCTGCATCAACTCAGCACGCACAGCATTCTTATCCTGAAGGCTTACTTTGTTCCATAACTATTGTGATTTGAGCACAAAGATATATGTAATTTGAGATAATCGCAAGTTTTATTTGAGGAAATATCAAATATGAATGTGATTCTCTCAATAAACATTCCCGATAATCAGCTTAACTTCGTCAATATGAAAGTAATAGAAAATATAAAGAAAATCAGGTTGGAAAAAGGTATTCCACAGAAATTATTGGCTGACGCTTTGTCCGTCGATGATTCGGTCATTAGTAATATCGAAAAAGGAAAGCGTGAGCTGAAAGTAAGTGAACTTGAGATTATCGCAAGCTGTCTTGGCGTGAATGTGATAGACTTGTTTACCTACCCACAAAAATATGTGCTTGAAGGTAAAGAATCCGAGGACATTGAAGCAGTCTTGCAAATCCGTCTAAAAAAAGATCGAAAAGAGCAGGTGCTCAGACTTGTGTTCGGAGATAATAATCTTGAAATATTAAATAAATAATGAATGAAACAATCTCATATCTCAAAGCCTATGGCATCGATAAAAGGCAAGCCAATCTACTTTATAAGAGATTGCAAAGTGGAAAATATTTAGTAGCATATATAAAATATGATATAGATGTGTTTTTATGTTCTTGGCTACCTAAAAATCAAGAGCATATAAATTCAGATTGTGTAATAGAAGAAATATTAGGCTTTAGATGTGGTGATGCTTTAAAAGTACAGCAGTTTAAACTGATGTTAAATAAATGAGACGTATCTCGAAATCGGCTCGGTATAGCGATTAATCGATTGGGTATTAGGCGTGAATACATTCCGCCAGGTACCTCAATAATGAAATCGGTTAGTCGTTATGAGTCAGACGATTAGCCGATTTTTATTTTGTATGAAAAGTCTTATACAAACATCTGAACGATATCCATAAAAACATTGAAGAACTGAAAGATATATGCACCGAATAACCTTCTTGCTTCTCTTTACGCTGCTCTTGCCGGACCTCTATATCTATTTCGTATATATTGTCCGGAGGACGAAAAACATGCTGTTGCGCCTCTCCTATTGGATACCGACCTTGTTGCTGGTCATCCTCTACGTCTACTTCATGTATCTGACGGGAGACAATGCCATGTCCCACCACGCCCTGGGCATCGGGCGTCTGGCCATTGCCTTGATGCTGTTTGCCACACCCAAGACGCTCTTCATGCTTTGCTCCCTCATAGGGATATTGGTGCACGCCCTCCTGAAGCGTTGCCCCACCCGCCCGTTCACGCTCGTGGGCGTAGGATTGGCCCTGTACAGCTTCGGGTGCATTGCCTACGGCTCCTTCTTCGGCATCACCCGCTTCGAGGTGAAGGAGGTGGAGTACTCCTCCCCTCGCCTGCCCGACGGATTCGACGGATACCGCATCGTCCAACTGTCTGACATCCATATCGGCAGTTGGCAAGGACGCCAGAAGTCCATCCAAAAGCTGGTGGACATGGCCAATGGACAGAAGGCAGATCTCATCGTCTTCACAGGCGACCTGGTGAACCAGCAAAGCCATGAGTTGGACGGCTTTGCTCCTATCCTTTCCCAGTTGCATGCGCCGGGTGGCGTCTATTCTATCCTGGGCAACCACGATTATGGCACCTACTATCATTGGAAAAGCCCGGAGGAAGAATCCGCCAACCTAGATTATCTCCTCCATCAACAAGCCGCAATGGGATGGACTATGCTGAACAATGACCACGCCATTGTTTGGCATAAAGGAGACAGCATCGCCCTCGTCGGTGTGGAGAATGACGGGGAGCCTCCTTTCTCCCAGTTCGCGGACTTGCCCAAGGCACTGCGGGGCACGGACGGGATGTTCAAGATTCTCCTTAGCCACAACCCCACCCATTGGCGCCGCGAGGTGCTTCCCCAGTCGGACATCGACCTGATGCTGGCCGGACATACGCACGCCATGCAAGCCATCTTCTTTGGACACTCCCTGGCCGAACTGATGTACCCCGAATGGGGAGGCATGTACACCGAAGATGGACGTTCGCTCTACGTGAACATCGGCATCGGATACGTGGGCCTTCCCTTCCGCTTCGGGGCTTGGCCGGAAATTACGGTCATCACCCTGAAGAAAGGTGCGGACGAAAAGATGGAAAAACCATAAATTATAGCTACCTTTGCGCTGGATAAAAAACGAACCATAATGAAGATACTCTACAGAATCTACCAACTTTGCATTGCATTGCCCATTTTCCTGGTGCTTACCTTGTTGACGGCTTTTACCACCATCATTGGCTCGCTGATAGGAGGGGCACACGTGTGGGGGTATTATCCCGGTAAAATCTGGTCGCAACTGACTTGTTACATCCTGCTCCTTCCCGTGGAGGTGCATGGACGCGAGAAGCTGGACAAGCATACCTCATACGTATTCGCACCCAACCATCAGGGCATCTTCGACATTTTCCTGATTTACGGCTTCCTGGGCCGTAACTTCAAGTGGATGATGAAGAAGAGCTTGCGCAAGATTCCTTTCGTAGGCAAGGCGTGCGAGAGTGCCGGGCATATCTTCGTGGACCGTGCCAATGCCAAGGGAATGCTCACCACTATCCGCCAGGCGGAAAGGTCGCTGAAGGACGGTGTGTCGCTGGTGGTTTTCCCGGAAGGTTCGCGCACGCAGGACGGCACATTAGGCTCTTTCAAGCGCGGAGCCTTCCAGTTGGCCGACGACCTGCAACTTCCCGTGGTGCCCGTCACCATCACCGGTTCGTTCGACGTATTGCCCCGCACCGCCAAGTGGATACGCCGCCACCGCCTGGTGCTGACCATCCACCAACCCATCCCTCCCCAAGGCAAAGGCCCGGAGAACGTAAAGGCATTGATGACCGAAACGTATGAAGCCGTGGCAAGCGGCCTAAAATAACATAGTTATGAATAATGTAAAAGAAATCCCGGTACTGCTCCTGACCGGTTATCTGGGCAGTGGGAAAACAACTTTGGTAAACCATATCCTTTCCAACGAGCGCGGCATCAAGTTTGCCGTTATTGTCAATGACATCGGCGAGGTGAACATCGACGCCGACCTCATCCAGCAAGGGGGCGTCGTGGGAAAGAAAGACGATAGTCTCGTGGCCTTGCAGAACGGTTGCATCTGCTGCACCCTGAAGGCCGACCTCATCGAACAGATTTTTGAATTGATGAAGATGCAACGCTTCGACTACATCGTCATCGAAGCCAGCGGCATCTGCGAGCCCGAACCCATTGCACAGACCATCTGCTCCATCCCCACCCTGGGCGGTGCTTACGTCAAGTATGGCAAATGCCGTCTGGATTGCATCGTCACCGTGGTAGATGCCTTGCGCCTGCAGGATGAATTTTCTTGCGGCGATACCCTCACCCGTCCCAACATCGACGAGGAAGACATCGAGAACCTCATCATCCAGCAGATTGAGTTCTGCAACATCATTTTGCTGAACAAGGCTTCGGAAGTGCAGCCCGAAGAGCGGGAACGCATCAAGCAAATCATCCGTACCCTGCAACCCCAAGCGGAGATTATCGAATGCGACTACGCCAAAGTGGACTTGGACAAACTCCTCAACACCCATCTGTTCGACTTCGAGCGTGTGGCCACCTCGGCCGGTTGGGTGCGTGAGATAGAACGCCAGGCCACTGCCGAAGAAGAGCGTGAAGCCAAAGCTCCCCTCCACCATCACCATCATCACCACGATAAAGAGGAACATGAGCACGCCAAAGAGGGATTTGAGCACGCTAAAGAGGAACATGAGCACCATCATCACCATCATCATGCCGAAGGAGGCGAAGTGGAAGAATACGGCATTGAAACCTTCGTGTACTATCGCCGTCCCGCTTTTGATATCCACAAGTTCGACTACTTCGTCGCCACCCAATGGCCGAAGAACGTTATCCGCACGAAAGGCGTATGCTACTTCAGCCATAACCGCGACATGTCTTTCCTCTTCGAGCAAGCAGGCCGCCAGAAGCAAATCAAGGAAGCCGGCCTTTGGTATGCCACCGCTCCAGACGAAGACCTCATTGAACTGATGCGCCAGGAGCCTGGCCTTCTGCGGGATTGGGACGAGCGATACGGCGACCGCATGATCAAGCTGGTCTTCATCGGCCAGCACTTGGATAAAGCCGCGCTGACAAAGGCATTGGACGGATGTTTGGAGTAAATTATTACATCCTTCTTTTCCTCTTACTGCTCGCTTCGTGTGGCAACCGGGAGGGCGACAGCGGAACAGAGGCTGCGGCATACATCCCGGAGGCTCCGGACTATGCCGACCGCGCGATGTGGTACACCCGCACGAACAGCACGGCGGAGCGGCCTGCAGACGTATTCTACCTCGTCTCCACTTGGGAGACCGACTGGACAACGGACGACGGGCGTATTTGCCACTATGCCGACGTTCACAACGCCACGCACCGCGCCAACATGGACAAGGAAATCTCACGTATTGCCGATTACATGGGCGAGGTGGGCGACTTCTATTCGCCCTACTACCGCCACATCACCATCGAGGCTTGGGCGACACTGAACGAGGACACCATCAACCAGCGTTTCCGTACCGCCTTCAGCGACGTGCAACGGGCGTTCGACACCTTCCTCAAACAGCGTCCCGACCCGGAACGTCCCTTTGTGCTGGCAGGATTTAGTCAGGGCGGCAAGGCGGTGGTGGAACTGCTGAAAACGATGCCCGAAGACGTGGCGCGTCGCCTGGTGGCCGCCTACGTGTTGGGCTATAAAGTAACGCCCGCCGACACGCTTGCCACGGAGAACATCCGTCCGGCACAGGGAGCGACGGACACGGGCGTGACCGTGTGCTACAACTCCGTGTCAGACGTGCGTTACATCCAGCCCGTGGTGGCAGCCCCCTGTGCAATGTGCATCAACCCCGTGAACTGGCGCACCGATGCCACACCCGCCACGTTGCACGATACTATCACTGTCAGCGTCTCGCCCGAACACCACGTATTGGTAGTGAAAGGCTACAGCGGTTCGGAATACCACCCCATTCGAGGTTTCCTCAACGTGGGCGATTTCCACAGTGCCGAGCCGTGGCTCTATCAGGAATGCCTGCGCGAGAACATCCGGGCACGGGTGGAGTCGTATTATAAATAACAGCTGCCCGCCATTGACGTTTGTTTGGTCAAAGACGGGCAGTTTACTATATTTATATCGAACTGATCTTGCGGATAATGTGAAATTCCTCCAGGATTGAAGGTCGGATAATGTGAAAATGACTATATTTGCAACAGCTAAAATAGACTTTGGTTATGGATAAGCTGTTGAAAAGGAAGGTGGATGCCTATTTGGTGGCCTGGAAGAAGAATCCTGACAGGAAACCTCTGATTGTTAAAGGGGCACGTCAGGTGGGGAAGACGTGCTCTATCGAGCGGTTTGCAAGACAAAACTATGCAAGTGTTGTATCCATCAATTTTGTGGAGCAGAAGAAGTACCGGGATGTTTTCAATGACGGGTTTGAGGTGGATGTCCTGCTCAAGAATATTTCATTGCTGAATCCTGAATTCAAGTTTATCCCCGGAGATACTCTCTTTTTCTTCGATGAATTGCAAGCCTGCCCCAATTGTGCCACCTCACTGAAGTTTTTCAAATTGGACGGACGGTTTGATGTCATCTGTTCCGGTTCGTTGATGGGGATTAATTACCGGGAAATCGAATCGAATAGTGTAGGCTATAAGGAGGATTATGAGATGCATTCCATGGATTTCGAAGAATTCCTTTGGGCCAAAGGTTATCCGGATGATTTTGTGGAAGAGCTTTACAAGCACATGCTGCATTTGGAACCATTTTCTGCTTTGCAGATGGACGTACTGATAGATTTGTTTCGTGACTATGTGATCATAGGGGGAATGCCGGAAGTAGTTGCTACCTATATCCAGCATAAGAATTTCAGCGGTACATTGGGCATTCAGCAACAATTGCTGAAAGATTATGAGGAAGACATTACCAAATATGTGGAGGGATTGGACAAGGCTAAAGTGAAAGCGGTGTATAATCATATCTCCACCTTTTTGGCTAAAGAGAACAAGCGGTTTCAGATAACCAAAATTGCAAAAAATGCGAGAAACAGGGATTACATCGGTTGTGTGGAGTGGCTGGCCGATGCGGGTGTTGTCAATATCTGCTATTGCATGAATCAGCCGGAGCTTCCGTTGAAAGGCAATTACGACCCGAAGCTTTATAAGATATATTTCAAGGATACGGGCCTCCTAATTGCCTCCTTGGACGAAGAAGCCCAGGAAGATTTGCGGGCCAATAAAAATCTGGGCACTTATAAAGGCGCAATCTATGAGAACATCGTTGGGGATATGCTGGTGAAACAAGGCTACCAGCTCTTCTATTATCATAGCGACAAGCCGTCTCTTGAAATGGATTTCTTCGTCAGGGATGCGGATTCGCTTGTCCCGGTAGAAGTGAAAGCGAATGACGGGGCTACCGCCTCTCTGAATAATCTGCTGGAGAGCGATAAATACCCCGATGTGAAGTACGGCATCAAGTTGGGATACCGGAACATCGGATTCAATGGCAAATTCTATACTTTTCCCTATTTCCTGACTTTCTTGCTGAAGCGGTTCCTGGCGGATAGAAAGCAGGCGTGAGGTTAGGGAAAGAGACGGACAGGAAAAAGCAAGATATACTGCCTCCTGAAAAGAAGATATGCTTCATGGGCAAGGTTAGTATATCTTCATGGACGAAGTAAGCACATTGGGGTGCGGTGAGTAGTCACACATTTGCATGGGCGTGGCGATAGGGCTATCATCGGCTGTCGATAGCTTTATCATCGGCCAACGAAAGGGCTATCGTTGGCACGCGATAGTGCTATCGCAAATCGGCGATTAAAAATGAAGTAAGATGTTCTACTGCTGTAAATGTTCTGCGAAAGAAAAACTACGAAAGATGAAAGAAAAAATCTGCGTTTTTGTTTCATTTCCTCAAAATAAATGCGTATGTTTGCAGCCGAAGTGCAAAGTGTTGCCTTCAAAACTTTTTGTGAGATAAAATTGTAAGAAGCGTTGTGCTTCATTCTTGTTCTTGAGAACCTAGGAAATTTTCAAAACGTACAAGAAGGCACAGTCGGTTCCTACGCTGGTTCCAGCGTGGGTCTGCTGTCTATTCGTAGTACGTTTGGGTTTTCCTAGGACCTTCAAGAACGATGAGTATAGCACGCAGTTCCACGCTTTTTTTGTTTAAAATTCTTTGGGGACTGGAGAAGATTATGACTAAGTAAAAATGAGGTTTTTTATTATTTTGTTATTGGCTATATTGCCGATTCTTGTAAAGGCACAGGCAAATCGTTATGATCGGGCTGCTGAAACTCCTATTATCAATACTTACGTGCCGATTCCTTCAGAAATGTTTATGCTGATGAAAACAATGGCATCAGATCCAGAAGTACGGGAAAGGTTGAGACAACAGAAACTTGCAGAAGAAAAGCAGAGGCAGAATCAATTTGAACGGTATGTTCAATTGGGTATTGAATGCTTAAAAAAGAAACAAATTGCTAATTTCCTAGATTTCTCACATGCTGCATTAAAATGTGGCTATTATAATAGTACACTATATTATAATATGGGAGTTGCATATATAATCCTGAAGAAAAAACGAAAAGGGAAAAAATGGCTAAAAAAAGCATTAGAAAAAGGAAATATAGAGGCTAATAAGGCTTTATATGCAATAAAAAAGAAATATCGCTTATCTTATAATTGGTTTTTATATTAATTCGTTCGCATTATGAAGATATTATTTGTTATTTCTATGTTGTTTTTCTCTGTTTGTTTAAGAGGACAGAATTACACTCAAAAGTATAATCAGCTTCTTGATCGAGTAAAGTTTTTTGATTCTTATGGTTCTATGGTTGGATATGCAAAATACAATTCATTATTAGAACGCATTGAGTATTATGATGCCTACGGAAGTTTGTTGAAAACGGAAAAATATAATGAATTGCTTGATCGTAAAGAAGTACGAGACCAATATGGGAATCCAAAAGGGTATGAAAAAAGGAATGGACTTTTGAACCGAACAGATGGGTACGATTCCTATGGAAATCAGCAGTATTCTAAAAAATGGAATGATTTGCTTAAACGGTATGAAATATATGATTCTTATGGGAATATGATTGGTTACTATAAATGGAATCAATTGTTTGAAAGATGGGAATTTGTACGGAGTAGATAATGAGTTATAAGTTTATTATGAGGTATTCTGCATTTGTATTATGGATTTTATATCCATTTGTTGTATTTGCTCAAAGCAGTTATAGCTATCAACAAGCTTGCCAAGATTTGGAAAGATTGGATAATGCAATGGTTGATATGATCGCCTCTTTTACGCGTTTTCCAGAAAATCACCAAAATACAATAGTTGTGTTTAATCAGTTGAAGAAACAAAATAAGGCTTATCAAGCTATTCAAAATCTAAGGTTTGATTATACAATGTTTAAAGAATGGGAGGATTATCAACTTACTGCTTTTTATAACCAAGTAGATAAAATGCAGGCTATTGCCAATGTATATGAAGAGTTATTGAGAACTATCGCCGGATATAATTCGGCAGGCATTGAGGGACCTGAAATGGAAATCTTATTAGAGCCTTTACTCTTAGATAGTGGTTGGTATAAAAAGAAGTTGGATGTATCATGCGAGCATGCTTATTTTGTAGAATATGGATTTGGAGATTTTAAAATGATGTTCATTAAAAGCATTCTTCCTGCCAACGATTATCGGAATATGAAATATAACAATATTGAAGTGACTTTCACCTATGAAGGCTATGCGGGTGGAGGTAGTTGGTATGTTGGCGGAAATAAATATCGGATGATACAGTTTAAGGATAATGAGAATACTCAATATTATCGTGTCGTGGAGGCAACATCTGTAATCAAATAGTATTTTGAGTGAACTTTGAAAATTTAGTTCAATTATTTAGTTGACTGTTATGAAGGCATTTCGTGGAATTCAGTTTTGTTTGTATGTGCTTCTACCATTACTTCTTTTGGCTGCTTGCAATTTTCAGAATCATGTTATTTCTTTTTTCAACTATGATGAGACGGTAAATATGATTCTTTCTTATTGGTTGGATGATAGGGAAAGGTGGGAACAGGATTTTAAGAATCTTGTCAGGACTTTCGCGTGGAATGAATTGAAATAATGGGTAAAAATGAACCAAAAAGAATTTGATAAAGCTATACTTTTTGTCTTACGTTATGCAATTGAACATGATGGGGTGGCTTCTTATAATCCTTGCATGTATCATTTAGGTTATGCTGACAATATTCCCCCTTCTGAAGAATTTAATAACGAATTAAAAAAATATGGTAGCTTAGAATACAGTAGAAATTTAGATGAATACAGTTACTTAAATCATATTTCTTCATGGTCTTGTTTTCGGATAGACGAGAGGGGAAGAAGATATATGAAAGAGTTGGAGCCTTCCGAACTTGGTAAAATGATAAAAAGTGTTTTAACTCTATGTTTATCTATTCTACAATTGCCGTTCGTGATAGAAGGATGGATTTCTTATTTCCTTCATTATACGTTGAAAATAATATCAGCAATATTTTTCCCGATAGTGCTGATTTCATTTATATGGTGGCCGATTGATTTACTTTGTGGTTTATGCTGGATGGGATGTGATTGGTTGAAGCATATAATATGGGATAAGGATTTTAGATGGGAAGCGTCTTCTAAACGATGGACGGAGCATTTTCCTGAATTATAAAATAAGGGTTGCTATGGTTGCAAATATATTCGTGTATTAATCAAAAATTTACATAGAAAATCATATCTTTGCAGGCATACAAGCGTTCTGTAACATCTGAGGAAAACAACTTTGTCAGTCACCGCTTTCTGCATGACAAGATAGATTTCGTAAGATTGCAAGAATGTGATAAATTAGATGTGCCAATGAAAGAGATAGACAGAAAACTAATAGAAACAATCAACCGATACAGGGCTTCGGGAATTGGGCAGCAGGTGGATTACGAGAAATTCTACCTCTACTCGCTTATTACCCATTCAACGGCCATCGAAGGCTCTACTGTGACTGAGGTGGAAAACCAGTTATTGTTCGATGAGGGAATTGCGGCCAAGGGGAGAAGCCTTGTGGAGCAGATGATGAACGTGGATTTGAAAAACGCCTATCTTTTCGGTTTCCAATGGGCAAAGACTTCCCAACCCTATACAGTAGATTTCTTGTGTGAATTGTCCGCTAAAGTCATGCGGCGTACAGGTTCGGAATACTCTGTATTAGGCGGTGATTTTGATTCCTCTAAAGGAGAGTTACGCCGCTGCAATGTGAGTGCAGGCATTGGTGGCAGAAGTTACATGGCTTTTCAGAAGATTCCTCAAGCCACCGCAAGCTTTTGCCAATGGCTGAACAGTGAATTGGCTTCAGTAGACAGAAACGACCTGGCGGCATGTTACCGTTTGAGTTTCGAAGCCCATTTCCGTCTGGTCACTATTCATCCGTGGGTGGACGGCAACGGACGTACCACAAGATTGCTGATGAATATCGTACAGCGACAATTGGGACTTATTCCTTCTATTGTGACGAAAGAAGCCAAAGGTGAATATATCCAGGCTCTGATGGACAGCCGGGAGCAGGAGGATAGTACGATTATTCAAGACGTAATGCTTGCCCAGCACATTGCCAACCTTGAAAGCAGGATTTTACAGTATCAGCAAAGTATAGATGATACTGTAAAAGTCGGAAGTGATACTGTAAATGATACTGTAATGGCTGATGACGCGAATACCCGGCTTATTTCACTGATTAAGGCGCATCCGGAATATACCTATGATGAATATGCACGTGCGCTGAATATAAGTCGGGCAACTGTGGCGCGTTACATCAAAAAAATGAATGGGACAGTAATCAGACGCATAGGTTCGGACAAAAACGGACATTGGGAATTGATTTCGACGATTTGTCTTTGAAATGATAAACTAATGGGGCTGCGTCAAAAAAAGGAAAAGGATAATCTTTTAGACGCAGATTCAGCGGATGGTGCGGATTATTAATTTATGAAATCCGCTAAATCCGCATTATCCGCGTCTAAAAAATAAGGTTTAGAACCTGTGGCTTATCGAATGTTTACATCAAATCACCTCGATAGCCGACGTAGGCAACCACCCCACCTTCCCGTCTTCCAGGCGGATTTCCTTCCACTCGCGCATCGTGTCATCCTTGATTTCCACCTTATGGCCTTCGTGCAGGATGAAGAGGCTGGTGCCGCTTTCGCTGGGCGTGCTTCTGACGGTGACGCTGGGAGAAAGGACAATGGCCTTGTCCCGCTCGGTCAATGCCTTCTTTTGTTGCAGGGCAAACACATTGCATAATATGGCCAACACCATCAAAACCATGCCTGCAAAGAATCCGGCTTTTTTCAATCGGACGGACTTCGAATAGAAGAACAGGCAGAGGCAAGCCAGAAACAGGATGAAGCAGGCAATGCCCCACCCCGCCCAGGCATCAATGCTCAGGCAGTTGATCAAGGACTTGAACCAACCGATGAAGAAGATTTCCGGCATCGGCGTCACTTGGTCTATGGTCTTGGTGCGGGCTATCTCCAGATTGGCACGCACATCGCCGTTGCCGGGTTCGAGCAGAAGGGCACGCTCGTAGTTCAGGATGGCACGGGCAATGTCGCCCGATTTATAATAGCTGTTGCCCAAGTTGTAGTACACTTCGGCCGATTCGCCTTGCTGGAGCAGGCTCTCGTAGATTTGAATGGCCGACAGGTAATCGTTCTGCATATAGGCGCTGTCGCCCGCCGCTTTGGTGGAGTTCTCTGTCCGGTGCAGGGTGGTGAAGTCTTCGCTCACCAAAGCGGAGGTATCCGCCTGGGCGGTATCCACGGCCATTTCCTGCCCCCAGGCAAGTCCAAATGCCCATGACAGGCAAACCATAAGTAGTATCTTTTTCATAATCTTCTCCTAATTAATGTTTGATGGAACCTTCCATTTTACTGATGATATCCAACGCTTCCGCATAAATCTTGTCCATGCCCTGGTTGGCATCGGCAGGTGCGAAGCGGGCAAACTCGCAGTTGTCCAGCACTTTCAGGAATTCCGCGATGAGCGCATCGTCCACGCCGTAATTGCGAAGTTCCTCCTCGATGTTGTCCTTGGAAAGGCGGGACATCGGGATGCTCAGTTTATCGCTGACATAGCCCCAAAGTGCCTTCAGGACTTCATCATAGAACGCATCCTTCTTGTTGTCCGCCAACAGCTTGCCCGCCAGCTTCAGACGCTTCACGGCCACCTTGTTGGCTTTCCGGGTGCGCACCTTGGCCACGTTGGCATTGGCTGCTATCTGCTTGCGGTAGATGACAAAGAAGACAATGAACACCAGGGCGGGTATCAGATAGAACAGCCAATATCCCGGCGTGCCGAAGAAGAAGCTGCCCCTTGGCGTCAGCTTCACTTCGTTTTGCTTGATGAAGCGGATGTCCTCGTTCAAGACCTTCAACTCTTCCTTGTTGGTGAAGTTGGCGATGGTCTGAGTGGCGTTTCCTTCTCCTTTCTCCACGTGGAGGTCATAGCCTTCGGTAGTCAAGGTCTTGTAGGACTTGGACTTCACGTCGAAGTAGGTGAAGGAGACGGGCGGAATCTTGTAGTCACCCGGATTGCGCGGGATGGCCAGATACTCTATCACCTTGTTGCCGGAAAGCCCGTCGCTGGTCAGGCGGAAGTTGTTCTCGCTCTTCGGGTCGTAGATTTCGAAATCCTCGGGGAATTTCACTTCGGGGTTGGAGAGCAATTTCAGGTTGCCCGTGCCCGATATGACCAGTTTCACCGTGACGGCATCATTGGTCTTGACGGAAGTGCTGTTGATGGATGAAGAGATGTTCAAGTCGCCCACGCCTCCCGAGAAATCGGCAGGCTTGTCGGGCAGAGCCTTGACATCAATCGTGAGCTTCGGGGTGAACAGGCTCTTCTTGACCATATAGCTGCCTCCCCCGCCATTGAAGAAGGAATCGAAGTCGAACGGGTCCACCTGCGTAGCCACGGCTATGGAAGCATCGAAACGTGCCGCGTCTATGGTCAGCTTGCCCGATTGCTGGGGGAAGAGTACGAACTGGCGGAAGATGGTGGTCTGGTAGTTGCGCCCCTTGTAATGTTCCAATCCCCAGCGGCGGTTGGCGGGCAACTCCACTTCCTGCGAATGGAAGCCTTTGAAGTCCGGCAGCTTGACATTGTCGAACCCGCGCAAGTCCACTTGCGTGTAAATCTTGTACGTCAGGAGGATGGCTTCCTGCTCATAGACGGTGGTCTTGTTGATGGTGCCCGTGATGAACAGGTCATTGCCGGAAATGGTCGCACTTCCTGTCCTTCCCCGCTGTTGTCCGCCTTGTGAGGACTTGTCGGCTGGCAGCACCTTGATTTTTACGGAATTGGACACCATCTGGTTGCCATCGGCCGTGATAGTGGCACCGGGAATGGTGTATTCGCCTTCGGTCTTGGCCATCAGGATGTAGGTGAACGTGATGCTCTGCGTGCTGGTGGTCTTGCCATTTATGATTTGCACACTGCTCTGCGTGGAGCGGCTCGGCCCCATCAGCACCTCAAACCCCTTGATGGAAGGGACACGGAAATCCCTGACCTCCTGCGTCGTGATGGTGTAGGACAGGCGGAACTGGTCGCCCACCGCCACGGCATCGGGAGCCGACGCGGTGAACGACACCTCATCGTCGGCCCAAAGAGGGATAGCGGCCATCATCAACATGGCCCATAGGAAAATGATTCTCTTCATATATGTTCTTTTGTTTTATTCATTCCTTTTACCAGTCTTTCTCCAGCCGCGAGCCTTGAATGACCTGCTGTTGTTTCTTCACCTTGTCCTGCGTGTTCTGCTCGTCTTGCATCACGGAGTTCAGCAACTGCTCGGCATTCTCTTTGGACATTTCGTCCTGCTTCTGCTCGGGTTGCTGCTGTTGTTGCTGGTCCTGCTGTTGTTGCTGTTGGTCTTGCTGTTGCTCCTGCTGCTGCTTCTGCTGCTGGTCTTGCTGGTTCTGATCCTGGTTCTGCTGATTCTGTTGCTGGTCTTTCAGCATCTTCTGGGCCAGGGCCAGGTTGTAGCGCGTCTCGTCGTCACTCGGATTGTTGCGAAGTGCCTCCTTGTACATCTCAATGGCTTTCTCATACTCCTTCGTGCTGTGGAAGATGACACCCATATTATGGAAAATCTGTGCCTTGCGCCCCTTGTCCTTCTCGATGCGGGCGGCATCGGCAAATTCGTTCATCGCCTCCTGCGCCTTGTTCTGCCAAAGGAGCGTATTGCCCAGGTTGAAACGGGCGATGGTAGACTGGGGATTCGCATCCAATGCCTTGCGGTAGTCCACCTCGGCATCCACATAAACACTATCCTTGAAGGCACGGTTTCCCTTGCGGATATAGTCGCGCTCCGCCTTCTGTGCAAAGGCCGAGACGGATATCAAGAGCATCAAGGCCAATCCTATGTATCTGTTGCGTATCATAAAATCACGATTCATATCTTATCTATATAGGGTGTTACAATAGTTCCAACGGCGGTGGAACTGGGTTCCAGTACGGCTGGAACCTTTCTCTTATCGTTTTGAGAACAAGTGCACGTTGCGGAACAACGGGTTCTTGATTTCCAATATCAGCATCTCGCCCAGCAGGAGAATGAGGATAATCCACGCCACGGCCTGGAACTGTTCGTTGTATTCGGTGTAGACCTGCGTCTCCACGTCTGCCTTGGCCAGCTTGTCCACTTCCTTGGCGATGGCGCGCTGGGCATTGTTCGTGTTGTCCACACGGGCGTAAATGCCTTTTCCCGCACGGGCAATCTCCTGGCACATCTGTTCGTTCAGGCGGGTCACCACCACATTTCCCTCACGGTCGCGCCGGTAATCGTTGCCATCCGCAGCGGGAATGGGCGAACCGTCGGGCGAACCGACGCCCAGGACGTTCACCTGGATACCCTTGTCCGTGGCGCGTTTGATGGCTTCTTCCACCCCGCCCTCGTGGTTCTCACCGTCGGTGATGAGGATGACCGTGCGCCCCACGCCCTCCTGGGGAGTGAAGCTGCGGGCAGCCAGGTCGATGGCAGCCCCGATGGCCGTTCCCTGCTTGGTGATGAGCGAGGGGTCGATGGTTTCCAGGAACATTTTGGCTGAGATATAGTCGCTCGTGATGGGCAATTGCGTGAAGGCGTCGCCCGCGAAGACGATCATGCCCACCTTGTCGTTCTCCATCCGGTCCACCAACTGCGCCACGATGCGCTTGGCTTTCTGCAAACGGCTGGGCTGTACGTCTTCGGCCAACATTGAATTGGAAATATCCAAGGCGATGATGACCTCGACGCCCTGCCGCTTCACGGTCTCCAGCTTGGAACCGAACTGGGGGCGTGCAAGGAGGACGGAGAACAGTCCGATGGCCAGGAGCAGGATGGAAAATTTCACATCGGGCCGATACTTGGACACATCGGGCATCAGCGCGGCCATCAGTTCGGGGTCGCCAAAGCGGCGGATGGCCTTCCGCCTCCGGTAGTTGGAGTACAGGTAGAATGCTATCAGCAAAGGCAATAGCAACAGTAAATATAAATAGGCTGGCTCTTCAAATCGGAACATAATCCTAAAGTTTACGATGGTTCAACATAACACCCTCCGTCAAGGAATCTTCTTCAAGACGGAATTGCGTAACAACACCTCGAGCAACACACACAGGAAAGCCGCCAGGGCAAACCACTGGTATTCCTCCTCGCGCTTGCTGTATTGCTTGACGTTCAGTTTGGTTTTCTCCAGCTTGTCAATCTCCTCGTAGACTTCTTTCAGCTTGGAGTTGCTCGTGGCGCGGTAATAGTTACCCTCGGTGATGCCGGCTATCTGGGTCAGCGTCTTCTCGTCAATCTCCACGGGCACGTTGATGTACTGCACGGAGCCGCCCATCGGATAAGGATAAGGTGCCGTGCCGTTGGTGCCCACACCGATGGTGTAGACGCGGATGCCGTAGGTCTTGGCAATCTCGGCGGCCGTCAAGGGGGAGATGTCTCCGCGGTTGTTCGTGCCGTCCGTCAGGAGGATGATGACCTTGGACTTCGCCTTGCTGTCTTTCAGGCGGGTCACGGCATTGGCGATGCCCATGCCCACGGCGGTGCCGTCCTCTATGAGGCCGCACTTGGTGTCCTTAATCAGGTTGAGCAACACCGCATGGTCAACGGTCAAGGGGCACTGCGTGAAACTCTCGCCCGCGAAAAGCGTGATGCCGATGTTGTCGTTGGGACGCCCGTTGATAAATTCCGCAGCCACTTCCTTGGCGGCTTCCAGGCGATTGGGCTTCAGGTCCTCGGCCAGCATACTGGTGGAGACGTCGATGGCCATCATAATGTCGATACCTTCTATCTCGCTGTTCTGCCAGTTGTCCGTGGTTTGCGGGCGGGCCAGCACCAGGATGACCAACGTCAATGCAATAATCCGCAAGGCAAAGGGCACGTGAAGCAAATAATTCTTGTAGCTCTTGGGCGTATGGGCATACACACGGGCATCCGAAATCTGAAGCGTGGCTTCATTGTTCTTCCGCTTCATGATATACCATATTATATAAGGTATCAGCAGGAGCAACAAAAATAAATATCCGATATTAGCAAATACCATAGTTCAAATGAGTTTATGAATGGAACATCACATACATCCTCAGGCAAAGTAATTGTACAATTCCGAAATGATGTATATCAGAGACCACACCAGGATGCCCGCCAGGACAGCGATGCCCGCTCCCAGCAACACCTTGGTGCGCAACGAACGCTTCTCGACGATGGTGATCTCGGTGGGTTGCGGCTTGGCGTTCTCGTCTTCCTTCTCCTTGGTCTCGTTGATGAAGTCGATGGCGTTGATGAGGTTGGCGTCGTTCTCGTTCATCAGGGGATTGTGCTTGGCAAATTTCACCAGGTCGGCCGTCTGAAACAAGGTGCGCAAGTCAGACAAGGCTTCCTTGTCGTTGGTCTCCAGCAATTTGTCGATGATTTCCGTAGAGGTCATCTCCATGGCGTTGAAGCCGAAACGGTCCTTGATGTATTGGCGGAGGGCATCGGTCAACTCCGTGTAATATTCTTTCGGTTGTCCTTTCTGCCAGATTTTCTCCGACTTGATGCGTTCTATCTCCTGCATGGCCAACTGATGCGGCGGGAGTTTGGGCTCTACTTTCACTTTCCGGATGATGGGCTTGTTGTCCCGGATGCGCTTTACCAGGTAAATCAATGCCAACAGGAAAGGCACAAACAAGAGCGCGGCGGCTATGGAGACATACCAGTCTTCCCACGCGAAAGGAGCCTTCATCACCGTTTTGGGACCAAAGAACTGGTCAGGATGAAGCGTGTCCACAGGGATGGAATAGACCTTCAGGGCCAATGCCTTGGAGTGGTAGGGCTTGTTGTCCACCAGCACCTCCATCGGGGGCAGATAGTAGAGGGCGGAGTCAAAGGATGTCACCGTGTATTCCTGTGTCAACACGGCGCGTTGCCCGTTGTTCAACAATTGCGTGTCACACTTGGCCACATCGAGCACCTCCACACCCCGCACCAACGTATCAGGATAGAGCGGGAAGATGGCCTGCTTGTCCGCATCGAGGGTGACTTGGAGCTTGATTCTCGCCTGCTGGCCGATAAGGATTTGCAAGGAGTCGATGGTGGCATCCACGATGACGGATTGCGCCTTCATCCCTTGGCTTCCCAGCAAGGCTCCTGCCATAATGATAAACAGAATATATCTCTTCATTGCTAACCTTCTACTCAATTACGTTTCGCAAACAAGTTCATCAACGCCTTCACATAGTCCTGGTCGGTGCGCACCGAGACATTGTCCACATTGCTCTTGGTGAAGGTGTCGTTCAGTTCGGCCTGCCGACTGAGCCACCACTCGCGATGGGCACGGCGCACCGCCTTCGAGGAGGTGTCTATCCATTGCTCGTGGCCCGTCTCGGCATCCTTGATCTTCATCAAGCCCACGGGAGGCAATTCCTCCACACGTCGGTCATAGACCTGGATGGCCACCACATCGTGCTTGCGGTTGGCTATGGTTATCGCATTCTTGAAGTTCTCCCGGTCAATGAAGTCGGAGAGGACAAAGGCGGTGCACCGACGCTTCATGACGTTGGTCAGATACTCCAAGGCCATGCGGATATTGGTGCGGCGGCTTTCGGGATGGAAATCCAGCAATTCGCGTATGATGAAAAGGATGTGCTTCCG
This sequence comes from Candidatus Bacteroides pullicola, assembly GCA_019115825.1. GTDB lineage: Bacteria > Bacteroidota > Bacteroidia > Bacteroidales > Bacteroidaceae > Bacteroides > Bacteroides pullicola. The sequence goes on from DXCV01000088.1 coordinate 30,255, forward strand.
CCCTTTCTTGGGAGGAATGAACTTCTCGATGCGGTCGGAGAAGAAAATCACTCCGATTTTATCATTGTTCTGTATGGCGGAGAAAGCCAGCGTGGCCGCAATCTCCGTCACCATATCCTTCTTCATTTGCTTCACCGTGCCGAACTCCAAGCTTCCGGACACGTCCACCAGGAGCATGACGGTCAGCTCGCGCTCTTCCTCGAACACCTTCACGTAAGGCTTATGGAAGCGCGCGGTCACATTCCAGTCAATGTCGCGTATGTCATCGCCAAACTGATATTCACGCACCTCCGAAAAGGCCATGCCCCTACCCTTGAAGGCCGAATGGTATTGGCCCGCAAAGATATTGCTGGACAAGCCCCGTGTCTTTATCTCAATCTGACGAACTTTCTTTAATAACTCAGTCGTTTCCATTCGTCCAGAAGAATCAAGGCACTTCCACTTTGTTCAATATCATACTTACGATTTCATCAGAGGTCAGGTTGCTGGCTTCAGCCTCGTAGGTCAGGCCGATGCGGTGGCGCAAGACGTCGTGGGCCACGGCGCGCACATCTTCGGGGATGACATAGCCGCGACGTTTGATGAAGGCATAGCTTCGTGCGGCCAAAGCCAGGTTGATGGATGCACGCGGAGAACCGCCAAAGCCAATCATGCCCTTCAAGTCCTTTAAATCATATTTCTCCGGATAGCGGGTGGCAAAGACGATGTCCACGATATACTTTTCGATTTTCTCGTCCAGATAGACCTGGCGCACCACCTTGCGGGCTTCGAGGATTTCATCGGCTTTCAGGATGGGCTTGATGACAATTTTGTCTCCATTGATATTTTGGCGGATGATTTGCTTCTCTTCCTCCAGCTTGGGATAGTCGATGACCACCTTCAGCATGAAACGGTCCACCTGCGCCTCGGGCAAGGGATAGGTACCCTCCTGCTCGATGGGATTCTGCGTGGCCATCACCAGGAAAGGCTCCGGCAAGCGGAAAGTCTCGTTGCCGATGGTCACCTGACGCTCCTGCATGGCCTCCAGCAAGGCGCTCTGTACCTTGGCGGGAGCACGGTTGATTTCATCGGCCAAGATGAAATTGGCAAAGACGGGGCCTTTCTTCACTTGGAAGGTTTCGTCTTTCTGACTATAAATCATCGTACCGAGCACATCGGCGGGCAACAAGTCCGGGGTAAATTGAATGCGGCTATATTGGGCATCAATCAGAGAAGCCAGTGTCTTGATGGCCAACGTCTTGGCCAATCCGGGGACACCCTCCAGCAACACGTGCCCGTCTGATAAAAGTCCGATTAACAAGGATTCTACTAAGTGCTTCTGTCCTACGATGACCTGATCCATACCGGCGATAATGTTCGTCACAAAAGCACTTTGTTTTTCAATCCGCTCGTTCAATTCGCGGATATCAACTATTTCAGCCATAAATCAATATAGTTTTAATGTTTTATTTATTGTTCTGTATTTCGTCACCCTTTCTTTTGGGCTTCCAAAAGTACGGCAATAAAATAACCGCACCAACTAATATATATTAAAAAACAATTCTAAATCTTTAGATTAAACTACTTTCATAGAGATTTGAATTTATGTAAACGCTCTCTTTCTCACGCCTTTCCTTCGCGGAAACACAGCCTTTCTTTCGAGAAAGCGTCGCCTATTCCTCGGCGTGTCCCCGAATAGGCGTCTGCGAGGAAATCAGCTGGATGGTGTCATCTTGCACGCACTGCGAAGAGTCCTCAAACACCTGCATTTCAACAAACTCCTCATCAAGATTTGGCATCCTTTCCTCTTTGGCCATCCGCGTGCGGTTCACAAAAAAGAACATGCACCCTAACAACGTCAAGAGCAAAACGATGAGCACGATGTATATCTTCATTGCAGATTTGCGTGCCGACGAAGCGGTTTCTTCAAAGACCGGTTCAGGCAGAATTTCCGGGGCAGGTTCTTCCATGCTCTTTTCTTCATCGGGCATGGGCTTCTCCTCTTTCTGGTCGTCAGTGACGGTATCTGTGTCGCTAACTACGGTGTCTGTATCGCTAACTACGGTGTTTGTGTCGCTAAACACCGTGTTTGCATCCTCAAACACGGTGTTTTCATTCAAAATCACCGTTTCAAAATGTGCAAAAGGCTTGTTTATGGTGTCTCTCAAAGAAGCATCCGGCGTGAAAGACACCTTTGTATATCCGGGTATCTCGAACCGCTCCTTGGTATTGATGTTCATGCTCTCCCTGGCTTCCACTTCTATCAGCTTGAAAACGCCAAGTCCTTTTATCTTCACATACTTGTCCCTATCCAAGGCACTCACAATCAAGGCGAAGAACTCCCGGATGAAATTATCCGCTTCTTCCTTGGTAAGTGCGTTTTGCGAGACCAGCATGCTGGATAAGTCCTGTATGTTTATTTTCTCATTCATCAGCCATCAGAAATCAGGGAAAAGCCTTTATTATTTGAATTTGTCCTTCAGCGAGGCGCTGGGTTTATAGGAAAGCACCAGCTTGGGAGGCACCAACATCCGTTGCTTGGAAACCGGATTGACGGAAATGCGTTCAACCTTTTTCTTCACTTCGAATGTCCCGAATCCCTGTATATACACGGTGTTTCCCTCTTCCAATTGACGGGTCATTCCGGAGAGTAGCGATGCCACCAAATCCGATGTTTCCTTGGAAGAACGCCCCATTTTGGCGGATAATTCTGAGATAAAATCTTTATTGTTCATGGTTCATTCGATTGAAGTCCGACCGGATTGCCCGTCAAGCGCTCAAACAATGACTTGTCCGTACAAATCATAATCTTCCGCATCCACGATTTCTACCGGATAGAACTCGCCTATATGCAAACGGGGAGCACCTTCGCACGCAATCAGAATTTCCGGGTCAACTTCCGGCGAATCAAATTCGCTCCGTCCCACATAATAATCGCCCTCCTTCCGGTCGATTATCACCCGCATCTGCCGGCCTATCTTGGCGGCACTCAATTCGGCGGAAATCTCTTGTTGGATGCCCATCAATTCGTCCAGACGTTTTTGCTTGATTTCATCGGGTATGTCGTCCGTATAATGCAAGGCAGAGTAAGTGCTCTCTTCTTCCGAATAGGCAAAAGCCCCCATCCTGTCGAAGCGGACTTTGCGGACAAAGTCTTTCAGTTCTTCAAAATCGGCTTCGGTTTCTCCGGGAAAACCCACCATAAGCGTTGTCCGCAGATGTATGCCGGGCACCTCGCGGCGGAATTGCTCTATCAGGTGATAAGTCTCTTCCTTCGTCACATGGCGATGCATCCGTCCGAGTACATTGTCACTGATATGCTGCAAGGCGATGTCCATATATTTGCATACATTGGGACACTCCCTCATCACACGGAGCAAATCCATGGGGAAATGTGCCGGATAGGCATAATGCAGGCGAATCCACTCCACGCCGGGAATGGCGGACATCCGTTCAACCAATTCGGGCAAGGCTTGCCTCTTGTACAAGTCTACTCCATAATAGGTCAATTCCTGAGCAATCACCTGAAACTCCTTCACGCCACATCCGACCAAATAGCGGACTTCGTCCAGGATTTCTTCCATCGGGCGCGACACGTGCTTGCCTGTAATGATAGGTATGGCACAATAGGCGCACGTGCGGTCGCAGCCTTCCGAAATCTTCAGATAAGCGTAGTGTGCGGGAGTAGTCAGGGAGCGTTCGATGTGCAACTTTTCATCGTACTGCTTGCCGAGATCTTCCAGAAGCTCCTTCCAGTTGAATTTCCCATAGAACTTGTCCACCTGTGGGATTTCCAGGGAGAGTTCCTTCAGGTAGCGTTCGGAAAGGCATCCCATAACATAAAGTTTCTTGAGTCGTCCTTCCTCCTTGGCTTGGGCAAATTCAAGAATCATATTGATGGATTCCTCCTTGGCATCCCCGATGAATCCGCATGTATTGATGACGGCTACTTCGCCTTCGGGCTGCTCGGTATCGTGAGTCACTCGAAAGCCTGATGCCTCCAATTGGCGTTTCAAACGCTCCGAATCCACCAGGTTTTTGGAGCAACCCAGTGTAATGATATCTATCGTGTTGTGCTTCATTTGTTATCTCCGAACAGTGAATCTACAAATTCTTTCTTGCGGAAGACTTGCAAATCCTCCATGCCTTCGCCCAATCCGATGTATTTCACAGGAATCTTGAACTGGTCGGAGATTCCGATTACCACGCCTCCCTTGGCCGTGCCGTCCAGCTTGGTGACTGCCATGGCCGTGACTTCCGTGGCCAAGGTGAACTGCTTGGCTTGCTCGAAAGCATTCTGTCCCGTCGAGCCGTCCAATACCAGCAGGACTTCGTTCGGAGCGTCGGGCACCACTTTCTTCATCACGTTCTTTATCTTGGTCAACTCGTTCATCAGGCCGATTTTGTTGTGCAGGCGTCCGGCGGTATCTATGATGACCACATCCGCATGATTGGCCACTGCCGAACTCAGCGTGTCAAAAGCCACCGATGCAGGATCCGAGCCCATCTTTTGCTTGACGACAGGCACCCCTACACGCTCGCCCCAAATCACCAGTTGCTCCACAGCCGCTGCCCTGAAGGTATCTGCCGCCCCCAAGTAAACGGATTTTCCGGCTTTCTTGAACTGGTAAGCCAGCTTGCCGATGGTCGTGGTCTTTCCCACTCCATTGACGCCTACCACCATGATGACGTAGGGCTGCTTTCCGGCAGGTATATCAAAATCGTCCGCATCCACCGAGTTGTTTTCGGTAAGCAAGGCGGAGATTTCATCGCGCAAAATCCTGTTCAGTTCCTGCGTGTTCATGTATTTGTCCGCAGAGACGCGCTTCTCGATGCGCTCTATGATTTTCAGCGTTGTCTCCACGCCTACATCGGAAGTAATTAATACCTCCTCCAAATTGTCCAGCACCTCATCGTCTACTTTCGACTTTCCGGCAATGGCCCGGGCAATCTTCCCGAACACGCTTTCTTTGGTTTTGGACAACCCCTTGTCTAACGTTTCCTTCTTTTCCTTGGAGAAAAAACTAAATATTCCCATCGCGTTGTGGTTTATAATACTACTTTATGCTACAAAGATATAATAAAACTGACAAAGAATGAAAGATTCATTCATTTTTCCTTCAAAAAGAAGTCCCCTTATCAGCTTTTTGCCAATAAGGGGACTCATAATCAACACTATACGATATACTTTTTCTTATTTCTTGAAAAATTCCTGTACCTTTTCATTAGCCACCATTTGCTCATCAAAAATGTAAGCACCCGTCTTCGGGGACTTCACCATCTTGATAACCTTGGTATATGCACGACCTTCCTTGGAGCCTTCGTGCAAGCTTGCAACTGTTTTCTTTGCCATAGACGGTTATCTTTTTATAATTACTTAATTTCTCTGTGGATTGTCACTCTTTTCAGGATAGGATTGTACTTCTTCAATTCCAATCTTTCCGTCGTATTCTTTCTGTTCTTGGTCGTGATATAACGAGAAGTACCCGGCATGCCGCTATCCTTGTGCTCAGTGCACTCCAAAATCACTTGTACTCTGTTGCCTTTCGTTTTCTTTGCCATCTTTCGTAATCTCCTCTTATTTTTTTAGCCGATAACTCTAATGCTCTTCCAATCGCAATAACCTTTGGCCACTGCCTCTTTCAGAGCTGCATCCAAGCCTTTCTTGTTAATAACACGCAAACCGTTGGCGCAAATGCTAAGGCTAATCCAGCAATCCTGCTCAACGTAGTAGAATTTCTTCGTAAACAAGTTCACATCGAAAGTACGTTTTGTTCTTCTCTTGGAATGTGAAACATTGTTGCCAATCATGGCTTTCTTTCCGGTAATTTGACAAATCTTCGACATCTCTATCTATTTTTTATAGTTTCTATCTGATGTTTATTTCAAACAGAGCGCAAAGTAAGTACTTTTATTGTTAATATACAAGCTTTTTCCAAAATAATTCATTGCTTAATAGCATTTTCCCTTCATTTCAGTAGGAAAAGAGCTTCATCTTGTACATTAAACCCTGTTTTAAGGCTATTCTTATCGGGGTTTCTTGGAAAGTCCCCATAGCCGGACGGATAAGGCAGGCTTCCTCCGTCGGATTTCAAAGACTTTTGTCAGGAGACTTGCTCCAACTCCGCGCAAAGCATGGAGAGCACATCCCGGATGGCCCTCTTTACGTTTTCTGTCCTGCCCAAATCGCCTTCTTCCTTTCGGGCGACAACCTTATCGCCGCACGCCACGGCCATCCAAATGGTCCCTACCGGTTTTTCCGGGCTGCCTCCACCAGGTCCTGCAATCCCCGATGTGGCCACGGCGCATTCGGTTTTCAGCGTTTCCATCGCGCCTTTGGCCATCTCGATGACGGTTTCACGGCTTACCGCTCCATATTTTTCCAACGTTTGGGGCGAGACGTGGAGGAGATTCATTTTTACTTCGTTCGAATAGGCCACGATGCCTCCTTTGAAATACGTGGAGCTTCCCGGCACCGATGTTATCAAGGCCGCAATGCCCCCGCCCGTGCAACTTTCTGCGGTGGAAAGGGTCATTCCTTTATCCTTCAAATAGTTGCCTACCTTTTCTTCTATTTCCATAAGACACCTATTATTATAAGGATACACGTGAATAAGCGGGCGCATCCATCGGGCAAAACTCCTTGTCCTGGTACTTGAAATAACCTGTAATGGCTATCATGGCCGCATTATCGGTCGTATAACTGAATTTAGGGATGAAAATATCCCAGCCGTATTTCTCGGCATGTTCGCGGAAGGCATTGCGCAATCCGTTGTTGGCGGATACGCCTCCGGCCACCGCCACTTCCCTGATGTGGTATTGCTTGGCGGCCTTGCGCAGCTTGTCCATCAGGATATCCACAATCGTAGCTTCCAGCGAAGCCGCCAAATCCGTCTTGTGATGCTCGATGAAATCGGGATCTTCCTTCACCCACTCGCGCAAGGAATAGAGGAAAGAAGTCTTCAAGCCGCTGAAGCTGTAATCCAATCCGGGGATGTGCGGCTTGCTGAATGTAAACGCTTTAGGATTCCCCTGGCGGGCCAGCTTGTCTATGATGGGACCTCCGGGATATCCCAATCCCATCACCTTCGAGCATTTGTCAATGGCCTCTCCGGCGGCGTCGTCAATGGTTTGTCCCAGGATTTCCATATCATTGTAGGCTTTCACCAGGATAATCTGCGAGTTGCCTCCGGATACCAGCAAGCACAAGAAAGGGAAATTGGGCTGATGGTTCTCCTCGCCTTCCACTTTAATAAAATGTGCCAAGACATGGCCAGTCAGGTGATTAACATCTATCATGGGGATGCCCAAGGAGCGGGCAAATCCTTTTGCGAACGACACGCCCACCAATAATGAGCCCATCAAGCCCGGGCCGCGCGTGAAGGCCACGGCGCTCAGCTCTTCCTTCGTCACTCCCGCACGCTTCAACGCTTCATGCACCACAGGAACTATGTTTTGCTGATGGGCGCGCGAAGCCAACTCCGGCACCACTCCACCGTAGGCCTCGTGAACAGCCTGGCTGGCAACTACATTCGACAACAGATAGCCGTCTTTTATGACGGCCGCCGAGGTGTCATCGCACGAAGATTCAATTCCCAATATCAGTGTACTCATACTAATTTTGCATTAATCCGGCGCAAAAATAATGATAAAAGTAGATTCCTAACATATTATTTGCTATTTTTGTTGGCTGATTACAAAAATTGTCGCCTTATCAGAAAACTGAAGAGAACTATACGTGTCATTGTCGGTATCATACTGGGTGTGTATATCGGCATCATCCTATTGCTGAACCTGCCCGGTATCCAGCAACAGATGTCTGTATGGGCATCCAGCCAGTTAAGCTCCATGTTGGGAAGCGAATTGCGCATAGGGCAAATCAATATGGGATTCCTCAACCGCATCATCATCAACGACCTGTATGTGAAAGACTTGTCCGGGGAAGAGATGCTGAGGGTGGCCCGCCTGTCGGCCAAATTCGACTTCTTGCCTTTGCTGGAAGGGAAGATTTCCATCAGTAACATCCAGTTGTTCGGCTTTTCCATCCGGCTGAACAAAAAGACGCCGCAGGATGCCCCCAATTTCCAATTCATCGTGGACGCCTTCAAGCCTAAAGAAAAAAAAGACCCCAATACCGACCTGGATTTGCGCATCAACTCCTTGCTCATCCGGAGGGGCACCCTGACCTACGACGTGCTTTCCGAAAAGGAAACCCCGGGGAAATTCAACGCCAACCACATCGCGCTGGACAACATCATTGCGGGCATCTCCCTGAAAGCCATCCGGAGCGACAGCATCAACGCAGCCATCAAACGCTTGAGCGTGTCCGAAGCCAACTCTGGTTTCGAGCTGAAAAAACTCGGCTTGCAAGTGGTGGGCAACACGAAGAATATGCGCATCAAAGATTTTGAGATTGCCCTACCCCATACCTCCATCCAGATGGACACCATCCGCCTGCGCTATGACAGCATAGGAGCGCTTCGCCATTTTGTTGACGGGGTGGACTTCTCTTTCCAGATGAAGCCTTCGCAAATCACCTTGCAAGACTTGTCCGCTTTCGTGCCTGCATTGCGTTCTTTCCGCGAGGCAATGCAAATGGAAATCAAGGCAAGCGGAAGCCTGAACAACCTGAAATGTTCAAAACTTTCCATATTTTCCCCCAACCGGCACTTCTATCTGCAGGGCGACGCTTCCTTACAAGACCTTTCCCAACCGGACAATGCCTACGTCTTTGCCAATCTTTCGCGGTGTCAAGCTGACCGCGAAGGCGTGACCTTCCTTTTGCGGAACTTTGGCAACGCCACGCTGCCTGCTTTGCAAAACCTGGGAAATATCTCCTTTCGGGGCGAATTATCCGGCTATTTCACTGACCTCGTTACCTATGGACGCATCCGGACAGATTTGGGAGAGGTCAATACGGACGTAAAGATTTCTTCCAACAAAGAAGAAGGATACCTCGCCTATTCGGGGCAAGTGGAGACACAAGACTTTGACTTGGGCACCATGCTGAACAATGCAAAATTGGGGAAAATCACCCTGAACCTGAACGTAGACGGCACCCACAGGAAGCAGCAATATCCCCACATCATCATGAAGGGATTGGTGGCGTCCATAGATTATAGCCAATACGCTTACCAGAATATCACGCTCGACGGGGAATACAAACACGGAGGATTCACCGGGAAAATGGCCTTGGAGGATGCCAACGGCACCATCAAACTGAACGGCAGCATCAATACCGCCGAAAAGATTCCCACGTTCGACTTCCTGGCCACCATCAACCATTTCCGTCCGCACGAACTGCACCTGACGTCCGGCTATGAAAATGCCGAATTTTCCGCCCGACTGAAAGCGAACTTCACCGGTGGCTCCATCGACGAGATGAACGGTGAAATCAACTTGGACAGTTTGTGTTACACCCTTCCGGAGAAGACCTACTTCCTGCGTAATTTCAAAGTATCGGCCATCAACGAAAGCGGAAAAAAGAAATCCCTGGCCATACATTCAAACTTCATGACCGGAAGCATAGCAGGCAATTATTCCTACAAAACCCTGCCCGCCAGCGTCCTGAACATCATGAAGGGATATATACCGGCGCTGATTGACAAGGATTCTCCCAAAGGCAACAAGAGGAAGAAAAAAAAGCCTGTCCGGACGGACAACAACTTCCACTTCGACCTGCATCTGTATGACACGGAGCTGATTTCGGCCATCTTCAATTTGCCTCTGAAGATATATGCCCACTCCACCGTTAAGGGATATTTCAGCGATGCCTCCCAGCGGTTGAGGGTGGAAGGATATTTTCCAAGAATGCGGTATAAGGACAACTACATTGAATCAGGTATGTTCTTATGCGAAAATCCTGACCGGCAAATCCGAACCTCCTTGCGTCTCACCAACCGGAAGCCCAAAGGAGCTGTGAACATCGCCTTGGAAGCACAGGCTCAAAACGACAGCATAAGGACCGTCTTGAACTGGGGAAACAATGGCAACACCACGTACAGCGGAAGTCTGTCCACCCTCACCCGACTTATCCGGGAAGAGGTGCCCGACTCCCTGAAGCGCCACCTTGCCCATGCGCCTGCCAAAACGCCATTGAAAACCGTCATCCAAATTCATCCGACTGATGCCATACTCAACGACACCCTCTGGCAGATACATCCCTCAGAGGTTATCATAGATTCGGGAAAAATCTTTGTCAATGACTTCAGATTCAGCCACAAAGAGCGGCATCTGCACATAGACGGCATTATCTCGAAAATGCCGGAAGACACGATACGGATAGACTTGCGCGACATCAACATCGGCTACGTCTTCGATATTGCCAACTTGGGAGTAAACTTCCAAGGAGAAGCCACAGGACCGGCATTTGCCAGTGGCGTATTGTCCAATCCCGTGATGAGTACGGACTTGTTCATCCGCAACTTAGGATTGAACGAAGGCCTCCTGGGTGATGCCCAAATACATGGCGAATGGCACCACGACGTGAAAGGCATTTATCTCGATGCGCGTATCCGGGAGAAAGACATTGCCCAGACACACGTCTATGGCTTCATCTATCCCATAAAGCCAACCAACTCACTGGATTTGCAGATAGATGCGGAAGGGACGCAATTGAAGTTCATACATCATTATATGAGGAGCATAACCTCCGACTTCAACGGACGGGTATGGGGAGACGTGCATTTCTATGGACGGTTCAAGGCGCTGAACATGGAAGGAAAAGTCAAGGGAGATGCTTCGCTCAAGGTGGATGTACTCAACACGACCTATACCATAAAGGATAGCATATATATCGCGCCTACCGGATTGACTTTCCGCGACAACCGGATTTTTGACACACAAGGGCACGAAGGGAAAGTGAACGGATACCTGCACTACCAGCACTTCAAGAACCTGAAGTACCACTTCAGCTTCAATGTCAACAATATGCTGGTGATGAACACAGTGGAATCCGCCGACTTTCCTTTCTACGGGGTCGTTTATGGCACAGGCAACGCCACGATAGCAGGCAATCCCAACGACGGTGTGACCATCGATGTGGCCATGACCACCAATAAGAATACCACCTTCACCTACATCAAAGACAACGTAACTTCGGCGGTAAGCAACCAGTTCATCAACTTCGTGGACAAAACACCTAAGAGACAGACCTATGACGCTTCCCTCTCCGACTATGAGATAGCCCAAAAGGAATTGGAAGAAGAAAGCGAGAAGACGGGCGACACGGACATCCGGCTGAACCTGCAGGTGGATGCCACTCCGGATGCCTCCATGCGCATCATCATGGATCCCATGGCGGGAGACTACATCAGCGCGAAAGGTTCGGGCAACATACGCACCGAGTTTTTCAATAAAGGGGACGTGAAGATGTTTGGCAACTACCGCATCCAGCAAGGCGTCTACAAGTTCAGCCTACAGGAAATCATCCGAAAAGACTTTACCATACAAGAAGGAAGCACCATTTCCTTCAACGGTTCTCCCCTGAACGCATATCTGGACATCCAAGCCCGCTATACAGTCAATTCCGCTTCATTGAATGACTTGATTCCCAATGCCAATGAATATGTCAACCAGACGAATGTGAAGGTGAACTGCATCATGGGTATCTCCGGCCAGCTGACCTCGCCGGACATCAAACTGGATTTGGACTTGCCCAACGAACGCGAAGAAGTGCAAGCCCTGGTGCGCAACTACATCCCCGACGAAGAACAAATTAATATGCAGATACTCTATCTGTTAGGCATAGGAAAATTCTATGCCCCCGAAAATACGGGTACGGCCCAAAACTCGAATATGATGTCGAGCGTCTTGTCATCCACCCTTTCCGGACAATTGAACAATGCCCTATCAAACATCATCAATAACAATAACTGGAATATCGGCACCAACTTCAGTACCGGCGAGGGATGGACAGACATGGAGTTCGAAGGCATGCTTTCCGGGCAACTGCTCAACAACCGCCTGCTCATCAACGGCAACTTCGGGTATAGGGAGAATCCCATGGCCAACACAAACTTTGTCGGCGACTTTGAAGCGGAGTGGCTCGTCACCCGCTCCGGAAACATCCGCCTGAAAGCCTATAACGAAACCAACGACCGCTATTATACCAAGACGAACCTGACCACGCAAGGCATAGGCATCATATTCAAGAAAGATTTCGACAAATGGACAGATCTGCTTTTCTGGAAGAACTGGAGACTAAAGCGTCTGAGGAATAGGCACACCCAGGCTGATACTATCATGCACCAGACAGATTCGACATCCGTCCAGAGCCGGCAGAACCAATCTGCCAAATCTTTAACAGACACTATAAAATAGAAAACGACATGCAAGCATTGAACCTACCCCCATTTGACGCAAGGATAGATACAAAAGAAGGAAAACATTTTATCCTCGATGTCATCCGCCGGCGCTACGTCGCCCTGACCCCCGAAGAATGGGTGCGCCAACATTTCGTCCACTACCTAATAGCCTACAAGGGATTTCCCCGCACATTGATGGCCAACGAAGTGCAACTCTGCCTGAATGGTACAAAAAAGCGCTGTGACACCGTGCTTTACAAGCGCGACCTCACAGCGCAAATGATTATAGAATATAAGGCTCCTGACGTGAAAATCACACAGGCTGTCTTTGACCAAATAGGCCGCTACAACCTGGTGCTACATGTCGATTACCTGGTGGTCAGCAACGGGTTATGCCATTATTGCTGCCGGATGGATTATGAGCATAACACCTATAGGTTCTTGCCCGATATTCCGGCTTATCAAGCCTTGTAATCCCGTACGGATCTCAACCGCTTGCCGGCTTTCTCCAAGGTTTATGCCTCAGAGGTGATTTTCCGTCTGCGTGTCGGCTTCTCCTTGACCACCTCCTTGGTTTCAGTGGTAGTGACACCTGCCAATTCGGGGTCAATCATAATGCGCCCACAATATTCGCATACGATGATTTTCTTGCGCGAACGGATATCCAACTGGCGCTGGGGCGGAATCTTGTTGAAGCAACCGCCACAGGCATCACGCTGCACATAGACAATGCCCAAGCCATTGCGCGAGTTCTTGCGGATGCGCTTGAAGGATTGCAGCAGGCGGGGTTCAATCTTGGTCTCCAGGTCTTTGGCCTTGTCGCGCAGGCGTTCTTCCTCCTGCTTGGTCTCGGACACGATTTCGTCCAGTTCGTTCTTCTTGGCTTCCAAGTCCTTATTGCGTTCCTCCATCTTTTCCGTACACTTCTCCACTTCCTTTTCCTTCTCGGTCTGCTGGTCGGTGAATTCACGGATGCGCTTCTCGCACAGTTCTATTTCCAGCGTCTGGAATTCAATTTCCTTGCTCAGGAAGTCATACTCACGGTTGTTGCGCACATTCTCTTGCTGGTCCTTGTACTTTGCCACGGAAGCCTTGGCTGTTTCGATTTCCACCTTCTTCCCGGCGATGGAAGTCTTTAGCTCCGCAATCTCGGATTTCAATCTCTCCACACGGGTGCTCAGGCCGGCTATCTCATCTTCCAAGTCTTGCACCTCCAAAGGCAGTTCGCCACGCAAGGTCTTGATTTCATCAATCTTGGACAACATCGTCTGCAACTGATACAACGCCTTCAGTTTCTGTTCTACAGTCAAGTCCTGTGAGTTTTTCTTTACATCTTTGGTTGTAGCCATAACTTTTAATCTTTACATATACCTAATAGGGTTCGTGCTCACCCGGGTTTGCCTTACGGGTAACTGGGGACACGCCCCCTTGATTATTTCCTCCAATAGTTCCACGGTGTATTGCTCGCTCTCGAAATGGCCGAGGCTTGCCAAGAGAATGTCCTCACCATGCCCTTGAAATTCGTGGTACTTGATTTCGCCGGTCAGGAAGACATCGGCGCCTGCACTTACGGCCTGGGGAATCAGGAACGCCCCTGCCCCTCCACACAAGGCGACCTTCCGAATCTCGCGGCCACACAGGCGGGTGTGCTCCACGCAGGCCGCTTCGAAGGTTTTCTTGACGCGACGCAGGAAGCCGGTTTCCGTCTCCGGCTCTTCCAGCAGCCCGATGATGCCCGAACCACCCTGGCGCCCATCCCCGCAAGGTTGCAGGAAGCAGACATCCGTCAGCCCTATCTTCTCCGCCATCTTGAAGTTGACGCCACCGGGCGCATTGTCCAGGTTGGTGTGCGCGGCATAGATGGTGATGCCGTTGCAGATGGCCTTCATGACACACCGCTCCACGGGAGTACGCCCGGTCAGGGACTTCAGGCCGTGGAAGATAAGCGGATGGTGGGACACCACCAAGTTCAGCCCCAAGGCTTCTGCCTCGTCCAGCACTTCTTCGGTAACGTCCAGACACAACAAAGCCCCTGTGGCTTCCGTCTCTGTCAGTCCCAGTTGCAAGCCCGCATTGTCGAAGCCGTCTTGCAAGGGCAGAGGCGCGAAACGCTCAAGGGCATCAATGATTTCCTTGATTTTCATCACACTCGTAGATTTGGCCGCAAAGGTAGGGAAAAAATGGGAGATATGGAAGCACAAGCTACCCTAATTTTTTGGCAATATGGAAGAGACACCGTATCTTTGTCCTAACAAACCCCAAACATACTAGACATGAAAGATATCCGAACCAACTCCGCGTACGCCTGGCTCCTGGCCGCACGCCCCAAGACACTGACCGCCGCCCTTGTCCCCGTCCTGATGGGCAGTGGACTGGCTTTCTCCGACGGAGCTTTCCAGACACCGATGGCCGTGCTCTGCCTGCTCTTTGCCTGCACGATGCAGATAGCAGCCAACTTCATCAACGACCTGTATGACTACCAGAAAGGCACAGACCGCGAGGACCGCCTGGGTCCCCGGCGCGCCTGTGCCGAGGGCTGGATTACCCCCCGTGCCATGCGTATAGGCATTGGCCTGACACTGCTCGTCGCCTGCCTGTGCGGCGTGGGACTCCTATATCTTTCCTGGGGGAAACTGCCACACGGAGGCTGGGAACTGATTGCCGTGGGCGTGACGTGCATCCTCTTCGCCTTCCTCTATACGACTTACTTGTCCTACCGGGGATGGGGCGACGTGCTGGTGCTGGTGTTCTTCGGCTTCGTGCCTGTGGGGGGGACGTATTATGTGCAGACTGGGATGCTGAACGCCGACGTACTGGTGCTCTCGCTGGTAGCCGGGCTGGTCATCGACACCCTGCTGATGGTCAACAATTACCGCGACGTGGAGCAGGACAAGATAAGCGGGAAGCGCACCCTTGTGGCACACCTCGGCGCACGCTTCGGGCGGCAGGCCTACCTGGCCCTTGGCATCGCGGCGGTGCTGCTCTGCACATGGTTCGTGTTCAGCGGACGGCTGACGTGGCTGGACTTCATTTGGGCGCCGTGCATCTACCTCTACCTGCACCTCCTGACGTGGCGGCACATGTGCATCATCCGCAGCGGGGAAAAGCTGAACAGCATACTGGGCGAGACTTCGCGCAATATGCTGTTCATCGGTATCATGCTGAGCGTGGCGCTCTGCTGATTCATCTGTCCTTGTACATCCGTTCGTAGTACTTCTGATAGTCGCCGCTGGTCACTTCTTCCACCCAATCCTGGTGGTTGAGGTACCACTCGATGGTGCGGACGATGCCCACCTCGAACGTGGTCTCGGGATACCAGCCCAGCTCCTCGCGGATCTTGGTGGGGTCGATGGCGTAGCGCTGGTCGTGCCCCAGGCGATCCTTGACGAAGGTGATGAGGTCGTCGTTTATCCAGCTGATGTCTATCTCGCCGTCGGGGCCAATCTCTTTCTTCTTCAGCACCTGGCGGTATTCGGGATGCGACTCCATCAGGCGGTGGATGGTGGCGATGGTCAGCTTGACGATTTCGAGGTTGGTCTTCTCGTTGTGGCCGCCGACGTTGTAGACTTCACCGGGCTTTCCTTCGCGGACCACGAGGTCGATGGCCTTGCAG
>DXCV01000013.1 GCA_019115825.1 Candidatus Bacteroides pullicola
ATGTAGCCGGACACGAGGGTGGTCACCACCTTCTCCGTGAAATAGAACAGGGGCACAGAACGCAGACGCTGCATCAGCTTGTCCACGCCGTTGGGATTCTTCTTGCGGGCTTCTTCGGGACGGTTCTCCACCCAGAAGTCGTCTTGCCGACGATAGGCGCCTTTTTGCTCCACCACGGGGGCGGGCTGCTCGAAGAGGGCGGCATGCTCGGCGGCAGGCGGGTCGAAGGAATGGGCGCGGTAGACGTTGAGCCGCTGGGCATACATGCCCTTGGACTTCTCCGTCAGCTTGAAGTTGACGCGGATGTCGTCCTTGGTGATGAGACGGGTGCTGTCGACCGTGCGCTCGAACTCCTGCTCAATGGTCATGTGCGAGACGAAGTTCAGGTTGATGTCCTTGGCCACATTGAGCACGGCGCGGCGGACAAAATAGGTGGAGTCCAGCGTGACGTACAGATGGCCCGTGAAGCCGAATGACTCGGAGTTGAAGGGCACGAAGCCCAGGTCCATGCAGGGGCGGCCGGCCACCTGCACCGTGTCCAGCAAGTAGTATTTATAGAATGCCGGGCCCAGCGTGGAGAGCGGGCTGACAAAACGTTGCAGAAAGAGCGGGATGTTGTTCTGGAAAATATCGACCTCGCGGAAAGCCTCGTTGAGGAACTGCTGGATGCCTTCGCGCGAGAACACCTCGTCCACACCGGCGGCCTTGCTGCCCATCAACAGGGATTTCTCCGACTTGGGGTCGCGACGGTAGAAGACGCGCTCCAGCCGCTCGCGCTCGCTGACAGGCAGGATGGTAGTGCCCGTCTCGAGGGTGTCGGCAAACTCGCGCACAAAGTCGAACTTGCCGGGCTTCTTCCCTTCCTTGCGGGGTTTGGGCGTATATTCGTTCATAGCGAAGACCATACGCTGGTAGCGGTCGTAGCTGTAGTAATCGTGGCTGCGGGGGTCGTGGGCGTCGCGACGGGCAATAACCTTCTTCACGAAATCCACGGCGGGATTGCCGCGCCGCTTGTAGCGTTCGCGTCCCGGGCGGATAACCACCTCGTCCAAGGCGATGGTGGAGGGGCGCAGGCGGATGTCGAGCGTGCCGCCCTGGCCGGCCCGGACAGTCACCCGCTTCGTGTCATACCCCATATAAGAGACTTCCAGCACCCGGCGCACGACGGGCGAGGACAGGCTGTAGTGACCGTCCATATCGGTCTTAGCACCGACCGCCGTCCCTTGCCACACCAGTGAGGCAAAGGGCAGGCTTTCGCCGGTGATGGAGTCGGTGACCGTGCCGCGCAGCACGGAGCGTTGCGCGGAAACCGTCAGAACCGACAACAGGCTTAGGATAAATAATACAAATCTTTCTTTCAACATCAGACAATCTTTAAGTTTTTATCAATCGCCCCCAACGAACCGTTCCTTCCACCGGACGTAATAGTCGGGCAAGTCCAGCAACAGTTGCCCGGCGGGGTCGATAAAGAGTTGGGTCGTGCTGCCCGTGGCACAGAGCACGTGGCCTTCCTCGCGGTACACTTCGTACTCAAAGTCCAGGCGTGCACCGGGCTTATGGACATAGCGGGTGTGAATCTCGGCCACGTCGTTGACCACGAGCGGTGCCAGGTAGCGGACATGCAGGTCGTAGACCGGGGCGTAGATGCCCGAACGCTGGATGTCGGCATAGCCGATGCCGGGATAATGCCGGCCGAAAGATTCGCGCCCGTCCTCGAAGTAGGTGACATACGACCCGTGCCACACGCGCTGCATGGCGTCCGTCTCGCTGAACTTCACACGGACGCGGCAGATGTCTGTCAGTTCCTTGCTCATGGCACCACGGGCGTAAAGACAGCATCCACGACCTGGACTCCGGGCTGATGGCCGGTCAGGTCATACTGCGTATAGTTCTCGCCACGCTCGTTCATGCGCAGGCTCAGCAGACGGCCGCTGGCATTGTCCAGGGTCAGCACAAACGAGGTGAACATCAGGCGGCGCTTCTCCTTGGGATTCTTCAGCAAGGGAGTGACGGTCAGGATGCAGCGGTTGCCGCTCTGTTCGACGGTCACCGTGGCGGCCTCGTCGGGCACATAGGCACCGTCGGCAAAGAGTCCGCGCAACACGGCACCTAAGGCTCCCAGCACTTGGCCGTTGCGGCCTTTGGCCACACTCTTGCGCCCTTTGTCCACGAGGGTGAAGGTGCCGGCTTCCATCAGCAACATGTCCTTGTTGTTGTCGAAGGAGAGGCACATCTTGCCGGGCTTCTTCAGGTAGAAATGCCCGTGAGTCACCTCGTCCTGGGCCAGGACAACATTGTGGCGGGTGCGGGTGACCGTGGCAGACAGGGTCTGCACGTCCGCATAGTGCTCCGCCAGGCGGCGGATATCGGCCTCCTGAGCCGACAAGGCCAGGCAGGGAAGCAAAATCAATAGCAGTGCAATCAGTTTTCGCATAATCCTTGATGGTTAGTTTATTGTTCAATGTCTAGTATTTAAAGGTTGCCCCCTGTCACTATCCCGCACGTTTGGAACGCCGTCATCGTGACGCCTTGCAGGCCATGCAGCATCAGGCTTTGACCCGTCAGCAACAGGTTAGGGACGGGTGTGCGGGGCGACAGCAGGACAGTCAGCGGCTCGTGGTGGTCCTTGCGCAGGCCATAGGCCGAACCGTCGGGCGTCCCCGTATAGTCCCGGTAAGTCAGGGGCGTGCTGGTGTAGCAGTCATCGTCCACCATCTCGCTCAAACCGGGAATGACCCGCTCGGCCAAGGCCAGACATTCGTCGGCCACCTGGCGTTTCATGTCCAGATAGGCTTCTCCGCGGTGTCCCACGGTGGTATCCGCCCACGACAGGCAGCGTTTCCACGTCATGGGGGTCAGCAGGTCCACCTGGCGGGTGAAGTCCGTCCCGTCTTCGGGCACGCGGCAACTGACCATCACAGCCTCCACGGGACCTTCGCCCCGGCAGGCGGTCCACACGTCCGGCTGCGCGTAGACGTAGTGGTTGTGGTTGAAGTAGCGCAGGGCCTGCGGGCGGAGGCGATAGGACGCGGTAAACATCCCCACGGTGTTGGGCTGTGTGTCCATCCGACGACGGTAGGACTTGCGCAGCACACGGCTCTCGCGCAGCAGGCGACAGGTGACGGCAGGATGCAGGTCGCTGATGAAGGTGTCGGCCTCGTAGACCTCGCCGTCAGTGCAGCGTGCGGCCACCAGGCGGCCGTCCTTCTCTACCAACTCACAGACTTCGGCCCGGCAACGGATGTCGCCGCCATGGGCACGGACTTGTGCGGCCAGGCGGTTGATGATCTGCGAACCGGGACCGCGCAGACGCCAACTGCTCTCCACATAGCCCGCGTTGCAATGGGCAAAGGTGAACAGCGGCAGGGATTCGCGGCGCAATTCCATCCGCAAGGCGTTGCCGCTCAATACCTGACGCAGCAACGGGTCGCGGAAGGTAGCTTCCAGATAGTCCCAGGCCCCTGTCTCCAGCCATGCATCTCCATCAGCCGGATTCATAGCCAAGGAATGGGTAGCCTCTTCCAGCAAGGCGGCATAGCGATGCAGGGCCTCGCGTTCGGCGGGGAACTCCGCGGCCAACGTCTCAGCAAAGGCATCGAAACCCTGCACGAGGGAGAAGGTGCGGTCGCCAAGGGTAATGCGGTCGTAAGCCTCGTCCAGCCGATGCCAAGGCAGGTCCAACAGACCCAGGCGGGCCAAGGCTTCGTGCAGGGATTGTCCCTCACCCAGCCCGCCGACGTAGTGGAAGCCGGTGTCATAGTCCAGTCCGCGACGGCGGTAGCTCTGCAGGCAGCCGCCCACTTGGTGTTTCTGTTCGAGCACCAGCACGCTGCGTCCCGCCTGCGACAGGAGGCAAGCGCACTCCAGTCCGCCCAATCCGGCTCCTATGACTATCACGTCGTATTTCATCGCTTCCGTTCCGCTTTATTGGGGCAATTTGCGTTTCTTCAGCCACCGGTACACGGCGGGCTGCATCACGTAGGACAACACCACGGCAGCCACCAGACCCGTCAGCGTGGAGAAGCCCACGGAGCGGATGGCGGGATGCACGGCAAAGAGCATTGAGCCTACGGTCACGATCAGGATGACAGCACTGAAGAAGATGGCCGTCTTATGGTATTCCAGCAGGCCGGGACGTTTGTTGCCGTCCACCAGGCCGCTCATCACGAAGATGCTGTAGTCCACACCGATGCCGAAGATGAAGGTAGAGATGATGATGTTCACCAGGTTGAAGTGCATGTCGAACAACGCCATCAGTCCCAGCACGATGAGCCAGCTCAGCAAGATGGGCATGAAGCCCAGCAACGTGTGGCGGACATTGCCCCGGAAGCTGAAGAACAGCACCAGCAGGACGAACAGCATCGACACCCATTGCAGGATGTTGAAGTCGCCGTTCAGCTGGTTCAGCGTGTCGGTGGTATAATAATAGGTGTCCAGTACCAATTGGTTCGGACGTGTGGCCACGGCGTCGCAGATGCGGTGGTAGTCACTGGTGGCACTGCGCACCGTGTCGTTGGCACAACGCACGGACGTGAAGCAGAGCCACGTGCCGTCGTAGGACTCTTCCATCAGCGTGGAGAGGTAACCCGGGGGAATCAGTCCCGCCTCGTAGAGGGCATCCGGCTCATAGTCGGCCTGCGCCAGGTCGAAGAAGGGGGCGAAGGCTTCGGGACGGAGACCGGCGGCGGGAGCCGTCTCGGCAATGAGGCGGCGCACTTGGGCGAGGCGTTCGTCCGTCCAATAGGCTTGCCAAGCGTCGATGCGCTGTTGTTGCACCCGCTGGGGGATGAGCAGGAGGTCGGTGCGCGAGTAGCCCTTCACCAGTCCGGCCTGTTGGAGTGAATCCAGCTGGACGGACAGGGCGGCAAAGTGTTCGAGCGCCTCCTCCGGCGTGCGGCCCGAGGCGGCAAAGTATTTCTGCTTGTCGCCGGTGTGGGTCTTGCTGCGGAGCAGTTCCTCGGAGTGGGTGGTCAGTTCGGCCTTGTAGCCCAGGTTGTGCATGTCGGCGTCGAACTGTGTACCCCGTCCCACGTAGAAGCCGATGCAAATCAGCGTCAAGGAAATCAGGGCATAAATCAGAGCCGGCTTCCGGTCAAAAGGAAAGGCATTGAGCCGGTCGATGAGGGCGAAGGCGCGGCGGTTGAGCTTGTTTCTCGACGGATTGAGCATCTGGGGCAGGTAGACCAGGCTGAACGCCGTCGTGCCCACAATGGCCAACGTGGCAAACAGACCGAAGTCCTGCAACAGCTCCGTCCGCACGAAGATGAGTCCCAGGAAGGAGCCAACCGTTGTCAGGCAGCCCAGGCAGACGGGTTTCGTCTCGTCGCGCAACACTTGCTCCGGATCGCTGAGGTATTTGTAGTGCGTGATGACGTGCAGCACGTAGCTGAACGCCACGCCCAGCACCACCGACCCGATGCCCAGTGCCAGCAGCGAGAATTGTCCCTTGATGAAGTACATCCCCGCCAAGCCGAACAGCGTGCCAAACGCCACGGGCAGCACCAGCAGGGGCACCGTGTCCCAGTTGCGGAAGCACACCGAGATGAACACCAGCACCAGCAACAGGGAGACGATGACCGTACCCGTCAGGTCGCCCTTGATGCGCGAAGCGTTATAGAAGCCGCTGGCGGGCGTGCCGTGGTAGCTGACGCGCACCTCGGGATAGGAGGCGGCAAAGCGTTCTATCTGCTCGTTCAGCCGCTCGAAGAGGGCGGAGCCTTGTCCGGTATTGGTAGCGGAATGCATCGGCGTGATGAAGGCCACGCACACGGTGGAGTCCGGCACGAAGAAGTGTCCTTCGAGCGTCTTGTAGCCGCCCGTCGCACCTTGTGTCAAGGGCTTCAGTTGGTCGGCCAGGACGTTGCGCAGGCCCAAGGGATCCATTTGCAACAGCTCAGGGAAAGCCTGTCCCATGGGCTTGCCAAAGTCCTCGCGATTGGCCTCCATCTGGCGGGCCAGATGCTCACGCGTCAGGAGGGTATCGAAAGCGGCGTAGGCTGAGGTGTCGATGTAGGCGGGCAACTGTACGGTCAGGTAGTCGATGGCATCGGCCATCAGCTCGTCCGGCAGGCGATAGAACACATCGCCGATGACCCGCGAGACAGAGTCGCGGGCGGTATCCCAGGCCAGGAGTGAATCCACGAAGGCATCGCACGCCTCGGCAATCCGGGAAGGCGTGGCACCGTCCCTGCCCTCGAACAGCAAGAAGGTCTTGTCCTTGATGCGCAGGTCGGCAAAAGCCAGTTTGGTACTGCCGTCCTCGTTCTTCGACGACGGCATCAGCTTGTTGATGTCTTCCTCCAGATGAATCTGCGCGGCAAAACCGCCCAGCAGGACAAAGAGCAACAGCATCGACACCCAGCAAACGGCGCGATGGTTATGGAAGTAGCGGTAAATGCGAAGGCACAATGCGGTCATACGCCCATCTCTCCTTTCAGTTCCATATACGTGTGTTCACTGTCATAGAGGCGGGCGATTACCGTCCACGTCCCCTCACCGGCGGGTTGCAGGGTCACAGCCAAGTCCAACTCGGGACAGGCGTCCGGCGTGGCCAAGGTCAGGAAACGGCACGAGACAATCCGGCGGATCAGCAGCAGATGTCCCGCCAACCGTCCGGCACATTGCCGCGCCATCTCCACCTGGCAGACGCCCGGGCACACCGGGCGGCCGGGGAAGTGACCGCGGTAGACATCGCAGTCCGGCAACAGGGCGATGCGAAACACGGCACTGCCGTCCGTCTGCATCGCCGTGCCCAGGATGCGGTAATAGTTGTTCGCTAAGGATGATACTGCCATAGTCGTTTCGTTTTATTCCTCCATAGCCACTTTCATCTGCGTCTCTGCCACGACATCATCGGCCACCCGCGTCTCCGCGCCGATGACCAGGATGCCGTCGAACTCCGTAAGCAGAGTGATGGTGGTCTGCAATTCCTCGCCCACGGCGGGACGACGGTGACACCGGTACTTCTTGACCTCGCCAATGAAGCCCAAAGGTGCCGTCTGCGCGCCTCTTTGCCGGGCACGCCAGCCTGCATAGGCCGAGGCCGACTGGGCGATGTGTTCCATCACCCCCGTCTCGGCCAAGAGGCCGTCGTCGTCCAGGAAGAAGTTGTCCGCACGCACCGTGAAGCACGTCTCGGCCACATCTCCTTCGACCCGGAGCAGGCGGTCCACCATGCAGATGGGGTCGCGCTGCGGAATCAGCTCGCGGATGTCCGTGTCTTTAGTTTCCACCGGCAGCCAGATGAGATTCGATGTAGTCGTACAAGTCCGTGAAGGTCTGGATGCCGCGCAACTCGGTTACGGGAATCTTAATCTTGTACGTCTGCTGGATGAGGGCCACCAGGTCAACCAGGCTCAGGCTGTCCAGCTGGAGGGTTTCGCGCACGTTGGCCTCGGGAGTAAAGAGGGCGGCGTCTACTTCGAATTCATCGGCCAGGAGGCCGTTCACTTGTTCTACGATTTCGTTACGTGTCATAATCTTATGGGTTAAATGATAATTTATCGGGGTATTTTTTAGACGCGGATTTTGCGGATTTTGCGGATTCTTTAATGGGGCTTCGCCCTATTTTGCCATCCGTATTTAAAAGAAATAATAAAATCCGCTTAATCCGCTAAATCCGCGTCTAAAAAGTTAAATTCCTATTTACTTCACATCCTTCACAATCAGCGTCGAGTTCGTCCCGCCGAAGCCGAAGGAGTTGGAGAGGAACAGGTCGAAATGTGCCTCGCGCGTCTCGGGCAGGATGTTCAGACAAGCGGTGTCGTCGTCGGGGTTCTCGAAGTTGATGTTACCCGCGATGAAGCCGTTCTTCATCATCAGGATGGAGTATATCAGCTCGCTGCCGCCGGCCATCCACATTTCGTGGCCCGTCTGGCTCTTGGTGGAGGTGACGGGCACCTGCGTATCCCCAAAGAAGCGGGCAATGGCCTGCGCCTCGCGGGCGTCGCCGATGCGGGTAGATGTGGCGTGGGCGTTGACGTAGCCTATCTGGGCGGGAGTGACACCGGCATGTTGCAGGCACAGCTCCAACGAGCGGGCGGGACCCTCCACGTTGGGCGTGGAGATGTGGTCGCCATTGCCGGAGAAGCCCCAGCCGATGATTTCGGCCAGGATGGGTGCCCCGCGACGCACGGCGCTGTCATAGTCCTCCACAATCAGTGTGGCAGCACCGCCACCGGGCACCAGGCCGTCGCGGTCGCGGTCGAAGGGGCGGCTGGCCTTGGCGGGGTCGTCCTCGCGGACGGAGAACGACTGGATGCCGTCGAAAGCCGCCACGCTATACATATTGTTCTCTTGTGCACCGCCGCACACCACGCAGTCTTGCAATCCGTCGCGCACCAGCAGGTAGGCCAGACCCACGGACTGTGAGCCGGAGGCACAAGCCGCCGAGGCGGTCAGGTTGATGCCGCGCAGTTTGAAGAGGCAGGCCAGGTTCATCGTCACCGTGGAGTTCATCGACTGGAAGATGCTGCCACTGCCGCAAGCTGCCGTGTCGTGGAACTCGCGGAACTTGTCCAGCGCCTCCATCGTGGCCTCGGCCACGGAGTCGTTGCCGTAGATGATGCCTACCTCATGGGCGGCGATGTAATCGGGGTCCAGATGCGCGTCTTCCAAGGCGGCACGGGTGGCCATATAGGCGTATTGGGTCTCTTCGGGCATGAACTGGCGCAGGTTGCGCGACACGTAGGGTTTCAAATTGGGTTGGGGGACAGCCGTGCACAGGGCCGAACGGAAGCCGGCGTCCTTGCGCTCCTGGCTGAAAATGACTCCGCTGCGGCCGTCATACAGTGACTGGCGCACTTCGTCCAAGGTGGTTCCCAGGCAGGACCAGATGCCCATGCCGGTGATTACTACTCTTCTCATTTCTTTAATGAAAAATTAAGAATGAAAAATGAAGAATTTTCCGCGCGTACGGAAGAACTTCGCTTCTTCATTCGGATTTATTATTTCTCAAGAAGGACCAAGGATGAAGAATAGGGGCATTGACCGGCAGAATACCGTTTCCACGGGATTCTGCATTCTTCATTCTTAATTCTTCATTCACAAAATTTTCTTCTTATAACATCGTCTCCGCTTCCCGAGAGTCGGATGCAGGGGTTTCCATTGGGACAGTTCCTTCACGTTATCTTCCAGCTGGGGGCCGGTCTCGGCGTAGCGAATGCCAAGTTCATTGTATATCGGTATCAGGTCGGAGAAGAACAAGGCGTTGACGCCCAGGCCCTGATAGTCGGGCCGCACGGCCACGAGGTAGAGGTCGGCCTTGTCTGAGCGTTTCCAGCGGAGGGCACGCAACAGGTAGAACCAGCCGAAAGGCCACAACCGCCCGCCGCTCTGCTGCAAAGCACGGGACAGGCTGGACATCGTGACCGCCGCACCCACCAGTTCGCCCTCGGCATTCTCCACCACAGGCACCAGGCGCAGGTCGATGATGGGCAGGTAACGCTTCACGTAGTCGTCTATCTGGCGGTCCATCAGCTCCGTATAGCCATACAGCGGGGAATAGGCCTGGTTCAGCAGTTGAAACACTTTGCGGCCGTAGCCTTCTTGCATCTCCTTCAGCGTCAGCTTACGCACATGCAGCCCATACATTTCCTGAGCCAGGGCGGCGGTGCGGGCATAGCGGGCGGGAATCTCGGCAGGCACCTCGATGCGGGCCTGCACCCAGTCCACCTCCTTCACGTAGCCCAGGGCCTCCAAGTGGCGGGGATAGTACGGGGGATTGTAGATAGTGATGGACGAGCCAAGCTGGTCGAAGTCTTCCACCAGCATGCCTTCCTTGTCGAAGTCGAAGATGCCCATCGGCCCCACCACCGTATCCATGCCGCGTTCCTTGCCCCAGCGGGCCACGGCATCCAGCAAAGCGGCGGACACGGCCTCATCGTCCACAAACTCGATGAAGCCGAAACGGACGTTACGCGTGTGCCACTTCTCGTTGGCACGGTGGTTGATGATGCCGGCGATGCGCCCCACGGGCGTGCCCGTCTCGTCGTAGGCCATAAACGCCTGTATGTCCGAAAACTCCAGTGCAGCGTTCTTTGCCGGGTCAAATGTTTCCCGGATGTCCGATTCCAAATCGGGCACATAATAGGGATTGCCCGCATACAAACGACGGGGCAACCGCACGAAATCATCCATTTCGCGCCCAGATTTTACTTCTTTAATATAGACATTCTGCATAGCAGGCGCAAAAATAGAGAAAGATTGCGCACACGCCAAGCCACTGTCCTGCATCGGACATTTTTGAGGAATAAAAGGCCAGCCCATACAGACCATAGCGGAGCATTTGTCCAGGGATATAGCCGCCCATGGACAGAGGTACGCCCAAGCACGGGCGGAGGTACGCCTAAGCACGGGCGCAGGAGCCTCCGCCTAAGGACTGGAAACCAAACCGTTACACTCGGCAGTGAAGGCTGGTGCATTACACACAACCCATCATCAGGAAACGCGGGGAGTGTAACAACATTGTAACCCATCTGTCACCCATCCTTAAAATTTTCGCCAAAAACCTGTAACACAGCCCCCGTACTTTTGCAAAAAATTTCCAACCAACAATTAAAAAGTATGAAACGAATCGAACGAGCACTCCTATCCATGCTCATCTTATTGATGGCCGGATTACCTGTTCTGGCCGACGAAAAGCTGGACAACAAGGACTATGTGAATGTGAACGAGACGAAGCAGAGCGCCATCCGTGGCCGCATCGTCGACAATTCCGGACAGACCCTGCCAGGCGCCACGATTTACATCGAATCCCTCCACACAGGCGTCATCAGCGACATCAACGGATTCTACACCTTTGCCAACCTGAACCCCGGCACGTATAAAGTCAGCGTGCACTACGTGGGTTACTCCACCGCCGAAGCCACCATCACCGTGCCCGAAGGCACCACCATCGTCCGCGACTTCACGCTGAACGAAGGCATCGAGCTGCAGGAAGTCGTGGTGGGCGGCACTTTCCAAGGCCAACGCCGCGCCCTCGCCTCGCAGAAGAACGCGCTGGGCATCACCAACGTCGTTTCCGCCGACCAGGTGGGCAAGTTCCCCGACTCCAACATCGGCGACGCCCTGAAACGCATCAGCGGCATCAACGTGCAGTATGACCAGGGCGAGGCCCGCTTCGGACAGGTGCGCGGCACCAGCGCCGACATGAGCTCCGTCACCATCAACGGCAACCGCGTGCCCTCTGCCGAAGGCGAGACGCGTAACGTGCAGCTGGACCTCATCCCCGCCGACATGATTCAGACCATCGAGGTGAACAAAGTGGTGACTCCGGACATGGATGCCGACGCCATCGGCGGCAGCATCAACCTCGTCACCAAGAACTCCCCCTACAAACGCTTCATCACCGCCACCGCCGGAACAGGCTACAACGCCGTCAGCGACAAGATGAACCTCAACCTGGGCTTCACCTACGGCGACCGCTTCTTCAACGACAAGCTGGGCCTGATGGCTTCCGTCTCCTACCAGAACAACCCCGCCGGCAGCGACGACGTGGAAATGGCCTACGAGATGGATGACGACGGCAACGTCTACCTGGATGAATACGAAATCCGCCAATACTACGTGACCCGCGAACGCCAGAGCTACTCGCTGGCCCTCGACTGGATTATCAACGAGAACCACAAGCTGGACTTCAAGGGCATCTTCAACAACCGCAACGACTGGGAAACCCGCTACCGCCTGACCAACAAGTTCATGGACCCCGAAGACGTGGGCGGAACCACCGACCGTTATGAAATGATTTACGAAGGCAAGGCCGGCGGCCCGGACCAGCGCAACGCCCGTCTGGAACGCCAGCGCACGATGGACTTCACCCTGGGCGGTGAACACCTCTTCGGCCGCCTGAAGTTCGACTGGAAGGCATCGTATGCCAACGCCAGCGAATACCGTCCCAACGAACGCTACCTGGCCCTCAAGCTGGAAGACGTGGCCATGGACACCGACTGGAGCGACATCCGCCGCCCCTACATGAGCCCCAAGAGCGGCAGCTTCCCCGTGCTCGACGCCTCGAACACCTACGGTTTCGAGCTGGACGAACTGACCGAACAGTTTGAGGACATCCAGGAGAAGGACATGAAGTTCAGCGCCAACTTCGAACTGCCGCTGAAGCAGGGTGCCTTCAACAACAAGCTGAAGTTCGGTGCCAAGGTCGTAGACAAGGACAAGCACATGGACATTGACTTCTTCGAATATACTCCGCTGGACGAAGACGCCTTCCTGACCGATGTACTGGGACACCTCCACAACCAGGACCGCGACGGCTACATGGCCGGCGACCGCTACCGCGTGGGCAACTTCGTGGACAAGGAATACATCGGCGGATTGAACCTGACCAACGCCAGCGAATATGAGCAGGAAGAGAAACTGGACGAAGAGGCCGAGAACTTCGACGCCCACGAGACAGTGACTTCCGGTTACATCCGCTTCGACCAACAGCTGGGACGCCACTGGGCCTTGATGGCCGGTCTGCGCCTGGAGAATACGCACGTCAGCTACAGCGGCTTCGTCTATAACGACGGTGACCAAGACGGTTCGGACGAGGAGAGCCTCACCCCCACCGGCAAGCAGAGCAAGAGCTACATCAACGTGCTGCCCGCCCTGCTGCTGAAGTGGGACGTCAACGACGACCTGAAGCTGCGCGCCTCCTTCACCAACACCCTGGCCCGACCCAAATACGCCAACCTGGTGCCCAACGTCATCATCGACAAGGAGGACATCGCCTTCGGTAATCCCGACCTGAAAGCCACGTTGTCCTACAACGTAGACCTCAGCGCCGAATACTACTTCAAGTCCGTCGGACTGGTGAGCGCAGGCCTGTTCTACAAAAAGATCAACGACTTCATCGTGGACTACCGCCAGCAGAACTACGAATACCAAGGCACGGTATATGACGAAATGTCCACGCCCATCAACGCCGGCGATGCCAACCTGTTCGGCGTCGAGGTGGCCTACCAGCGCGACTTCGGCTTCATCCACCCCGCCCTGAAGTGCGTGGGTCTCTACGGTAACTACACTTACACGTACAGCAAGGTGAACCACTTCAACTTCGAGGGCCGCGAGAACGACGACATGCGCCTGCCGGGTTCGCCCGAGCACACGGCCAACCTGTCGCTCTACTTCGAGAAGGCCGGCTTCAACCTGCGCTGGAGCTACAACTTCGCTTCCGACTTCATCGACGAGGTGGGCGAAAGCAGCTTCTACGACCGCTACTACGACAAGGTGAACTACATGGACGTCAACGCCAGCTACACCTTCGGCAAGCAGTTCAAGACGACCATCTATGCCGACGTGACCAACCTGCTGAACCAGCCCCTGCGCTACTACCAGGGCACGCCCGACCGCTCCATGCAGGCCGAATACTACGGCGTGCGCTTCAATGCCGGCGTGAAGGTGACGTTCTAAATTATCATTTCCCAATTGTTTCCCAAATCGGGGCCTATCTTTGCGCCCCGATAACGGAAACATTAACTACTAAAGCAACAAAGCAATGAAACTGAAAAAGACATTCCTGCTCGTTGTCCTCGCGCTGGTAAGCACGTGGGCCGTGGCACAAGACAAGATTGACTACAGCGTGTACGAAGACAAGTGCAACTTCTACATCGCCAACGACCTGGGCCGCAACGGCTACTACGACCAGAAGCCCATCGCCGAACTGATGGGTGTGATGGCCGAAGAGGTAGGTCCCGAATGCGTCATTGCCGCCGGCGACATCCACCACTTCGAGGGCGTGCGCTCCGTGCAGGACCCCTTGTGGATAACCAACTACGAGCTGATCTACAGCCACCCCGAGCTGATGATAGACTGGTTCCCCATCTGCGGCAACCACGAGTATCGCGGCAACACGCAGGCCGTCATAGACTACAGCCGCATCAGCCGCCGCTGGGAGATGCCGGCGCGCTACTACACCCGCTCGTTCAGCGAAGAGGGCACCACGGTGCGCATCGTGTGGATAGACACCACGCCCCTCATCGACAAGTACCGCGAGGAGTATGACAAGTATCCCGACGCCTGCCAGCAGGACATCGACACCCAGCTGGAGTGGCTGGACGCCACCCTGGCCGCCGTCAAGGAAGACTGGGTCATCGTGGTGGGCCATCACCCCATCTACGCCGAAACGTCCAAGGACGACATCGAACGCCTGAACCTGCAGCAGCGTGTGGACACTATCCTGCGCCGCCACCGCGTGGACATGTACATCAACGGGCATATCCACAACTTCCAGCACATCCGCGTGCAGGGCAGCCCGATAGACTACATCACCAACTCCTCCGGCTCGCTCAGCCGCAAGGTGCAGCCCATCGAGGGCACCGTGTTCTGCAGCCCCGAGCCGGGCTTCTCCATCCTCTCCGCCAGCCCCTCGTCGCTGGAGCTGCGCATGCTGGACAAGCACGGGAAGGTGCTGCACACCGTGACACGCACGAAATAGAACGATACGGGAAAACGCTGATTATTGCTTCTTTTTCAAAAGAATCCCCCGCCACGCGATGCTGAATCGCGGACGGGGGATTGTGTTATCAGAGGGTAGCGCACACGCGGCTCACTCGTCGAGCGGACGGTCCAGCTGCCGCACCTGCGGACGGCCGAACGGACGGCTCGGCACGGCGGCACGGGTCTGCGTGGGTGCCACGTAGGTCTGCTGGTCGAAGTCGATGAATTCCTCCAGCGAGGGTGTGCGGCCTTCGCCACGCTCAATGATGTTGGTGTAGATGGCGCGGCGCGACGGGGCATTGAAGCCCAGGATATTGCCGTTCATCATGCTCTGCTCGGTGGAGCGGTAGGCGCCGGACATATACGTGCAGGCTCCTTCGAAGATGCCCAGGCCCTGGTCGGCATAGCGCGGGTCGAAGAGGAAGGGACTCCACAACACGGCCTGCGGGTCGTCGGTGAAGTCCACGTTCAGCCACCAGCCGAAGTCCTCCTGCTGCTGGCGCAACTGTGCAATCTGGTCTTCGGGCATTATGAGATTCTCCTCGTAGGCATATTCGTCGTGCAGTTTGCCGATGCCGTGGCCCACGGTCTCATGCACCAGCACGCGGCGGAAGTCTTCGCTCTCCAGGTTGCCAATGACGGGGAAGTAGGCGATGGAGAAATTGCTGGGCGTGCCGTCAGTGTACCAATAGTTATAGTTAGTGCCCTTGTGGGCGTCGGAGTTCAGGATGACCACCACCTGCGTGTCGTCCAGATTGATACCTTCCACCTTTTGGGCGTATGCCTGTATTGTCTTATCATTGCCGCCCACGCTGGTATCTATGCCGGTCACCATCCAGCAGCCCAAAGCCGTCTCGCCGTAATTATTCTCGCCGACGCCGAAGTTAGCATTGGGCGATACCACCTTCACACAGTAGATGTCGAAGTAGTCCTGCATCTCGCTGATGGGGTGTTCCGTGAAGAGATTGCCCACGGCCTTGTCCATCACCTGTTCATAGTAGCCGTTCTCTATTTCCTTGTCGATAAAGCCATCGCCCATCATCACCAGGGGAATACCATTGCCTTTCGTGTGCTCCTGCAGGACAACGACCTTGCCGTCTTCGGAGAAATCCGTACTGCCCCCCGACTGCAAGCCTTGCTGCTGGATGGTCACCGTAGCCAACAAGTTTCCAGTGGTCAAACTATGATTTCCCTCCGAAATTTTCCCAAAATAAATCGTTGTTGTCCGCGAACGGTACGTTTCATTGGGGTGGGCATAAAACGAGACCACCCATTCCTGCACCTCGCCGGCAGCACGGGTTTCGGGGGGAGAGGTTATCCAATCACAATTCTGCAACGTAAACACGCCAATCTCTTCCTGCTCTAAGGAAGTAAAGAAATGGAGTTCGAACACACCTCCAGCGGCTCCTATCGGGAAAACCGGATCTGACACGCGGATATACTCCTCCTGCGTGACGGTGATGCGCAGCGGATCCTCCTCGGAAATCAGCGACAAAGTAGCCGTGCGGACATCGCCCGTATCATTAGGCTTGACGACACTCAGCTTCAAGGTATAGTCACCGGCCCCGCCACTGCTGGGTTCCACCTCCAGCCAGTCGGCACTGATACTTGAAGTCCAGTCCGCTTCGGCATGGAAGGACAACGTCCCGTCCGCGCCCAACTCCGCCCCCAACGAGACGGCCTCGCCTTCCGGCAAATCCACAGACATGCCCGGCGTATCGTCCGAACAAGCATACGTCACAAACAACAGTCCCAACAGCAGGGACCACAGAAAAGTCTTGTTTCTCATATCATACAATTAAAGTTAATTAGTAGCCGCCAAAAATAGACATTCCCCGTGAATAACGGAAACTTCCGTCCCCCAAAATCGCCCGGACATCGCTGAAAAGGGACAAAAGGGCGAAAAAACGGCCGTTCTTCTTCCAATTACTAACGAATTACGCTATCTTTGCACGCGAATAGACAGAAAAAGGACTATGGCTGTAACAATCAAGAAAGTTTCCACCAAGCGGGACCTGAAGCGCTTCATCCGCTTCAATTATGAACTGTACAAGCACAACCCCTACTCCGTGCCCGACCTCTACGACGACATGCTGAACACCTTCAACAGGCAGAAGAACCCGGCCTTCGAGTTCTGCGAGGCTGACTACTTCCTGGCCTACAAGGACGGCAAGCTCGTGGGGCGCGTGGCCGCCATCATCAACCACAAAGCCAATGATACGTGGCAGAAGAAGGAAGTGCGCTTCGGCTGGATAGACTTCATTGATGACACGGAGGTGTCCGAAGCCTTGATACGCACCGTGGAACAATGGGGCAAGGAACGGGGCATGACGCACATCCAGGGTCCCCTGGGCTTCACCGACCTGGATGCCGAAGGCATGCTGATAGAAGGTTTCGACCAGCTGGGCACCATGGCCACCATCTACAACTATCCCTACTATCCCGCCCACATGGAGCGCCTGGGCTTCCAAAAGGACGCCGACTGGGTGGAATACAAAATCTACATCCCCGACGCCATTCCGGAAAAGCACCAGCGCATCTCCCAACTGGTGCAGCGCAAGTACGGCCTGAAGGTCAAGAAATACACATCGAGCAAGAAGATAGCCCACGACTACGGCCAGGCCATCTTCAGCCTCATCAACGAGGCTTTCGCCCCGCTCTATGGCTATTCCGCCTTGTCGCAACGGCAGATTGACCATTACGTCAAGATGTACCTCCCCATCCTGGACCTGCGCATGTTAACGCTCATCACTGACGCACAAGATCAACTGGTGGCCGTGGGCATCTCCATGCCGAGCCTGGCACGCGCCTTGCAGCAGTCTCACGGCCGTCTGTTGCCTTTTGGCTGGTTCTACCTGCTGAAGGCGCTGTTCTTCAAGCGCCGCTCGCACATCCTGGACCTGATGCTGGTGGCCGTGAAGCCCGAATACCAGAACAAGGGTGTCAACGCCCTGCTCTTCTCCGACCTCATCCCCGTCTACCAGCAACTGGGTTTCGAGTACGCCGAAAGCAATGTGGAACTGGAACTGAACGGCAAGGTGCAAGCCCAATGGGACTACTTCAAGACAGAACAGCACAAACGGCGCAGGGCGTTCATCAAGGAAATCTAAAAAAAAGAGGGCGGCCTTCCGGTCGTCCTCCTTCATATTACTCAAGTATCTCTATCATACTACAGCTTCAGTTTCTTCAATCCCTTCGTGGCCGACTTGTCCGCCGCCTCTATGATTGAGATGGCATAGCCACCACCGGGGGCGGCTTTCAGCTTCAGGACGGTCTTGGCCGTAACGGTGCCTTTGCGGATGACGTAGGCCTGAGGGTTGTCCTTGTAGTGGGCGTCCGGGGCATCGGCATAGACGGTGGCGACGTAGGTCTTGCCCGGGTCGAGGAAGTCCAGCTTCAGCACGGACTGGTGGCCGTTCTCACCGCTGGTGCAGCCGACGAACCAGTTGCCCGTGCCCTTGGCCTTGCGGGCGGCGGTGATGTACTGCCCCGGCTCGGCTTCCAGGTAGCGGCTGTCGTCCCAATCCACAGCCACGTCCTTGATAAACTGGAAGGCGTCCAGGTAACGCTCGTAGTGCTCGGGCAGGTCGGCGGCCATCTGCAGCGGGCTGTACATCGTGACGTACAGGGCGAGCTGGCGGGCCAGCGTGGAGTTGACGTGCGAGTGGTTGGTGGGCGCCCATGTGTTCAAGTCCATCACGAAGATACCCGGCGTGTAGTCCATCGGGCCGCCTTGCAGGCGGGTGAAAGGCAAGACGGTGGTGTGCGAAGGCTTGCTACCACCGAATGCCTCGTACTCCGTACCACGGGCGGACTCATTGCCGATGAGGTTGGGCCAGGTGCGGCACAGGCCCGTGGGGCGCACTGCCTCGTGGGCATTAACCATGATGTGGTGCTTGGCGGCTTCCTTGACGGCATAGAGGTAGTGGTTCACCATCCACTGGCCGTAGTGGTGCTCGCCATAGGGCAGGATGTTGCCCACATAGCCGCTCTTCACGGCGTTGTAGCCATACTTGTCCATCAGTTCGTAGGCTGCATCCATGTGACGCTCGTAGTTACGGACGGACGAGGAGGTCTCGTGGTGCATCATCAGGCGGACGCCCTTGTCATGGGCGTATTTGTTCAAGCCCGGAAGGTCGAAGTCGGGATAAGGGGTGACAAAGTCAAAGACGTAATCCTTCATGTTGCCGCTCCAGTCTTCCCAGCCGATGTTCCAGCCTTCCACCAGCACCTGGTCGAAACCGTGGGCGGCGGCGAAGTCGATGTACTTCTTCACGTTCTCCGTGTTGGCGGGATGCACGCCGTTGGGCTTCACCTTGGAGTAGTCCGTCTCGTCTAGCTTCACCGAGGGCAGGTCCCACGTGTAGGCCCAGGGACGGTTGCCGGCAATCATCTCCCACCAGACGCCGACGTACTTCACCGGCTTGATCCAGGAGGTGTCTTCCAGCTTGCAAGGCTCGTTGAGGTTGAGGATGAGCTTGGAGGCCAGGATGTCGCGGGCGTCGTCGCTCACCATCACCGTGCGCCAGGGGCTGCGGCAAGGAGCCTGCAGGTGTCCCTTGTTGCCCTGCGCGTCGGGCGTCAGCCAAGACTCGAACACCAGGTTCTTGTCGTCCAAGTTGAGGTGCATACACGAGTAGTCCACCAGGGCGGCCTCGTGCAGGTTGATGTAAAGGCCGTCGTCGGTCTTCAGTTGTAGGGAGGTCTGCACGCCTGTGGGCGAGAAGGCGGTCTGGGACATATTGCCCGTATAGGCTCCTTCCATCAGGCCGCGGATTTCGGTCAGGCGGCTCTCGGTGTAGTCATATTCCTGCGTGTCGTAGTCTCCGGGAATCCACCAGGCGGTATGGTTGCCCGTCATGGCAAACTGCGTATGTTCCTCCTTGACGACAAAGTACACCAGGTTCTTCTGCCGGGGGAACTCGTAGCGCAGGCCCATGCCGTCGTCGTAGACGCGGAAGCGGATGTTCATGTAGCGGTCGGTCTCGGGCTGGCGAAGCTCCACCAGCAGTTCGTTATAGTGGTTACGGATGTCCTTCACCTCGCCCCAGACGGGCTGCCAGGTCTCGTCGAAGGACGACGTGGAGGTTTTCACCACCTCGAAGCCGTCCATCAGATTGGGCTTTCCGTTCAGTTCCAGGCCCAGGCGGCTGGGCTTGATAACGGGGCGCTCCTTGTAGTCCACCGTGTAGGTGGGCACGCCGCCGGAGGCCAGTTCAAAGTTCACATTCACGGTGCCGGAGGGGGAAGAGATTCCCTCGGCACTTCCCCAAAGGGAGGTCAGCAACAAAGCTGCTGTGAGTAAAGTTTTCTTCATTGTTTCTAAAGGTTTAATATTATAGGTAAATCCTTGCAAAAATAGTTCTTTGACCTATTGGATACAATTTTCGACGGGGAAATTTATTCCAACACCAGCATTGTCCAATACTTCAGGGCAGGCAGAGTGAACGTCACCTTGCCGTCTGCCTGGGTGAAGGCCAGTTCCTCGGGTGCACCGGCATGACGGTCGGGCGTGGCCACCCAAATCTTGTTCACCTTGCCCGGATAGTCCAAGGTGAGAGCGATCCGGTTCAGCTGCCGAGGCTCAGGCATGGTGCCATCCACGTCGCGCCAGCTCAGTTGATCCGCATCACGGAAGTTGAGCAGATGGATGACCGTCTTGCCGTCCACCCGGCGGGCATACGTCGTGACGCTGCCTTGCCGGGGTGGCCAGGCGTTGATGGACACGCCGTCCGAAGCGGCAGTGAGGGTCACATCGGTCTCGGCACTGGTATCGGCCCCGCGGAGCAGATTCTGGTAGCCTGTCAGGAAGTCGTAGTAGCGCACGATGGCGGTACGCAGGTCATCACCCATTGCGAGGTTGTCGTTGGGGAAGTATTCCTTGCACAGCATGTGGTCGCCCAACTCCAGGTGCGAAGCGCCGAGGGCAAACATCACGGCATCCGTCAGCAATACGCCCGGCATGTTGAACGTGCCTTTGTTGTCGGCCACATTGTAGTTCATGTAGGCGGCAAAGACCGTGCCCAGGGTATGGTTGCTGTACTGGTCGTTGGCCATGACGGCAGTGCGGAGGTCGTCGAAGCCGTCTTCTCCGCCCCACATTTCGTTGTAGAGGAAGTCCATCTGTCCCGTCCCGGCTATCTGCGACGCGCCATAACCGGAGACGGCGTTCATCACCAGACGCTTGTCGGGATGACGCTCCTTCATGGCGTGGATGAAGGAGGCATAACCCAACGGCAGGTTCACACGGTTGCTGTTGTA
The DNA here is from genome assembly GCA_019115825.1 of Candidatus Bacteroides pullicola. GTDB lineage: Bacteria > Bacteroidota > Bacteroidia > Bacteroidales > Bacteroidaceae > Bacteroides > Bacteroides pullicola. The sequence goes on from DXCV01000013.1 coordinate 20,692, forward strand.
GTCGTACCGGTCGCCACGGTCGCCCAGTTGGTCTATCTGGTAGCCGTCGAAGTCGAACGTGGCGTACACGTCATCGTTACGCTGGCCGATGTAGGCTTGCCACTCGGTGTTGGCGGGGTCCAATAGGTAGATGTCGCTCTTCCACGAGTCGGGCAGATCGTGCAGGTCGCGGTCCGTCCGGCCTTGTGCCTTGAAAATGTACCATTCATCCTTCACCCCGTCCTCGGCGGCATCGTCCAAGGCACCGAAGCAGAGGTTGTAGAACATCGCCTTCATGCCCAGCGCATGTTGCGTGTCGATGTAGCGACGAATGACCTCGGCCACCACCTCGCGGTTGGCGATGTCCCGGTAGTTCTCAGCCGGATTGTCGCGCGTGCCGCCCAAGGGCCAATGGTGCTTGTTGTGCCAGTCCTGGAACTGCACGCCGTTGATGTGGCAGCGGTTCAGGAACTGCATCTCCTCTTCTATCAATCCCGGCTGGTTCTTGGAGCCGTCAAACGTGGCCACGAAACCATAGCGCGGGAAGCGGGTCCAGTCGCTGGAGACATCCACGGCGATGGTGCCCAACACCACTTCGGTACCGTCCTCGCGGGTGCGGTAGGCATCCACCAGATATCCGGTGAAGTCGTCGGCGGGCGCCGTCCACGTCCAGGTAGAGGAGGCGGCATCGGCTTCGTCCACCACCTCAACACCGTGACGATAGCGGACCTTTGCCCCGACGGGCAACGTGCCTTCTGCGGTGAAGGTGACGGTCTCACCGGGCTTGTAGCAGGCCTTGTCGGTACGCAAATCAACAGTCAGGTCGGAGGTGACGGTGACGACCTCGGTCACACCGCCGGATTCGCCTCCACCGGGTTTATTTCCTCCGCCGGGTGCAGCGGGTTCATTGTCACCGCCACAGGCCCAAAGGCAGGCGGCCAAACAAAGTATGGATAGCATATTCTTCTTCATTGTCAGGTTTTATTGTTTCTGAATAATAACGGTTTCTTCCAGTTGATTGAGGGTGATGGTATAGGTGCCAGCCTCCGTCAATTTCCACTTGTTGTCGATGCCCGTGACGGCCACGTCGAGATACTGGGCCTTGCAGGCGTCGCTGCTCTTGTCGAGGAAGAGCATCTGCTCCGTCTGTCCCGTGGGCGCCGCGCCGTTGGTGGCGGACATGAACCAAGCGCCGTTCCAGTCGGCCTGCTTGTCGCAGGTGAACTTCAGCTCGCCCGCATTCAGGCTGCCCGTCCAGGTGAAGACATACGGGTCGTCCGTGGCGGTCATGGGTACGGCGTTGTCCAGCGTCCAGCCGGCGGAGGTGGCGTCGCCGATGAGGTAAATCATCCCGTAAGGCGTGAACTCACCCATCAGCATCCGCTCCTTGCCCGGACGGATGTCGAAGCAAATCTTATACGCCTTGTTCACCTCCGATGCCTGGAGCATCCACTTGTTATCGGGGTCGAAGCCGCTGACAAACTCGACGGACGTGTCGGTATAGGGCGCATTGGGCTGCGTGGCCTTGTAGTTGTTCTCCCAACTGCCATTGGCCGTGGCAAACTTGAAGTCGCCCGCCGTCGTGAACACGTGCCCGTAACGGAAGAGGAAGGGATCGAGGACGTCACGGGTCATCGGAGCGAAGCTGTAGCCGGCCGTGCCGTCGATGAAGTAAATCTGGTCGTAAGGCGGTTGGTTGCCTTCCACCGGCTTCAGGCCCAGGACAGCCGTAAAGAGGTTGACATCCACCTGATAGAAACCGGCCTCGTCCACCGTGAAATTGATGTCCGGCGTACCGTCCGCGCTGTAATACAAGGTGCCGTCTTCATTGGCGTTGTTGTAGCAGGGCGAGAAGGTGCCGGGCGTCAGGATGAACTTAAATGAACCGACATTCAACTGTCCCGTCCACGTGAAGATGCCGTTGTCCTTGCGGGTCATCTCGGTGGCGGCGTTGTTGTCCCACCCGCCGGGCGTGGCATCGCCGATGAGGTAGAGGGTCGTGGTGAGGGGTTCGTAGGCCGTGACGCTGAAAGCCGTCTGTGCCACCTGCGTCTGCTCCTGTCCGGCCACGGCAGCCGTGACACGCGCCTCGAGCGAGAGGGTCTCGCCGCCGGTGGCTCCGAAGTGGCCGCGCAGCAGGTTGTTCAGGTCTTCCACGGTCGCCGTCCAGACATATTGCTGCACGGCATCCTGCACCACGGCGTATGGCGAGGCAAAATCCGTGCCCGCCCGAGCCAGTTCCACGGTATAAGCGATGCGGTTGCCCGTGCCATAATTGGTGCCGGTGGTCCAGGTGAGTTCCAGGGCAGTGCCGGCGTGTTGTTGTTCGTCGAGCACGATTTCCGTGCTGTTGGCGGAGAGGGCCAGTTCGTTGTGACCTTTATCGGTCTCCATATAGTCATCGTCCACACAGGCCGTCAGGGTGGTGGCGGCCAGGAGGAGCGACCATGCGTAATGTAGAATATGTTGTCTCATAATGATATCGTGTTTTTAAGGGATTAATAACCGGGATTTTGCGTCATCAGCGGGTTGGCATCCATCTCGGTCTGCGGGATGGGGAAAAGCAGGCGGTCGCGGGTGACGTTGGTCTTGCCGATGGAGCGGAGGAAGTCGATGGCATACTGCCCGTCCCCGCCCAGGCGGATGAGGTCAAACCAACGGTGTCCCTCGAAGGCCAGTTCCATGCGCCGTTCGTGGATAATCTTTTCGCGCATCTGGTCCTGCGACAGGCCGGAGATGTCGGGCAACCCGGCACGGCGGCGCACGATGTTCAGCGGAGCGGCGGCTGCGGAGGTCTGCCCCATCTCGTTCAGCGCTTCGGCCTTCATCAGGAGCACATCGGCATAACGGTAGACCACGAAGTTGGCGGGACTGGTGTTGAACTCGGGCGACACGGCCTTGGTGACGAGGAACTTGCGGACGTTGTAGCCCGTGTTGGAATAGGAAGCCTTGTAGGCCTTCCCGTCAAAGTCAGGACAGCCTTCGTAGAAGACGGTCATGTCCTTACGCAGGTCGCCTTCCTCCCACTGGTCCATGAACTCCTGCGTGGGCAGGTTCCAGCCGTAGCTGCCAGCCACGAAGTCGGAGTTGCGGGGTCCCATAAAGGTGGAGAGCCAAGACGATTGCGGGTTGTTGCCCCAGAAATCATATTCCGTGTTGCCGGAATATTGCACCTCGAAGAGGGATTCTGTACCGTTGTTGATGGTCGCGTCGAAATTGTCGGCAAAGTTGCAGGAAGCCAGGTCATAGCCCATCGAAGCGATTTCGTCGCACAAGTCGGCCACATCCTGGTAATAGGACGGCTCGCCGGGCGCCAGGGTCAGCTTGATTTCGGCCATCATAGCGAGGGCGGCTTCGCGGCAGGCACGTCCCACGTTCTCCGAATCATATTCCGCCTTGCCGGGCAGGAGGTCGATGGCCTGCTGGCAATCGGACAGGATTTGCGTGTAAGTCTCGTCCAGCGTGCTGCGGGCGATGGCCGTAGATTCGCCCGGATTGTAGGGCGTCAGGCGCAGGGGCACCCCGCCGTAGAGGCGCGCCAACAGGAAATAATAGTGGGCACGAAGGAAGTAGGCCTCGCCCATACAGCGATTCCGCACGGCTTCGCTGACGTCGGCCGCGCCGGGCAGGCTGTTGAGCACGATGTTGCACTGGCCGATGCCCACCCATGGCGAACGCCACATGTAGAGGGCCATGGCATTGTCGCTCTGCGTGATGAAGTCGGCAGCCTGGATGGTCTCCAGCCCGTCGGTGCCGCCTCCGGCACCCACTTCACTGTTGCCCGCCACGATGTCCAGGGTCCAAATGCGCTGGTTGTACATGTTGGACGACTGGAGCGTGCGGTAGCAGGCGGTGGTCAGGGCGATGGCCACATCGTCGGTCACGTTGGTTTCAGGGTCTACCGTGTTGAGAGGCGACTTTTCCAGGAAGTCGCTGCACGAGGAGGCCAGCAGCACGGCTGCCAGTCCCAGTATGAGGTGTTGTATCTTGTTCATATCAATCAGGTATAAAGGGGTTAGAAATTAAAGTTCAGTCCCACGTTGAAGGTGCGCGAGATGGGATAACGCGACTGGTCGATGCCGTTGATGTCCACCTCGGGGTCGAAGCCGGAATAGCCGGTGATGGTGGCTACGTTCTCGCACGAGATGGAGAGGCGGGCATTCTCAATCATCAGCTTCTGCAACCACCGCTTGGGGAAGGTGTAGGACAGGGTGATGTTCTTCAGGCGCAGGTAGGAGCCGTTTTCCACAAAGCGGTCGGACACGCGGGTGTTCTGGTTAGGGTCGCCATAGACGGCACGGGGCATGGAGTTGCTGGTGCCCTCGCCGCGCCAGCGGTCCAGCACGTCGGTAGTCTGGTTGTAGGCAGCAGACATGCCGGTGATGTCTATGTTGTTGGCGTTGTAGATTTTGTTGCCTGCCACGCCCTGCAAGTAGACGGACAATTCAAAGCCTTTGTAGGTCAAGCTGTTGTTCATGGAGAACATCCACGACGGATTGGGGTTGCCGATGACGGTACGGTCCTCGTCGTTGATGACGCCGTCGTTGTTCAAGTCCTTGAAGCGGATATCGCCGGGCTCGGCGCCGGGTTGTATGGCGTGCGCATTGACCTCGTCCCGGTTCTGGAACAAGCCGTCGGTGACGTAGCCGTAGAACACATTGATGGGATAACCCTTGTCCAGCATGGTCACGTAGGAGTTGTTAATCTGGTTGATATAGTACGGCACGTCGCTGTTCAGGTCCTTGATTTTATTCTTGTTGTACGTAGCGGTGACGGTGGTTTCCCAGCCCAGTTCTCCCTTCAGGTTGATGGAGTGCAAGCTCATCTCCACGCCCTTGTTGCTGACGCGGCCCGCGTTGGTGTAGGTCGTGCTGGTGTCCTCAAATCCGGAAGTGATGGGGATGGAGGCTTTCACCAGCATGTCGCGCGTCTCCTTGATGTAGGCATCGAAGGAGACCATCAGGCGCGAGTCGAACAGCGAAGCATCAAAGCCGATGTTGGTCTGCGCCACTTCCTCCCAATGCAGGTAGGGATTGGCCAGGGTCAGCGAAACGAGGGCGGTCTGATTGTTGCCCGCCGTGCCCAAGGGGTAGATGCTGGTGTTGTAGGTGGCCAGGTAGCCGTAGTTGCTGATGCCTGCCTGGCTGCCGGTGACGCCATAACCCACGCGCAGTTTCAGGTCGGTCACATACTTGTTGCGCGGGAACCATTTCTCCTCGGACACGCGCCAGGCGGCCGACACGGAGGGGAAGGTACCCCAACGGTTCTTCTTGCCGAAGCGGCTGGAACCGTCGCGGCGCACAGTAGCGGTCAGTAGGTAGCGGTCCTCGTAGGAATAGTTCAGGCGGGCCATGTAGGACAGCAGGGACCACTCGGTCTCGTTGCCGCCAATGGCGTACATCTTCTCGCCGTTGTCCATTTCGTGTACGTTGTCGAACATGAAGACGTTCTTCTGCGCGTTGAGGTAATCGTTCTCGTTCCACTGGGCGGACATACCGGCCATCAGCCCCACGCGGTGCTTATCGGCAAAAGTATGGTCGAAGAGGAAATAGTTGTCCCACAGGTAGGTGAAGGATTTGTTGTCGCTCTTGTAGCGCGTGCTTTCCTCGGAGGGGGTCGGCGCCCAGTCATAGGCAGGCGTCCAGTTGTCGATGAACCAGAATTTGGCATCGTAGCCGAAGGTGCTCTTGAACTTGAGCCACTTGGTGAAGGTCAGTTCGGCGGTCAGGTTGGCCAGGAAGTTGTAGCCCTTGGTCTCGCTGCTGTTCACCTCGGTGGGTCCGATGGGGTTGCGCGTGCTGCCATACCATTCGGAGTTACCCGTCGGGCCTGCCCACGAACCGTCTTCATTTTTCACGGGGAGCACGGGCAGGGCTTTCAGGGCATCGCCGATGCTGAAGGTGCCGGCATCTTTTACGTCGGCGCTGAAGGTGATGTTGTTCGAGAATTTCAGCCATTTCAGGACTTGGGCGTCGCTGTTGCTCTGGAAGGTGAAGCGCCGGTAGCCCACGCTCTTCACGATGCCCTCCTGGTCCAGGAAGCCGCCGGAGACGTAGTAATGCGACTTGTCATTGCCGCCGGAATAGCTGACGGTGTAGTTCTGCATGTGTCCGGTCTGGAGCAGCAGGTCCAACCAGTCGGTTCCTGCGCCCAGCGAGGAGGGATTGGCCCATTCGGGATTGGGGTTGCGGCCGCTGTTGGTCATCATGTCGTTGCTCAGTTCGGCATATTGGGCGGCGTTGAGCAGCTCGGGCACATTCGTGGCGTTCTGGAAAGAGTAGTTGGCCGATACCGAAAGGCGTCCCTTGCCCTCGGCACCGCGCTTGGTGGTAATCATCACCACGCCGTTGGCGCCGCGCGAACCATAGATGGCCGTGGCAGAGGCGTCCTTCAGCACGTCCAGGCGGTCCACGTCGGCCATGTTCAGCGAAGCGAGGCCCAAGTCTGTGGGCACGCCGTCAATCACCACCAACGGGTCGCAGTTGTTGATGGAACCCAAGCCACGGATTTTGATGGACACGTTATCGCCCGGACGCCCGGCATCCACCACCTGCACGCCGGAGATTTTGCCCTGAATGGCCTGCCCCAGGTTGGAAACGGGCGTGTTGCGCAGTTCCTTGTTGCCCAACGAGGCGACAGAACCGGTCAAGTCGCTCTTCTTCATGGTGCCGTAACCCACGACCACCACTTCTTCCAGCATCTCGGCATCTTCTGCCAGCACCACTTGCAGGCTGGTGCGCCCGTCCACGGGCACTTCCTGCGTCTTGTAGCCCACGTAAGAGAAGACCAGCGTGGCCTGCGGGGAGACCTTCAGGCTGAAGTCGCCGTCAATGCCCGTGATGACACCGTTCGTCGTACCTTTCTCCACCACGCTGGCGCCAATGACGGTCTCGCCGGTTTCGTCCTTTACTATACCTTGCACTGTGATTTGCTGCGCGAAGACTTGCGTCGCGCACAGAATCCCGGCCAATAGTGCGAACAGCCGGAATCGGAATGGATTCTTGTCGTTTTGCATGACATTAAAATTTATGATTCTACAAACACTTGGCGTGCCTCGTTCTCCCGGGTGAAGAAGCACGATGCAAAAGTATCAGAAAAAACAAGGGGCGACTCTCCCGGATAGCAAAAAAGTAGTAATTGATTTATATCAAGAAATTGGCTGCCAAACACATACGCCTTGCCGGCATGGCCAAAAAAGTAGCGTCTGAAAACGTGCAGGTTACATCTTCAGGCGTCCGATGCGGGCCACAAGCCCCTCCAGTTCCTCCCGGTTACCGGCGGCCTTGTTGCGCACGCGGGTGCGGTAATTGTAGATGGTGGTGACGGAGTAGCGCAGGAACTGGGCAATCTTCACGCTGTCCGTGATGCCCAGGCGGATGAGGGCAAAGATGCGCAGTTCGGTGTTCATGCGCTCGCCGGGTTTGGGCGTGATGCGCTCGTCGGGCAGGAGCAGCGAGTTGAAGTCCTCCACGAAGGTGGGGAACAGTTGCAGGAAGGTATCGTCGAAGTTGGCATAAAATTCTTTCAGTTCCTGCTCCACCTGCTTGGACGATTTCAAGTCTTTGTAGAGTTCCTGCACTTTGCCCGCGGCGGCCAGCTTGCCCAGATGGCGGCGATAGGCGTCCAGCTTCTCAATGTAGGTGCTACACTGGTCCATGTAGCGGCCGATGTATTCCTCCTTCAGATAGGAGTTCTCGGCGATGCTGCGGTTGGCCTCCTTCAGGCTGGCGTTGGAGCGGTGTAACTCGTCGTTCAGTTCCTTCAGCCGGGCATTGGCCTCCACCACCTCGCGGCGGGCCTGCACCACGCGCCTCATCTGACGGCGCACGTAGACCACGGCCACCACCAGAAAGACGGACAACAGGCTGATGGACACCAAAGCCCACGCCATCTGCCGCTGCCGCTTCTTGATTTGCAGTTGGTAGACATCGTTCACCACGGGGAATATCTTCAGGATTTCGAGGATGCGCAGGCGGGCATTGCAGGCCACGGCGTCCTCCATGCAGAGTTTCAGGTAAGTATAGGCACGCTCCACGTCGCCCTCGTAGAAGAGCAGGACGGCCAGACGGGGCAGGGAGGCATATTCCAGCACGGGGGTGGACATATCGGCGATGGCGGAGATGGCCAGATATTTCTTCTCCTGCCCCGCGTCGGCCTTATGACGGTAGGACTCGGCCAGCGTATAGGCGGCAAGGGCCTCGTAATGGATATCGCCGGCGTGGAGGTGACGCCCCATCAGTCGGATGGCATCGTCATAACGACCGGACTGGTTGTAGTGCTGGCAGCGGTTCAGCACGTAGGACAGGGTGTCGCCCGTGGCCAGATGATACTTCAGCAGCGAGTCGGTGTAGCAGTCCATCAGCCGGTGGTAGCGCGCCTCTTCCTCGGGCACCACCACATAGTCAGCCATCCAACCATAAAACGTGCGCAGGTTGTGGAAATAATACGGGCGCAGGTAGCCCGCCAGCGAATCCAGGCAGACAGAATCCATCCGCTCCAACGCTTCCTTATACATACCGGCGATGCCCATCACCTCGGCCAGGTTCATGCGGGCGTTGGCCAAGCGTTCCGGACTGCCCAGCCGGCGGGCCAGTTGCAGGCGTTCACGCACAATGGCCTGCGACGAATCGGCATTGAACGAGCGGTATTCCTCGAACAACAGGCCCAACTGTTCGAAGCGTTCCTCGGCAGGCAAGCCGGGATAGAGGCGCTGCTTCAGTTCCAGCAAGCGGTTCTTCTTCTCTTCTATATAATGTGGACGCTCCTTGATGACGGCATCCAAGCGGTTCAACAAGGAATCTATTTCTGCCGCGCCGGCCAGCATCGGCCACACGCACAGCATCAGGCAATATAGACGGAAAAAGTTTTTCTCCATGGCATAAAACTGGGTTATTTCCAAAAAATCAGTCTTTTTAATCAGGTGGACTTCCATACCTTTGAAATCCCGAAGTACAAATATAGGCAAATATGGGCAAACATCAATAAAACAGGACACATATTTTCGGCAGATTCTGAAAACAAGTCCTGCAGGCCCCTGGCCCGAAGCTGCACAAATCTTCTAATCCACTGATAAACAACAATTAAACAATTCGTCTAAGCAAAGACATCGCGGCACACGGGCGGCGGTACGGGTAAGCACGGGCGGCGGTACAGGTAAGCGTGGACGGAGGTACGGGTAAACACGGGCGCAGGTATCCCTGCCTGAGGACGGAAAATTGCAGCACAAAATTCTTTCAATGAATGATTATTAAAAAGAGTTTTTATAACTTTGTGCTGCAAATAACATTGTATCAGGATGAACAACAAAACATATACATCTGCAAAACCATTTGTAAAGTGGGTAGGCGGGAAAACGCAACTTTTGGAAGACATCAAGCGTGCCTTACCATCTGATCTTTCAAAAAAGAAGGATATTGTCTATGTGGAACCTTTTGTGGGAGGTGGAGCTGTATTGTTTTGGATATTACAGCAATTTCCCAATATAAAGACAGCTATAATCAATGATATAAATCCCCATCTGATAACTACATATCGGGTTATTAAGGAACAGCCCGGTAAACTTATTGAACTATTGAAGTGCTTTCAAAGTGAATATATTCCTTTAAATGAAGATAATAGAAAAATCTACTATCTGAATAGGCGTGATATATATAACTCTTTTTCTTTGTCAGATATAGAAACAGCCGCATTATTCATTTTCTTGAATAGAACGTGTTTTAATGGCTTGTATAGAGTAAACTCCAAAGGGAAATTCAATGTTCCTCATGGGAGATATGCTAACCCTAAAATCTGCGATGAAGAAACCATCTTGGCCGATTCTCGGATTTTGCAGAAAGTCGAAATATTGTGTGGTGATTTTGCAAAAACAATAGCTTATGCTACATCCAATGCATTGTTTTATTTCGATCCTCCATATAAGCCATTGAGCAAGACTTCTTCCTTTAACTCGTATGCGAAAGAGGAATTTGACGACGGCGAACAAATAAGATTACGCGATTTTTGCCATCAAGTTTCAGCCCATAAGGCAAATTTCATTCTGAGCAATTCAGATGTAAAAGGCAAAGATGAAAATGATAATTTCTTTGATGAAATATATAATGCTTATAATATTCAACGGGTAATGGCTACACGAATGGTCAATGCCAACCCGGACAAAAGAGGGAAGTTGCCAGAGCTTCTTATTCGAAATTATGAGATAAACGAACCCACTTTGTTTACATTTTAATATGATTAGCAGTAAGGTTATTGAGTATATGATGCCATTATTCAATATAATAGGCAGTTCTAAAGGAAAAACAATAGGTCAGATTAAAGACGAACTTGGCATTGAACGTGATAAAATGGTAAAAGGTGCATCTGGACTTATTGTTGAAAATCTGTTAGGCATTCAAAATAATAACCGTGATGAAGCAGATATTCCAGAAATTGGATGTGAGATAAAGATTCTTCCATTGCAAAAGAATCGGAATGGCGAAATCAAAGCCAAAGAGCCTACGGCCATTCAAATGATAAATTATATGGAGGTTTCTCAGGAGACATGGGAAACTGCTAAATTGAGGAACAAGATAAATCTGACATTTTGGGTTGTATATCTTGCCAAAAAGAATGGCGTATCTCTTCATCAGAATGATTACGTAATTGTAGATTATTTCTTAGATCATCCAACTGATGTTCAAAACGGAATTTTCAAGAAAGATTGGGAAGATATTCAGAAATATATTATAGAAGGGCGTGCGGATCAATTATCTTGCAGTATGGGAGTTTATCTTGAGCCTAAAACTAAAGGTGCAAATAATCAAGATAAAACCCACGCGCCCGATGGAAAAGGAGGAACAATAATGGCTCGTCGCCGTGCGTTCTATTATAAAAAGAACTACACGAATACTGCAATTATTCCTCAAATAGACTTGTCGCCTATAAAAGAGAAAAAATGATTACCCCATTCTTCCGTTCTTCCGACCGCGCCTTCACCCTTCTCCACGGCGACTGCATTGAACTGCTGAAACAATTCAGTTTCAAGTTCGATATGATATTTGCCGACCCACCTTATTTTCTGAGCAATGGTGGGATAAGTGTGCAAAGCGGGAAAATTGTGTGCGTGGATAAAGGTGAATGGGATAAGGGCAGAACGCGGGAATACGTGGATTCGTTCAACAGGGCGTGGATAAAGGAATGTCGTGAGAAATTAAAAGATAATGGGACGATCTGGGTTAGCGGAACCTATCACAATATTTTTTCCATTGCCAATATATTGACAGAATTGGGTTTCAAGATACTGAATGTCATTACGTGGGCAAAGACCAATCCGCCGCCCAACATCTCCTGCCGTTATTTCACTTATTCCACGGAGTTCATCATTTGGGCGCGGAAATCGCCTAAAGTACCTCATTATTATAATTATGAGGTGATGAAGCAAATCAATGAAGACAAACAGATGACGGATGTTTGGCAACTGCCTGCCATTGCCCGATGGGAGAAATCGTGCGGCAAACATCCCACACAGAAGCCATTGTCCGTGTTGTCTCGCATTGTTTTGGCATCAACCCACAGCGGTGCGTGGATTCTTGACCCTTTTACCGGAAGCAGCACCACAGGCATTGCAGCCAACTTATTGGACAGACGTTTCTTGGGAATTGACAAAGAAGAAGAATATCTCATCCTTAGCCAAAACCGCAAGAAGGAGATCGAACAAATATCAAACTTTACTCTTTTTCGCAAGAAGATTAAAGACATTGCTCTTTTGAATGAGAAAGGGAAACTTTCAATGAAAGAAGATATTTCCAATTACGATTTGCCTTTTTGAGAATAAGGGAACACGCAAAAGCCACAAAAAAGTAAATATCTGAAGGCATTCCGCCCAAGAAAACGTATCTTTGCACCCCCGAAAGCCATTGGGGCTGTTTTTAAAGAAGCACATTAACTGTATGAGAGTCATTGTAGACAACAAAATCCCCTTCATCCACGAAGCCATCGAGCACATCGCCGACGAAGTGGTCTATGCACCCGGCAACGCATTCACGCCGGAACTTGTAAAGGATGCCGATGCCTTGGTCATCCGCACCCGCACGCACTGCAACCGCGCCCTGCTGGAGGGTAGCCGCGTGCGCTTCATCGCCACCGCCACCATCGGCTTCGACCATATCGACACCGAATACTGCCGCGAGGCAGGCATCCAATGGGCCAATGCGCCGGGATGCAACGCCCCCTCCGTGGCCCAATACCTGCACTCCGTCCTGCTGCTGTTGCAGATGAAGCGCGACAAGTCCCTGGCAGGCCAGACGATGGGCATCGTGGGCGTGGGCCATGTGGGCAGCCTGGTGGCCGAAGTGGCCGGCGACCTGGGGATGAAAGTCCTGCTGAACGACCCGCCCCGCGAGGAACAGGAGGGACCGGGACGCTTCCATCCGTTGCGCCACCTGGCCGAAGAATCCGACTTCATCAGTTTCCACGTCCCTCTCAGCCGCGAGGGCGGGCACCGGACATTCCACCTGGCGGACGAGGCGTTCTTCCGCTCGCTACGCCGCAAGCCCGTCTTCATCAACAC
>DXCV01000014.1 GCA_019115825.1 Candidatus Bacteroides pullicola
CCCCGACATACATCGTCTCGTCCACCAGTACCCACAGGGTATATGTACCCGCGCCGTTTCCCGGAATCTCCAAGGAATACTCCGTATCTCCCAAACTATCCGGCATCCCGGCAAACACCCTTATGCCATCGGCATCTTCCAACTCTACATACAGGCGGTCGCACGACCAATCTGTACGTATATATATGGTACGTCCATCGCGAGAGGCAGTCGGTACGACTTGAAGGGAACGTTTATCTTGTCTCGCTTGCGCTGCTTTGTCCACAAACAAAATAACCGGCTCCTCCTCTGCTCTAAGAATCCCCAAAGCACACCATAACATACCAAAACAGCAAAGCAAAATTTTCATTTTCATAAGTCTATCATTTTGTTTTTCGTTGCTGCAAAATTAGCGACACCTCGCTTTTATGCCATAAAAATCAGTGTGCAAGAGAGTGTGCATCTGCAAGGAAATGTGCAAGAGAGTGTGCATCTGCAAGGAAATGTGCAAAAGAATGTGCATGGATTGTGCAGAGACGTGTACAAATCTGCACCAAATCACTAATTATCAATCCTATAACGAAAGTACAATTTCATCCCAACCGCTTGGCGTCCCTTTCTTCCGAAAAACCTTTTCATACATCCGCCGACGGGCTGAAGTGATGCTTTCCTTGGTGTGCGCCGTCAGTTCGGCCATGCCCACGGGACGCATCCCCAACCGAATCAGCAGGCAAAGATGGTATTCAAACTCACTGAAATGAGGATAAAGGGCTTGTATCTTCTCTTTAAACCCCGGAGATAAGACCTCTATTTCATTCTCTATGCGCAGCCAATCTTTTCCCTTCAACATTTTGTTTCCAATATGGCTTGTAGAGAGACGCACCTCCAATTCCTTCCGGATATCCGTATCCTCCATGGCAGCTTCCACCAGTCGCTTCTTCTCCAATGCCGCCTGCGCCTGACGGTTCTCCCACTCCATCATTTCCTTCTGCCGCTGCAACTGCTCCCTGTGGACGGCATCTGATTCGCGCAATTGCAGTTCCAAGGCTGCTATTCTTTGTTCTTTATCTCGAATGGCTTGCCCGCTCTGTTGGTCTGCCTCTTCCTTCACCCGGTTGGCATACTCCAAGTGTCGTTGCAACTCCGTGCGTTTTCGCCGTACATATTGTATATAGGCAAAGGCCACCGACAAGAGCAGGGCACATCCCCCCAAAGCACCATAAAAAAGCAATTGCTGTTGCTGCTTTTCCGCCTTCAACTCCTGATTTTCCTTTTCCCGCAACTTATAATTATATAAGGAGTGCATTTGGCGAAGCGTTTCCGTATTTGTCAAACGACGGATGGAATCCTGACACGCCATGGATTGCACAAAATGCTCCAAAGCCTTGTCGGTGTCCTTCCTACGCATGGCCACCTGCGCCAAAGCAAAATGCGCCATATCCTTGGCATAAATAGTACCGCTATCAGCCAGCAAATTCCAGTAGTAAACTGCAGAATCCAAACGACCCGTATAGTTATACAACTGAGAAGCCATAACATACAGCCCGTTTCGACTAGCCGGATGCATATGCTTTAACGCCTCCCGCAAACAAATCTTTGCCGAATCATATTCTTGCAATTGCAAATATAGGCTAAGCCGTTGCCCTTGAACCAAGCTAACCAGTTCTGTCTTTCCGCCTGCTGAAGCAAGATCATAGGCTTTTTGAATATAAACCAACGCACTATCCATCTTTTCGAGCCCTTGATACGCATTGGTTATATCTCGCAAAGCAAAGACTTGCCCCCGCACATCCCCCGCCTTCACATCATACGCATACGCCAGGCGGTACATCTCCAGTGCTTCCTCATACATCCGTTGGTAGAGAAACAGCGTCCCCGTCTGGCTGCAAATCTTGCCCGCCAGGACTTCCTGTCCTTGCGTAGGCAAGGCATCCGCCGCCCGCTCGAAGTAATCCAGCGCCTGCGGCGCGTCCCCCAGGTCGCGGTACACCCGCCCGGCATAGTAATAGGCTTCGGGCAGCAGAGTTTCATCTCCGCCGCTTTCATAATAAACCAACACCTCTTTTATAAGGGAGTCCGACGTATGGCGCACATACGCCTTGTCCGCCGCCTTGACGGTGAGCAAAGCATGATACATCCGCACACGCTCCGGCGCATGGCCTGCACTGTCCGCCCAGCGGGCCAGCAACACCCGGGCACTGTCCGGAGCAACGGAAGCCAAAGAATCGGCCCGCAACAGGACGGACGGATAGGAACCCTGTCCGCAGGCGCAGAAGCCGAGCAGGACAAGCAAGGGGAAACTAAGGAAGACAAGGTGTTTCATACGGTATCTGTAAACTGCCACAAAGATAAATCATAGATTCCACGTGTGCAAGCTGCTCAAAACGCACATCCGCACACTCACCCCAAACTCGCCCCAAAGCCGTCCCTCCTCCCTACCCAATCCCTATCTATATAAAGATAGACAAAGAGCAGGCAGGGAGGAGGTACGGATTAGAAGGCACTTTGCCCAGGCTTTGGAGGCACATTGCCCGCACCTTTGCAGAACTTTTCCACAGCGTGTCAGGGCAAGGCCTGCACCAGCGCCTCGATGACCTCCGGATAGTGGGCATACTCCAGCGTGTGGACGCGGGCGGCCAGGGTGTCCGGCGTATCGTCCGGCAGGACGGGGCAGGTGTACTGGCGGATGATGGCGCCTTCGTCATACTGCTCGTTGGTGTAGTGGATGGTGATGCCGCTCTCCGCCTCGCCCGCAGCGAGGACGGCCTGGTGGACGCGGTCGCCATACATCCCCTTGCCGCCGAACTTGGGCAGGAGGGAGGGATGAATGTTGACCATGCGCTGGGGATAGGCGTGGAGGACATTATCCGGCACGCGGGCCAGGAAGCCCGCCAAGACCACGAAGTCGACGCCGTGTGCCTGCAACGCCTGCAAGACGGGACGCCCGTCCGCCCACTCCCCCTTATTAAAATAAAGGGCAGGCACGTCCAGGTCGCGGGCGCGCTGCAAGACGTAGGCCGCCTGGCGGTTGGTCAACACTAATGCCACACGGGCAGTACCTTTCTCACGGAAATAACGGATAATGTTTTCGGCATTCGTTCCGTTTCCCGAAGCCAAAATGGCGATGTTTTTTCCCATAATACACGATATTTATGCACAAAACCATAAAAAATGTGCAAAAATCAGCACTTATTGTCCGAAATATTTGCACGGGCAAAGAATTATTCACACCTTTGCAGCGCAAAAATAAAGAAATAAACCTGATTATTAACTAAAAACTTAAAGTTATGTCTGAAATTGCATCTAAAGTGAAAGCTATTATCGTCGATAAGCTGGGCGTTGAAGAATCCGAAGTAAAGAACGAAGCAAGCTTCACGAACGACCTGGGCGCAGACTCTCTGGACACAGTGGAACTGATCATGGAATTCGAGAAGGAATTCGGCATTTCCATCCCCGACGACCAGGCTGAAAAGATTGCTACGGTTGGTGACGCCATCAACTACATCGAAGAGCACTCTAAATAATCCCATCCATCCGTTTATCACATGGAATTAAAAAGAGTCGTGGTAACAGGTCTTGGTGCCGTTACCCCCATTGGCAACACGGTCTCCGAATTTTGGGAGAACCTGGTCAACGGGGTTAGCGGGGCAGGACCTATTACTCATTTCGATGCTTCCCTTTTCAAGACTCAGTTTGCGTGCGAGGTGAAGAACTTCGACGCATCCCAATACATCGACCGCAAGGAAGCCCGCAAGATGGACCTGTACACGCAGTACGCCGTTGCGGTGGCCAAACAAGCTGTGGGCGATTCCGGTCTTGACGTAGAGAAAGAAGATTTGAACCGAATCGGCGTCATCTTCGGCGCCGGCATCGGTGGCATCCGTACCTTCGAAGAGGAAGCCGGCAACTATGCGCTGACGGGCAAGGAAAAAGGCCCGCGCTTCAATCCGTTCTTCATCCCCAAGATGATATCGGACATCGCCGCAGGCCAGATTTCCATCCTGTACGGATTCCATGGTCCCAACTATGCGACTTGCTCGGCTTGCGCCACTTCGACCAACGCTATTGCGGACGCTTTCAACCTCATCCGCCTGGGCAAGGCCAACGCCATCGTCACCGGTGGTTCCGAGGCAGCCATCGCCGCCTGCGGTGTGGGTGGTTTCAACGCCATGCACGCCCTGTCCACGCGCAATGACTCTCCGGAGACAGCATCCCGCCCGTTCAGCGCCAGCCGCGACGGCTTCATCATGGGCGAAGGCGGCGGTTGCATCATCCTGGAAGAATTGGAGCATGCCAAGGCACGCGGCGCCAAGATTTATGCCGAGGTAGCCGGCGTGGGCATGTCGGCCGACGCTTATCACCTGACGGCTTCCCACCCCGACGGCTTGGGCGCCAAACTGGTGATGCAGAATGCACTGGAAGATGCCGAAATGGCTCCTGAAGATATCGACTACATCAACGTGCACGGCACGTCTACCCCCGTGGGCGACATCTCCGAGGCAAAAGCCATCAAGGAAGTGTTCGGCGAGCATGCGTATAAACTGAACATCAGCTCCACGAAGTCCATGACGGGACACTTGCTGGGTGCAGCAGGTGCCGTGGAAGCCATTGCCAGCATCCTGGCCATCAAGAACGGCATCGTGCCCCCCACCATCAACCACGAAGAGGGCGACAACGACGCCGAGATTGACTACAACTTGAACTTTACGTTCAACAAGGCCCAGGAGCGCGAAGTAAACGCCGCATTGTCCAACACCTTCGGTTTCGGAGGCCACAATGCGTGTGTCATCTTCAAGAAATACGCTGAGTAAGGTCGTGTTACGCAATCAAATAGACAAAATAAGACTCCTGTTCAACAAGGACAGAGAGTCTTATTTTTGTTTTTACCGCATCCTGGGGTTCTTTCCCCGCAACATCCGCTACTACAAAGAGGCCGTGCTGCACAAGTCGGTCCTCATCCGCTCAGAAGCCGGCAGGCCGCTGAACAACGAACGGCTGGAGTTTCTGGGCGACGCCATACTGGACGCCGTGGTGGCCGACGTGCTCTACCGACATTTCCAAGGACGGCGCGAAGGCTTCCTGACCAACACGCGCGCCAAAATCGTGCAGCGCGAGACGCTGAACAAATTAGCTGTAGAGATAGGGCTGGACAAGCTGGTGAAGTACACCGTTCGCTCATCATCACACAACAGCTACATGTACGGCAACGCTTTCGAAGCATTCATCGGAGCCATCTATATGGACCAAGGCTATGAGCGTTGCAAGACATTCATCGAAAAGAAAATCCTGAAGGAATACATTGACCTGGACAAGATGTCGCGCAAGGAGGTGAACTTCAAGTCGAAGCTCATCGAATGGAGCCAAAAGTACAAATTCGCCATATCGTTTGAACTCATCAAACAGGTGGAGGACAAGGATCACAGCCCGATGTTTCACACCGAAGTGAAAGTAGAGGGTCTCTCCGCCGGCAAGGGCACAGGCTACTCCAAGAAAGAGTCGCAGCAGAATGCTGCCCGCATGGCCTTGAACAAAATCAAAGGGGATGCAGACTTCCGGCAACGGATTGCCGAAGCCAAAGAGGCCAACGACGCATCCGAAACCATCTCAGCCGAAGCAGACCCCCATCCGACGGCCTTGGACGACTAACTCGTGTTCTTCCGTCACCACCTTCATCTTTCCCGCTGTCTCTGCCAAGGGGATGGAAGTCACGTAGTTGCCCCGCAAGACAACCATTCGCCCGAACTGCCCATTGGCTATCAGCTCCGTGACATGTCCGCCCATTCGTGTGGCCAGGTTGCGGTCGAACGGCGTGGGCGAGCCTCCGCGCTGAATATAGCCAAGGACGGTTTCGCGGGTCTCGATGCCGGTTTCATACTCCACTTCCTGGGCGATGTACTCGCCTGCACGCTTCCGCCCGTCGGTAGGGATGCCTTCAGCCACCACCACGATGGAATAAGGCTTGCCACGCTTCAGGCGGTCGAGGATGGCGGTGCCGATGCTGTGTATGTTATAAGCCATTTCGGGGATGAGTATGACGTCTCCCCCACCCGCCATGCCGGCATACAGGGCAATCCATCCCGCCTTGTGTCCCATCACCTCGATGACCATCACGCGCTTGTGGGCACTGGCGGTGCAGTGCAGCCGGTCGATGGCATCGGTGGCGATGCTGACCGCCGAATCGAAACCGAAAGAGAAGTCGGTGCCCCAGATGTCATTGTCTATGGTCTTGGGCACGGAGACGATGTTCAGGCCCATGGCCGAAAGGCGGGCAGCCGTCTGCGTGGAGCCGCTTCCGCCGATGCAAACGATGCAATCCAATCCCAGCTCCTTCACGTTGCGTTCGATGAGAAGAGGTTTGTTGACACCGGACACCACGCCGTTCTTCTTGAAAGGATTCTCCCGCGAAGTGCCCAGCATGGTGCCGCCCTGGTTGAGCAATCCCGAGAGCGAGTCACGGGTGATAACCTCCGTATCCTTGGTCAGCAGGCCTTGGAAACCGCTGTGTATTCCTATCACCTCCATGCCATAATGGTTGATGGCGGTCTTGCACACGCCACGGATCGTGGCATTGATGCCCGGGCAATCGCCCCCTGAGGTAAGTATGCCTATTCTCATAGTCCCTTGACAATTGATAATAATGTTCTAAACAGCGGTAAAGGTAAGAAAAAAGCGTGGGAAAAGATAAAGATACCAAGAATAAAGATTATTTTTGCGGCGCCAAACAGATTTCACAAAGAACGATGAACATCACGAAATTACTGAATAAGGCTTATTTTGCCCCACGTTTGAAGGAAATCGAACAGTATGCCTCCCGCTCCGGGCAATTGCAGGAACAGGTGTTGCAACGCCTCCTCCGCCTGGCAGCGGGCACGGAGTGGGGCAAGAAATACGACTTTGCCCACTTGCACACGTATAACGAATTCCGCCGGCGGCTCCCCATACAGACCTACGAAGAAGTGAAGCCCTACGTGGCCCGCCTGCGCCAAGGAGAGCAGAACTTGATTTGGCCGTCGGAAATCCGGTGGTTCGCCAAGTCATCGGGCACCACCAACGACAAGAGCAAGTTCATCCCCGTCAGCCGTGAATCGCTGAAGGACACGCACTACCGGGGTGGCCAGGACGCCGTGGCCATCTATTTGGGACAGAACCCGGAAAGCCGCTTCTTCTCCGGCAAAGGACTGATATTGGGCGGCAGCCATGCCCCCAACCTGAACTCCAACCACAGCTTGGTGGGCGACCTCTCCGCCATCCTCATCGAGAACATTCCCTCCATCGTCAACTATATCCGCGTACCGAGCAAACAGACAGCCCTGATGGGCGACTTTGAGCCGAAGATGGAAGCCATCGCCAGGGAAACCATCGGCGCGAACGTGACCAACCTGTCCGGCGTGCCCTCGTGGATGCTGGTGCTCATCAAACACATCCTGGACAAAACCGGCAAGCAGACGTTGGAAGAGGTTTGGCCCAACCTGGAAGTGTTCTTCCACGGCGGAGTGGCTTTCACGCCCTACCGCGAACAGTACAAACAACTCATCCGCAGCCCGAAGATGCACTATGTGGAGACGTACAACGCCTCCGAAGGCTACTTCGGCACACAGAACGACCCGGCCGACCCGTCGATGCTGCTGATGATTGACTACGGCGTCTTCTACGAGTTCATTCCTCTGGACGAAGTAGGCCAGGAGAACCCACACGCCGTCTGCCTGGAAGAGGTGGAACTGAACAAGAACTACGCCATGGTCATCACTACCTCGGCGGGCTTGTGGCGTTACCTGATTGGCGACACGGTGAAGTTCACCAGCAAGCACCCCTACAAGTTTGTCATCACCGGCCGCACCAAACACTTCATCAATGCCTTTGGCGAAGAGCTTATCGTGGACAATGCCGAAAAGGGCCTGGCACGTGCTTGTGCCGAGACGGGTGCACAAGTGTTGGAATACTCCGCCGCGCCGGTCTTCATGGACGCCAACGCCAAGTGCCGCCACCAATGGCTGATAGAGTTTGCCCAGATGCCGGGCGACGTGACGCGCTTTGCCCGTATCCTGGACGACACGCTGAAGGAAATCAATTCCGATTATGAAGCCAAACGCCAAAACGACCTGGCCTTGCAGCCCTTGGAAATCATCGTGGCCCGCAAGGGACTCTTCCATGACTGGCTGGCACAGAAAGGCAAACTGGGCGGGCAGCACAAGATTCCCCGGCTGAGCAACACACGCGAGTATATCGAAGAGATGCTGGCGTTGAACAAATAAGCAAGATGGCTAACTTCAATTGGAAAGGACATGGCTCGATGCTGGCCGCCAACGCCATGTGGGGACTTATGTCACCCGTGGCGAAGATAGTCATGGCGGGCGGCATCATCAGTCCGCTGGTGCTGACCGACCTGCGCATCTTCGGAGCCATGGTGCTCTTCTGGCTCATTTCTTTCTTCCAGAAACCCGAACACGTACACCACAAAGATATGGCCAAACTGCTGGCCGCCTCGCTGCTGGCCATTGTGTTCAATCAAGGCTGTTTCATCTTCGGCGTGGGACTGACCTCACCGGCGGATGCCAGCATCATCACGACCAGTATGCCGTTGTGGGCCATGGTGTTGGCGGCCTTCTTCCTGAAAGAACCTATCACGGGGAAGAAGGTGTTGGGCATTGCGCTGGGTGCAGGCGGTGCCCTGCTGCTCATCATGGGTAGCAACACTACGGGGCAGGCCACCGCAAGCGGAGACCACCCGATATGGGGCGACCTGCTGGTGCTGACCGCCCAACTGAGCTATGCTCTCTACATCGTCCTGTTCAAGAACTTCGTACAGAAATATTCATTGGTGACCCTCATGAAGTGGATGTTCACCTATGCCTTCATCTTCACCCTCCCCTTCTCGTACAACGACCTGATGACTACCGACTGGAGCGGCCTGACGCTTCCGGACATGGGCAGCATCGCCTACGTCGTGGCCTGCGGTACTTTCCTGTGCTATATGCTCGTAGTGGTGGGTCAGAAGAGCCTGCGCCCCACCGTGGCAGGCATGTACAACTACGTGCAGCCCGTGGTGGCCTGCATCGTCAGCATCTGCATGGGGCTGGATGCGTTCAACCTGACCAAAGGACTGGCCATCATGCTCATCTTCGGCGGTGTGTATCTGGTGACCGTCAGCAAGAGCCGACAGCAGTTGGAGGCATACGAAGCAGAAAGATAACGCTGACGGGGAAATAAAAGAAAATCAAGGTTGAAGCAATCATTATACACGAATAATCCCTATCTTTGCCGCAAGTAACAATTATTTCAAGGCATGGTAAAGTTCATCAATCCCTTCACCGACGTGGGCTTCAAGCGCATCTTCGGACAGGAAATCAACAAGGATCTACTGATAGATTTCCTCAACAGCCTCCTCGTAGGCGAGCGGCACATCCACGACATCCAGTTCCTGGACAAAGAGATTCTGGGCGAAAACGTGGTAGACCGCAGCTGCATCTACGACATCTACTGCACGGACGAGAACGGCAACCAGTTTATCGTAGAGATGCAGAACCGGCACCAAGCTTTCTTCCGCGACCGATCCATCTACTATATGGCACGCGCCATCTCTCGGCAAGGAGAGCGGGGTCTCAACTGGCGATTCAACCTCAAAGCCGTGTATGGCATCTTCTTCATCAACTTCAAATTGGAAGACCTCAAGCACAAATTGCGCACTGACATTTGTCTGGAGGACCGCGACACGCACGAACTGTTCTCGGACAAGATGCGCTTTATCTTCCTGCAACTACCCATGTTTGACAAGACAGAAGACGAATGTGAAAACGACTTCGAACGCTGGATATATGTACTAAAGAATATGGATACTCTGCAACGACTCCCTTTCAAAGCCCGCAATGCCGTATTCCAAAAGCTGGAAGAGATTGTGAGCCTTGCCTCCTTGAGCGAGGAAGAGCGCCTCGTCTACGACAAAAGTGCCAAGGTGTATCGCGACAACCTGGCCACTGAGCTTTATGCCGTCCAAAGAGGCATCAAAGAAGGATTCGAGCAAGGACTGCAACAAGGCATTGAGCAAGGACTGCAACAGGGCATCGAGCAAGGACTGCAACAGGGAATTGAGCAAGGACTGCAACAGGGCATTGAGCAAGAAAAGATAGACATCGCCCGCCGCATGAAGGCCAAAGGCTACACCGATACCGACATTGCCGGCATGACCGGCCTGCCCCTCGCAGTCATCGCTACTCTTTAACCAACTGTAAAGAACAAAGTATTATAAGCTATATGGAACATCAACTGACCATCTACAACACCCTGCACCGGCAGAAGGAAGTATTCAAACCGCTGCACGCCCCCCATGTGGGGATGTATGTCTGCGGACCTACCGTCTATGGCGACCCGCACCTGGGACACGCCCGTCCCGCCATCACCTTCGACCTGCTGTTCCGCTACCTGAAGCATCTGGGCTACCAGGTGCGCTACGTGCGCAACATCACCGACGTAGGCCACCTGGAGCATGACGCAGACGAAGGCGAGGACAAAATCGCCAAGAAGGCCCGCCTGGAACAACTGGAGCCGATGGAGGTAGCCCAATACTACGCCAACCGCTACCACGACGCCATGCGCGCACTGAACGTCCTGCCCCCCAGCATCGAGCCACAGGCCAGCGGACACATCATCGAGCAAATCGAACTGGTGAAGGAAATCCTCGCCAACGGCTATGCCTACGAAAGCCAAGGCTCGGTCTACTTCGATGTGGCGAAGTATAACAAGGACCATCACTACGGCAAACTGTCCGGCCGCAACCTGGAGGACGTGCTAAACACCACCCGCGAGTTGGACGGCCAGGAAGAGAAGCACAATCCCGCCGACTTCGCCCTCTGGAAGAAGGCGCAACCCGAGCACATTATGCGCTGGCCCTCGCCTTGGAGCGATGGCTTCCCCGGCTGGCACTGCGAGTGCACGGCCATGGGACGCAAATACTTGGGCGCGCACTTCGACATCCACGGCGGCGGCATGGACCTCGTCTTCCCGCACCACGAATGCGAGATAGCCCAAAGCGTGGCCAGCCAAGGCGATGACATGGTGCACTACTGGATGCACAACAACATGATTACCATCAACGGACAGAAAATGGGCAAGTCATTGGGCAACTTCATCACCCTGGAGCAGTTCTTCACCGGGCAGCACGAGAAGCTGACGCAGGCCTACACGCCCATGACCATCCGCTTCTTCATTCTCCAGGCGCACTACCGCAGCACGGTGGACTTCAGCAACGAGGCATTGCAGGCCGCCGAAAAAGGATTGAGCCGCCTGATGGATGCCATCCACGAGCTAGACAGCCTGAAGACAGCTTCCGCCTCATCGGTGGATGTACACACGCTGGCCGCCAGGTGCTATGAGGCCATGGACGACGACCTCAACTCGCCCATCGTCATCGCCCACCTGTTCGACGCCGCCAAGATGGTGAACAACATCGCCGCAGGCAATGACACCATCACCGCCGAAGACCTACAGGAGTTGCGCGACACCTTCCACCTCTTTGCCTTCGACATCCTGGGCTTGCGGGCAGACAACACCTCCAACGCCGACCGCGAAGAAGCCTTCGGCCACGTGGTGGACATACTGCTGGAAGAGCGTGCCAAGGCAAAGGCCAACAAGGACTGGGCCACGAGCGACAAAATCCGCAACGAACTGACCGCCCTTGGCTTCGAGATAAAAGACGGAAAGGAGAAGACGGAATGGAAACTGAACAAATAAAGGACTTCTTCCAGGCCGACCGCTTTGCCGCCAACGCGGGCATCGAGCTGCTGGAGGTACGCGAGGGCTATGCCAAGGCATCCCTCACCGTCACCCCCAAGCACCTCAATGCCGGCGGGCGCACGCAGGGCGGTGCCCTTTTCACGTTGGCAGACCTGACCCTGGCGGCGGCAGCCAACTCACACGGCACGCTGGCCTTCTCCTTGTCGTCCAACATCACATTCCTGCGGGCCAGCGGCACAGGGGATACCCTCATTGCCGAAGCACGCGAACGCTACATCGGCCGCACCACGGGCTGCTACCAGATAGACATCACCAACCAGGACGGCAAGCTGGTGGCAACGTTCGAGTCGAGCGTGTTCCGCATGGGCGACACACTGCCGTTTGCAGACAAGTCAGACAATATCCAACACCCCCAAACATAAGCATATGAAAAGACTTATTTTAGGAAGCCTCTGCCTGGCCACATTGGCAACCGCCTGCGCACCGCAAGTGGCCGACAACGAATATCTGATGACAGGCACCGTGACGGAAGTGCCGGACAGTGCCATCGTCAGCCTCTACACACAGAACGGAAACTTGTTGAAAGAGACCGCCCGCGACACCATCATCGGGGGACGGTTTGAACTACGCGACACCCTGTCAACGCTGCAACCCCTCAGCCTGATGGTGGCAGGAGAAGGGTTTCCCAACACTTGGTTGAACGTGTGGGTAGCACCCGGCCAGCACATCAAAGTGAGCGGCAATGGCCGGCTGTTCCCCTTGTGGAACGTGAAAAGCGACATAGCAGAACAACAGGAAGAGAACCGCTTCGTGGACTATACCCGCGAACAAAAACGACAGATACTGGCATACAATGCACAAGAGACCATTTTCTTCACACAAATGTTCAGCAAAGAACATCGGGAGGATGAGTCGTTCCAAAAAGCCATGTGGAACAAGGTGGACTCCGTGCGGAAATTGTCGGCACCTTTCGAGTTTGAAAGCGCACGGCGGGAAGTGGAGCTGATGAAAACGACACCCGTATCCCTGCCCTGGCTGGACCGATTGGAATCAAAT
>DXCV01000015.1 GCA_019115825.1 Candidatus Bacteroides pullicola
GCGATGCGGCGGATATTCTCCACACGGTCTTCCTCCGTGAAGCCCAAGTTGTTGTTGATGCCGCTCCGGATGTTGTCTCCGTCCAAGATGCGGCAGAGGATGCCCCGCCGGTGCAACTCACGCTCCAAGGCAATGGCGATGGTGCTCTTGCCCGAACCGCTCAGGCCGGTGAACCATATCATCAAACCTCGCTGACCCAGCAGTTTCTCCTTGTCTGCCCGCGCCAGCATCTTATCGAATATCGGATATATATGTTGTTCCATAAAATGATAATTTATCGGTGATGGCACGCAGATGACACAGATTTAGCAGATTTACGCAGATTTTTTATTATCAATCTACTAAAATTGTGGTCATCTGTACAATCTGCGTCATCTGTGTGCCATTAAATTCCTATTTATACCACACTCGTGAACGGCCAAATCAACGGTATCAGTCCCACAGAGATAATCATCACTATCAAGTCCATCGGAAGGCCGACTTTCACAAAATCCGTAAATTTATAGTTGCCCGCGCCCTGCACAATCAGGTTCGTCTGATAGCCTATGGGCGTAGCGAATCCGGCAGAAGCAGCAATGCAGATAGCTATGAAGAACGGCATCGGGTCGACTCCGAACTTGGCCGCCGTCTCCAGCGCCAAGGGGAAGGCCAAAGCCGCCGCCGCATTGTTGGTGATTAATTCCGTAATGATGAGCGTCACCAGATAGAGCAACGCTAACGCACCCCACGCGCCCAGCGAACCGGACACGCTCTTGATGAAGTCCGCTATCAGCGCGGCCAAGCCGGATTCCTCCATCGCCGCACTGATGGCAAAGGCGCAGGCGATGGTGATGAGGATGTCCCAGCTGATGTATTTCGTGTATTTCTTAGGCGGAAACATCTTCAGCCAGGCCATCACCACGGCCGTCACCGAGGCGAAGAAAAACATATCCATCTTCACCTTGGGAAATTGTTCCTGGAAATAGGGCAACTCTCCGATGGTGGCGCCCACAATCATCACGACCAGCAGCGCCAGCGCCGTCCACTTCTTCCACGCCGGCACGGGATTGGAGGGAATCTCCTGTCCGTTGGTCATCATCAGGAAGACGGACGAATCGCCCCAGGTCTTCGTGAAGGCATCATCCGCCAGAAGTACCAGCGTATCGCCTTCCTGCAAGCGCACCTCGCCCAGGTTGTCGGTAATCACCTGACCGTTCTGACGAATCTCCTTCACCTCTGCACCATAGCGACGCTGAAAGTCGAAGGTCTTCAACTTGCGCTTCAGGCCCGGAAAGCGGGAAGCCAGGACGACCTCCACCACGTGACGGCCCGTATCCTCGGCGGCGTCCGTCTCCTCTTCCTCGAAGTTGTCCGGACGCTCGGCAGGAAGCAATTTCTTGGAAGTCAACAAGATGAAGGCCAAGCCCACAAGAGTGATAGGTATGCCGATATAGGCCAAGTCGAACATCTTCAGGCCGTCCATGCCCTTGTCTATCATCATGCCGTGCACCACCAGGTTGGTAGACGTGCCTATCAGCGTACACAGGCCACCCAATATCGTAGCATAAGACAAGGGGATGAGGAATTTCGTGCAGGACAGCCCCACCCGCTTCGACCAGTTCTTCAGGATGGGCGCGAAGATGACCACCACCGGCGTATTGTTCAGGAAAGCCGAGAAGGCACTGACAATGGGCAGGATGCGCAACTGCGCCTTGGTGACCGACGTGCCTTTCTCCGGCAACAATTTCTTGACCACGGCACTCAACGCGCCGCTCTGTCGGATGCCCTCGCTGACCAGAAACAGCAAGGCCACGGTAATCATACCCCGGTTGCTGAACCCGGCCACCATCTGCTTGGGTGTGATGATACCCGCCACCATGAACAACACGACCAGGCTCAGCAACACGATGCCCGGGCGCATCTTGTCCATAATCAGCGCCACCAGCATCCCTATCAGGCCGAGCAGTACAAAGATTATCTCAAAGCTCATAACATATCTTTTTAATGAAGAATGAAAAATAAAGAATTAAGAATGAACCAAACATACGGCAAAGGCAAACTAAATTCTTCATTCTCCATTCTTAATTCTTCATTACAATGAACCATGGATTCAACAGATTCTCCTTATTATATTGCAACGGCTCGTGCTTCTCCGCCTGCCAGATTTCGCCTCCGGCCGCACGCACGATGGCATGTCCTGCCGCCGTATCCCACTCCATCGTGGGAGCAAAGCGGGGATAAACGTCCGCCTTTCCCTCGGCCACCAGACAGATTTTCAACGAACTGCCGCTGGAGCGCAACTCCACCCGGTCGTGTTCCCGGCGCATCCGCGCGATGTATTCCTCCGTCTCCGGCGTGCAGTGCGAGCGCGAGGCCACCACGACAAACGTGTCCCGCTTCTCCTCCATCGGCAAGCGCACAGCCCGCTCCGTCAAATCCTTCAACGAGTCCGTGTCTATCCGAACGATATCCTCCACCTTGAAGGCGCCCAGTGTTTCGTCGGCAAAATACAGGCTTTTCTTCACCGGCACATAGATGACACCCATCACCGGCACGCCTTCGCGCACAAAAGCGATGTTCACGGTGAATTCCCCGTTACGCTTGATGAATTCCTTCGTTCCGTCCAGCGGATCCACTATCCACAGTTCTTTCCAATCCGCCCGCTCTGCGTAGGGCAGTTGTTTCCCTTCTTCGCTCAATATAGGATAAGGCATTTGAAGCAACGCCCGGGTAATGGTTTCATTCGCCCGACGGTCGGCAATGGTCAACGGGGAGTTGTCCGCCTTCCTTTCCACCTGAAAATCGGCGTTCGGGTCCTCATAGACCTCCATGATTTCCGCACCGGCCAGCAGGGCGGCTTCTATGGCTTTCAGTATATATTCTTCTTTCATATTCAATCCCTATGAAGCCGCAAAAATAAAAACTTTTCCAGCGTGAAAAGTTTTCACTATCAGTTTTATAACTTCTTTTAACCAACCACTATCCGTATTTTCGCGGATTGTTGCCTTGAGGGTGGATACGCCCACAATGTAAACGCTACCTATATTTCTCCCACACATAGCGCAACGGGCTGACCAGCCGTTCCGTCAGGCTGCGCTCATTGGTCAGCACTTCGCCCACTCCCGGCATTTCTCCCCCGAAAGGGATACGGTGCCCGTAAAAAGTCTGCAAATCCTGCGGCAAGGAGACCGTGACAGTGTATAACCCCTCCTCGTCCGGCAACAGGCTGACGCCCTTCACCCGCCCGGTCAGGAAACCGAACTCCAGATAGGGCAAGCCAGACAGGTTGATGTTCACCCGCTGACCGGCTTGCACCTTCCCCGAGCCTTCTGCCGGCAATTTCATTTTCCCGATGATGTCCCCGGGGTGCTCCGCCACCACGGAAAACACCTTGTCGCCGCTGCTCACATTCTGGTTAGCTTGCCATACATCGTTATACGACAGGATTCCCTCTGCCGGACTGACAAAGAGGTAAGTCAACGTCCACTCTTCCATGCTGGCCAGCAATTCGTCGTATGCCGACTTCAAGGCCGTAGCCAACGAATTGTTCTCCCGCTCACGTTCCATCTCCGTTTCCACCAATGTCTGCTGCAACTGTGCCTGCTGGATGCGTGCCGATGCCAGGGAAGTCATCAGCTGTTCCGTCCCCTGCTGTTTGCTCAACAACTCCTGCCGGGCCTCCTCATATTCCGCTTCTGCTATCAGCCCGTCATCAAACAGCATCTTTGCTCGCCGATGCACGTTTTCCGCAATCGCCGTTTGCTTCCCATCCAATTCCACCTGCCGCTGCAAGTGCAAGATGTAATCGTCATATTCCGCCAACTCCCGCCGGGTGGCTTGTATCTGCTGCGCATACAAGTCCAAAGCCAAAAAATTGCGGTAATCCGTCAATCCCCGGAGAAAAGCCGCATAAGCCGACTGGATATTGCCGAGGGCCAGTTTTTCCGGAAACCGGTTGCCCAGCACACAGCTATCTGTCAGCCGGAACTCCTGCAACCGTCCTTTCAAGGCCAAGACATCTGCCGTTTCTGCCGGATTCTCCAGCACGGCAATCAAATCGCCCGGCTGCACGGCATCCCGGTCTGCGTGATACACCTCCTTGATTTTCCCGCTGCCCCGTGCCACCATCCACACGGGCGGATGCTCGGTGGTGACAGTCACCTCCGCACTCACCGTGTCAGGATACTTAAAGAAGCACCCGCCTACCAGCACGGCAGCCAACACGCCAAAGAACACCGTGATGCCCCAGCGCACCAACGCCCCGGGAGGACGGGTCAGGATGTCCTGCACCTCCTCGCTCCGCAATTCGATATCGTCTGTTTGATTGGACATATCCCGCTAAATTCCTATTTACAACTCCAACTGGTTCTGCACCAACCTGTAATATTGCCCCCGGCGGGCCACCAATTCCTCGTGGGTTCCTTCTTCGGCGATGCGGCCACGGTCTATCACCACGATTTTGTCTGCCCGACGCACGGTACTCAGGCGATGGGCCACGACCACCGAGGTTCTTCCCCGGAAGAACTGCTCCAAATTCTCCATGATGATACGCTCGTTGTTGGCATCCAAGGCATTGGTCGCCTCGTCGAAAAAGATGAACTCCGGATCCTTGTACACCGCGCGGGCTATCAAGATACGCTGCTTCTGTCCTTGGCTCAGGCCGTTTCCTTCCTGCCCTATCTTGGTGTTGTAGCCTAGAGGCAGGCTTTCCACGAAACCGTGGATGTTGGCCACCTCAGCCGCCCGACGCAAGCGTGCCTTATCAATATGTTCCACCCCCGGGGCAATGTTGCCCGCAATGCTGTCCGAGAAGATGAAGCCGTCTTGCATCACCACTCCGCACCGCCTTCGCCATGCCCGCATACTGAAGGCCTCCAGCGGCGTGCCGCCCAGCAGGATGTGCCCTCCTCCCGGCGGATAGAATCCCAGCAACAGTTTCACCAAGGTGGTCTTGCCGCTGCCGCTCATGCCCACGATGGCGGTCTGCTTCCCGCTCTCCATGCGCAGGCAGATGTCTTCCAAAGTTCCGTTCAGCCAACGGGTCGTATTTGAAGTGCAGGTGTTCCACCGCCAAGTCCCGCCCTGCCGGGATCTCGGACAGCAGTTCCTTGCCTGCCGGCTCCTCGTCATCCTTGCCCCTCACCTCACCCAGACGGTCCATGCTCAAGCGGGCATCCTGCATATCGCGGGCAAAGGTAATCAGTTCGTTCACCGGGCTGTTCAACTGTCCGATGATGTACTGCACCGAGAGCATCATGCCCAGCGTCATGTCGCCCTGCACCACCAGCCCCGCCACCAGTGCCGTGATCACCACATTCTTCGTCTGGTTGATGAGCACCGCGCCCGAATCCTGGTACTGCCGCAAGGCCAGGCTCTTCACGTTCACCCGGAACAGCCGGGCCTGTATCCGTTCCCATTCCCAACGCTTTTGCCGCTCGCAACCCGCCAGCTTGATCTCCTGCATCCCGTTCACCAGCTGCACCACGCTGCTTTGGTTGGCACTCTGCTGTGCAAAACGCTTGTGATCCAACTCCGCACGCTTCTTCATGAACAGCCACACATAGGCGGCATAGAGCGCACTGCCACCCATAAAGATGAAGAACACCCACCCGTTGTAGAGCAACAGCACCAGCCCGAACACCACGATGTTGAAAGCCGAGAACACCACGCTCAGGCTGCTGCCGGTCAGGAAGTCCTGTATGCGCGTATGGTCATTGATGCGCTGCAGGATGTCTCCCGTCATCTTCGTGTCGAAGTAACCCATGGGCAGGCGCATCAGCTTGCTCAGGAAGTCCGATATCAGGGAAATGTTGATGCGCGTGCCCAGGTGCAACAAAATCCACCCGCGGATAAACTCCACCGCCGCACTGCTGAAGGTCAGCATCAACTGGGCTATCAGGGCCAGGTAAATAAAACCCATGTTCTGGTTGTTGATGCCGAAGTCCACCACGCTCTGCGTCAGGAAGGGCAAGAGCAACTGGATCAGGCTGCCCAGCAACAGCCCCAGAAATAGCTGCCCCACCAGTTGCTTGTAGGGCCGCAGGTAGGTGAAGAGGAAAAGGAAACCCTTGAAGGCCGGTTTCTCCTCCTCGTCATCTGCGGCATAAAACTCCGGCGTAGGCTCCAGCAGCAGGGCCACGCCCCGGTCTTCCCCCTCCTTGCGACTACTCAGCCAGCAACGGCAAAATTCCTCTTTCGTATATTTCAGCTTCCCTGCCCCCGGGTCGGCCACCCACACCCGCCGTTGATCCAGCCTGTACACCACCACAAAGTGCTGCTGGTTCCAGTGGACAATGCAGGGCAAGGGGGCTTCCGTCAGCAGTTCATAGCCTACTTGCACACATAGACTGCGCAGCCCTATCTTCTCCGCCGCCTCGCTGATGCCCAGCAGGGAGACGCCCTCACGGGTGATGAAACTCTTTTCCCGCAGGCGTTCCAAGGAATAACGCTTGCCATGGTAGGCAGCCACCATGCGCAGACAGGTGGGACCGCAATCCATGGTGTCGTGTTGGGGGTAATAGGGGAAGCGTTTCATAGACACTTTACTTATCAGACACGATCACTACTACAGGATTATCTTCCTCCTGCACCTTCAGCAACGGCGCCAACTTCGGATTGTCTTTGGCTTCGGGATGTTTTTTCAACCAAGCCACTACATCGTTTGCTTCTATAAGGCCGACAAACTCCTTTTGACTATTATTATCCATCTTAATGGGCAAAAAATCAATAAGGTCATCTTGGATTTTCGCCGAAAAGGGAGCCATACGGGTCACACCAGTTTGTTTATCATATATGCCATGATAGATTTTACCATAATAGCTCTGGAACGCTTTTCCCCCTTGAGAAAACAAAGCTTTTGTACTTTCACGTAAGGTTTCAAAAGGTTCACTCAACACGAGGAAATACAACTTGCTTACAGTCTCGCACAGACCTATCACAAGCAATTTGCTCCGGCTGTCCCCCCGCTGCCAAGATTCTTCCGTCAACTGCCATTGCCCATACTTAAATACAAACGTAGGGCGTACCCCTTTACCACTTTGCCAAGTATAAACTGTATCATTCAAACCATCCTTCAACCGGACATTCTCTCCACATTTCCATAAAGAAGAAGGACCTGAAAGAGATAGCCCCACTTTGTCGTCTTTGTAAATCATACATCGAAGGTCAAATCCAAACAGAGAAAATATAGAAGAGGCCTTTATCTCTTCTCCGTCATACATCGGCCCCAAAGAAACCTGCGGAATAGTATCAATCAATATCCCATCCTCGGTGAAAATAGAAAACAGCCTATCACCGAATGCAGCCTTGACCGAACGAGTTCCATGATAACCCACCACCAATGAATCCACAAAAACGAATGAAACCGGCAATTCCGGTTGTACCGGAACCAATGCGTAACCACGATACCGCCCATGACTATCATATTTCTGCAACTTATCAGGTTGTCTAACAAAATAAAACAGCCCATTCTCCTCGTTATAAAAATGCAAAGCCGATGTATATCCTTCCGGATCCTCCCCTCGATGCCCCACCTCAGCTATGAAATGACCGGTTTTTCGCTCAAAACTGTAAATTTTTGGAGAAAGACCATAATGAGAAGACACAACAAGGCACGTATCTGCCAACGCTACCCCAGAGCCACCTGAAACCAAACAAGAATCATTGGTTTCCAAAGGGATGTAGTGTACGTCCATTCCAAAGTCAGAAAGTTTCAGCGCAGGCTGCAAATCCTTCATAGCCGCCTCCACGTCAATAACAGGCACTCCCTCCGCTGAGGCAGAAGAATGCGGACGGCTTCCGCAAGCAAGCAAGCCTCCAAACAGAGTAACAAGCCCCAATAACCTCAAACCTTTCATAAGTAGATATAAATGTAATCCGCTATTTTCAAGTCTACAGAAAAACAGCTTATTTATTCATCAGGCTGTCCAGTACCTGCATCAACCGCTCCCCGCGCAAATTCTTCGCCACGATACGCCTGTCCTTGTCCAACAAGAAATTGGCTGGTATGCTTCTGATGCCCATGCCTTTGACGCGGTCATTGGGAAAACCATCCGAGGAAGCTCCCATAGTATGGATGAAAGACTGGGTACTATCCCGCTCAATAGCAGCCTTCCAGCGGTTAGGGAAACGATCTATCGTAACTGCATAAATAGCCAATCTATCCCCATATTTCTCTTGCGCGGCTCGCAAATAAGGCACTTCTTTCTGACAAGGCTTACACCAACTGGCCCAAAAATCCACCAACACGTATTCCTGAGGCACTTCATCCGCAGAAATCATCTGGCCCTCCAAACTACAAAAAAACACCTCCAATTTGGATCCAATAGCAGTATCCTGCACCAATTGATTATTTCTGCTCAGAATCAATTGGCGTATTTTCCTCGCATCCTGCTTGGCTGCTACCGTAGCCGACTTGTTTTTACCGAACTGAACATACCCAGGGAATTTTGCTTTCAAATATCTGTCCAATGCATCCAACGTGTCTTGCTTAACGACCCCTACAGGTCCGCTTTTCAAAAAGAAACAAGCGTTGAAAGCGGAACACGCATATTTACTGGTTCGAATCACCTGAATGCAACTATCCACAGAGAGCTGAGTATATGTTTTGCGATCTTCCGCAGAAGCCCCAAGTGACTGCTCCAACATAGATGCCACAAATCTCCGCATCTGCTTGTTTTCAACATCTGCCCAGCTACCTTTTCCAGACAAGAGTAGCGTTCCATCCACGCTCTGTAGGCTAGGAGTCACTTTAATTACGACCTTTGATTTCGGAGGCAAAAGAAAATAACTTTGCGCATACTGGTAAGGACCATTCTTACTAAAAAGCAAATTGAAAACTCCTCCATCCTTGCCATGACGTATTTTCAATTTCGCCTTCATTTGGCCAGGCTTCAACCACACCGAATCAAACAAAGCACTCTCATTCCCACTTATCCAACTCTTATATCCACTAACATAAACCCATTGTCCTTGCTTCGTAAAAACACTGTCCACGTCAAGCGTTATTCGCGATGTATAGAGGCGAGGACTTCCGCAAGAGGCACATAAGAGACCAATCCATGACATCAATAGATATGCTGAGAGTTTCATTCGTCTTAAAAGTAACATAGCTTGGGGATTTTAGGTTCGTTATAAATGCAGTAAATACAGATTCAGCCTGTGTTCAACAGACGTATAATCTGTATTTACTGCCACACCAATCCAAACGGATAACAACCTCTGTAGCACCGACACAATTCTCCTCATAGACCACCGTACCGGTAACATTGTCCACTACACGGACGCCGGAAATGCCGGTCAAACCTTCGAAGGAAACGCACACCTTATTATAATATAGGTAGGCGTAAGGGGACTGGGAGGGAAGGAGACTCATAGCTATAGGCTCTTCATCGCCAAACCAAATAGGATTGTCAACTAAATCATCGTCATCAGAAACCTGCAATACGATTTCCTTTTTCCCATTCCCATCTTCGCTGGCATAAGTCGGAAATGAAACCGTCAGCAATAAGCCTAAAACAATAACTAATGTTTTCATGTCGGTTATCTTTTTAAATTTCTGTCGCAAAGTTAACGAGTTTCATCCTCCAACAATGTATCAAAAGTGTATCATTTTCCCGAGCAACCTGTATCATTGGCGTATCATCAGACCTTTTTCAATCTTTCAAGGGGTATTTACCAGGTACTCCAAGACCTCTTTCAAGTTGGCGCAAGTTTCAAAATCAGATTTCAGTCTTTTGTCCCAAATCCTCTTTTGAGTAGTATAACAGAAATTGCGTTGCCGTCCAAACAGACATCCTATCCGAACCACCGGAACATTCGTCAACAACAAACTGCACAAACGGATTTCCACATTGCTCAATTCATATCCACGCAACTTCAGACAAATCTGATTCCAACGGCGGTTGGCCACCTCCTCCCATTGCAACCAATCCTCCTCCGTCATCCCCTCATCGGACTTTTCGTGCTGCGCATATTCCTCCATAATTTTCTTCATCTTCAGATAAACAGGTTGACATTCCTGTTCTTCCTGCTGCAAGGCGGCATATTTCCGATTCTCTTTTTCCTCCTGTCTGCCTAATTTCTGTTGCAAATCGGCCATCTGCACTTCCTTCTCCTTCAAATGGGTTTGCGACTGATGCAACAACTCCTGTACTCCTTTTAGTTGTTCCTGCATCCGATATTGCCTTTGGATGGATTCTGCCTTTTCCCTACCCCAATATACTTTTTCTTGTCTCCATTTACGGCGACGCTGATAAAAGATAAAAATAATCACCCCCAAAATAAGGCTTCCAAACAACAAGCCTCCTACCCCATACTCTATCATCCGAGAAGTTTGTCGCTGCTCACTATGGGACAACGCCACCTCCTTTTCCGTTTCCACCAAGGATAAAGGAGATTTATCTACAATGAGGCTATCTTTATAAGACGAGGCCTTAGCCTCCATGCGCTGAGCCAGTCTGTCCTTGCCTTCCTGCCGTGCCATATCTGCCAAGCATTGATAGATGCCAATCTTGACTTTATGGCTCTTTACTGGCAATGCTCTCTTCAAATAGCATGAAGCAGAATCATATTGTCTATTCCAATAATAAGCAAACCCCAACATTCGGCAAGCAGCATAAGCCCTTGAAGTGTCTTCCTGCAAAACATAATACTGCTTGGCTGTTTCCAAAGCTCTTTCCTTACAGTCCATGCGTCCATACAAGGCTGTCAACAAGTTCAATGTCAACCGTTGCAATTGCTTATTTCGAGCCCCCACGCCTATCGCATGGGCTTGCATCAGCAGTTTCTCTGCCTCACCATACCTATTCCTATCCTGCTCCATATAAATACTTGCCCGCCGACATAAGGTTTCCGCCCATAACACAGAATCCGGCAATAGCTCACCAATCCTGCCAGCCAACTGATAAAGGGAATCTGAGCGCTCATACAATCCTTGCAACCCATACAGATAAGCCCAATTGTTATAAATTGCCCCCAACAGCCGCCTATCCTCCGCTTCACGTGCCTGTTCCTCTGCCAACCAATATTGCCGCAAGGCTTTCTCTTCGTCCTTCAGGCTACGGTAGGCATTCCCCGCCCAATAGTGTGCTTGCGCCTGCATCCCGGCATCGCCTGCACGGTCATAATACTCCACAGCAGAAAGAATGAGCGAATCATCCGCTAACGACTGCCCGTAACGGAGGGCCGCCTCTGTCCGCAACAAGGCATAACGCGCCTGCCATGCCTCGCCACGCAACGAATCCGACGGCACCTGCCGCAACAATCGCCAAGCACTGTCCGGACAGACGGACAACAACGAATCCGCCCGCTCCAGCAGCGGGGAACGCTCCTCCTGCACACCGCCCGCACAGGCGGTCAAAAGGCAAAGGAAGAATAGTCCTATTCGCAGATATTTCACATGGATTGAATTTAATGCCGCAAATATACTATTTTTCCTGCAGACGTTACAAGGAATAACACTTGCCGTGGTAGGCGGCTACCATGCGCAGGCAGGTGAAGCCGCAATCCATGGTGCCGTGTTGGAGGTAATAGGGGAAGGCTGCACCTCATCTTATTAGTTCATCAAACTGTCCAGCACCTGCATCAACTCTTCCCCGCGCAAATTCTTCGCCACGATACGCCTGTCCTTGTCCAACAAGAAATTGGCTGGTATGCTTCTGATACCCAAACCTTTGACTCGGTCATTGGGAAAGCCATCCGACGAAGCTCCCATGGCATGGATGAAAGACTGGGTACTATCCCGCTCAATGGCAGCCTTCCAACGGCTGGGGAAACGATCTATCGTAACCGCATAAATAGCCAATCTATCTCCATATTTCTCTTGCACGGCTCGTAAATAAGGTACTTCTTTCTGACACGGCTTGCACCAACTGGCCCAAAAATCCACCAACACGTATTCCTGAGGCAGTTTATCCGCAGAAATCATTTGGCCATCCAAACCAAAGAAAAATACATCCAATTTGGAGCCGACAGCTGTATCCTGCACCAATCGGTCACTTCTACTCTGAATCAATTGTTGAATCCTCATTCCATCCCGCTTGGCGGCCATCGTAGCCGGTTTAATTTTACCGAACAGCCGATATTCTGGAAATTTCGCTTTCAAAAACCTATCCAATTCGTCCAAAGTGTCTTGTCTGACTATTCCGACAGGTCCGTTTTTCAAAAAGTAACAAGCAGAGAAAGCAGAACAAGCATACTTGCTGTTTCGCACCACTTGAATACAACTATCCACCGACTGCTCGGTATACCTTCGGCGGTCTTCCGCAGAAGCGTCCAAAGATTGCTCCAACATAGATGCCACGAATCTCCGCATTTGCCTGTCTTCTGCATCCGCCCGACTGCCTTTCCCGAACAAGTACAACTCACCTTCTTCATTCTGCAAATTCGGAGTCACTTTGATGGTAACTCTCGATTTAGGAGGCAAAAGGAAACGGCTTTGCGCAAAGTGATAAGGACCCTTCTTGCTAAAAAGCAAATTGAAAGTCCCTCCATCACTGCCATGACGTATTTTCATCTTCGCCCTCGTCTGACCGGGCTTCAACCACACCGAATCAAACAAGGCACTCTCATTTCCACTTATCCAACTTTTATATCCACTCACATAAGCCCACTGCCCTTCGTTCGTGAAAGCGCTATCTACGTCAAGCGTAATCCGTGATGTATAAAGACGCGGACTGCCACAAGAAGCACATAAAGCACCAAATCCCACTCCCCACAAAACTACCCAGACTTTTCGGAGCAAGGACATTGACCGCTTCTCGGGTTTCAACCCAGGATGTCCTAGCACTGCTATTTGATATTCCCTGTTCATAATTTGTAAAAAACTAAATATACATTCCACTTGCAAATATATAGCATTCTGCACAAACAACAAATAATTTACGCAAAAATCGTAATAAAATAAGGACTAATCTCCAGAAGCACTGTCCGGGCGCACCGGCAACACTGAATCTGCCCGCTCCAACAGCGGGGAACGCTCCTCCTGCACGCCGCCCGCACAGGCGGCCAAAAGGCAAAGGAAGAATAGTCCTATTCGCAGGCAGGTGAAGCCGCAATCCATGGCGTCATGTTGGAGGTAATAGTGGAAACGCTTCATAAATAACTCATTTACTTGGCAGACACGATCACCACCACCGGATTATCTTCCAACTGCACCTTCAGCAACGGTGCCAACTTCGGGCTATCCTTAGCTTCGGGATGCTCTTCTTGCCAGGCCACAATATCGTGCGCTTCCAAGGAAAACACAAACTCCCCTTGGGGCGAACTGCATGACCTTATCTGATAAGGCAAATCGCCGGTCAAGTCATCCACGATGCCTCCCTTTTCTGGAGCCATGCGGGTCACGCCGGTCTGCTTGTCATAAATGCCGTTGTATAGTTTGAAACCAGGCAAGTTCACCTTACCATTTTTCCCAGGGACAGGCCTTTCAAGCACCGATTCATACAGATCGCTTACAGCCTTGAAGTATATCTTCTCCGGAGTCTCCAGCACGGCGTAAGCCACCAGCTTGCCACGGCTTTTTCCTTCCTGTCGCGACTCAGCGTCCAAAGCCCAATCGCCATAATGAAATACATAAGCGGGCACCAAACGGTCATGGTCCTTCAACGTGAATATCGTATCGCCAAAGCCTTCCTTCACGCGCACCTGCCCCTCACAATTCCACAAAGGATGGGCACTCTGCAAGTCAACCCAAGGCACACCGGCCGCATCTATGGTAAAGTTAATCTGCCCCATGTTGAGCCACATCATCCCCACAACCTTGTTATCACGTGGCGGAGGCATCAATTCCGCCGTGCGCGACACCGAATCCTGCAATTCCCCACGCTCCGTGAAGCACGACAACTGCCTGGCATGATGACTGGCATACGACGGCATGTCATAGTAACCGATGACCAATGAATCCTCAAAAGCATAAGCGCAAGGCCGCTCCGGAGGCGTAGGAATCAGAGCTTTCCCCCTGTACCTCCCTTGGGCGTCATATTTCTGCAGCTGGTTGGGCAATCTCTCAAAATAGAACAAGCCGTTACTTTCATTATAATAGGCCGTAAGTCCCCAGTAGCCTTCCGGATCCTCTCCCCGGTGTCCCAGTTGCGTCATAAAACGCCCGGTTCCCTTATCAAAATTAAAAACTACTAATTGCCTGGAAGATACTACGATATTACTATCAAACACTTGCACGTTGCCCAAAGAGACCAAACAAGAATCATGGGTTTCCAATGGAATGTAGCGCACGCTTGCCCCGAAATCGGACAACTTCAACGCTGGCTGCAAGTCCTCCATGGCAGCTTCGATGTCAATGACAGGCACTCCCTCCGCAGAGGCAGGAGAGTGCGGACGACTCCCACAAGAAGCCAAACCCCAAAACAGGGTAACGAGACTGAAAAAAACAAAACTTCTCATAATAAAAAGATATAAAATATAATTAAGTCAGTGTTCATATTTGGTCAATACGATAAAATAGAAAGTTAGTTTAGGCGCGGATAAATTGCCACTTAATTTCGTACATCTACTTAAGACATGTAGAATAAGACGTGACTTCTTTCGTTGTTTTCTCTACGCCATCTCTCCATCATCCCTCCACTATTACTCCTATAATACTCCTATAATACTCCTATATTAGTCCTATTCAGAAAGGGAGAAATAGGGGTTCAATAGGGGTAATGATCAAGGCCGGGAAAGGTCTGTCTTCCCGTGAATAATGAAGATATACTTACCCTGCCCATGCAGATAACTGCCATGGCCGATTCAGTATATCTAAAACTACAGGGGAAGTATATCCACCCGCAGCGGAAGAGACAAAAAGAAAGGACTGCGGGAAGCGCGGCACGATGCCGCCCGCTCCCTACAGTCCTGCAGTTTCCTCAGAATGTCTTGCAGAGAGAAAATGCTCTCCGCCAAGTTGCGTGCTTACTGGACACGATAGAGCAACCATGCGCCCTGGAAGTCCTTGCGGTCAGGGTACTTGGCCTTGAAGGCGTCGCGGGCCGCAGCAGCCGAAGCCCGGTCGGCATGGGTGCTGACCACCACGCGATAAGTAGCGGCATCGGCATTGAAGACGATGACGGGCGTGTAACCTTCGCCTTCGAGGTAGGTCTTCAAGCCCTCGGCATTAGCCTTGATGCCAAAGCTGCCGCACACCACGCTGTAATCCAAGAGGCTGCCTTCGTTGCCGGACACCACCGTCACTTTCTCATGACGCACGTCACTGGTTTCCACTGCCACCGGAGCACTCTCCACGACCTTGGTCTCCACCGGGACACTCACCACGGGCGTAGTCTCCACCGGGGCAGGCGTGGTAGCCTGTTCAGCCAGTTCCTGTTGGCGGGCTTTCTCGTACGCTTTCTTATACGCGCTCTCGCTGGACTTGCACGAAGAGAATGCCAAAGCCAGGCATACTCCGATTCCTAACAAAATTGTCTGTTTCTTCATTTTACGCTATGATTTTTCGTTAATATTCCACGGAAGGGAAAAACGGCCAACGCGGGGCTGTCCCTTTCAGGGAGCAAAGAAATAGAAAATCCGCCACCTATCAAAGAATAATGCCTAAAATTTTAGCAGAAACCGGGACAGACAGGCCAAGTTGAAAGCAAAAAACACCCTCCTGGCAGAATAATGCAAAAAAAATCGGGTAAAACGATACACCTTAACTTGAAAAACCTTATATTTGTGCAGAACTTTTAAAAACATAGTATCATGAAAGGATTAAATGTATTAGCAGCTTTCTTGGGTGGCGCCGCAGTGGGTGCAGCCCTGGGTATCTTGTTCGCCCCTGAAAAAGGCGAGGACACGCGCAGCAAAATCGCAGAAGCCCTGCGCAAGAGAGGCATCCGCCTGAACCGTAACGACATGGACGACTTGGTGGACGAAATCGCCTCTGAAATCAAAGGCGACGCAGCCGAATAACCTGTAACGGAAAAGACAGAGCCATCATGTTTGCAAGCGACAAGAGCATCGACAGCCTGCGGCAACTGTTCGTGGAATTCAAGAAATACCTGAACTTGCAGAAGGAATACACCAAAGTGGAAGTCACCGAGAAACTCTCGGTCTTGCTCTCTATGCTCATCCTGATTCTGCTGATTGTCATTTTGGGCATGATGGCTCTGTTTTACCTTTCGTTCACACTGGCTTGGCTGTTGGCACCTGCCGTAGGGAGCATCACGCTGGGCTTCAGCCTCATCGCCATCCTCTACATCGTGCTGGCCATCTTGCTGGTGACTTTCCGCAAACGCCTCATCATCGACCCGATGGTGAAGTTTCTTGCGAACCTCTTCTTGAAACCCACCGACAAAAACACCCCTGCCCCATGACTCAACCGACTTCTTCTTTAGAATCCCGCCCGCACACATCGGACATCCCCACCACATTGGAGCAACTGATGCAGCAGAAAGCCTCTTTGCGCCAACAAATCGAGGCGCAAAAAGCAGTCATGGCACGGATAAGCTATGAGGTGACCGCCCCATTCACGCCCGCCGTGCATAAGGGGAATAGCCTGTTGCGCGCCTTCAACCGGGGTATGGCCGTATTCGACGGCGTCATGCTGGGCTTGAAAATGATGCGGCAGGTCAAATCCATCTTCGGGAAAAAAAGCAGGTATCGCTATTGACGCGACTTTTGCTCCCCGCAAAAATCCACAAAAAAAGAGCGGACTCATCGCCCGCCCCCTTTTCTCTTACCTTATTTTCACTCTATACCTTATACATAGGTTTCGAGCAATTTCACGTGTTGGTCGGGCACGATGGTGACATTCTGCGTCGTAGCAGGCAGCAGCACCGTCTCGCCGGCTTGCAAGGTGACTTCATGCTCCTCGTTGTCGCGAAGGCGGCAAGCACCCTCCGTGCAAATGAAGATGACGAAAGAATCCAGTTCGGAGTAATCGCACGTGATTTCCTCGGTCATGTCATAGACGGAAGTCGTGAAGTACGGGCAAGCCACTACCTCCACAGGCTCGTTTTGCACGCGGTCATAAGCCGTACGGAAGTCATCCTGCACATCGGAGAAGTTGATGGCATCCACGGCCTGTGTCGTATGCAGTTCGCGCGTCTTGCCGTTCTTGTCCTTACGGTTGTAGTCGTAGATGCGGTAGGTGATGTCCGATGTTTGTTGGATTTCGGCTACAAAGGCACCCGCGCCGATGCCATGTACGCGCCCTGCAGGCACATAAAACACGTCACCCGGCTGGATGGGGCAGCTTTGCAGGACTTCGGCAAACGTGCCGTCGTGCACGCGTTCCTTATACTCTTTCGGCGTGATTTCCTGCGAGAAGCCCGAAATCAGCTTGGCACCCGGATCGGCAGAAATAACATACCACATTTCATTCTTGCCGAAAC
Organism: Candidatus Bacteroides pullicola; assembly: GCA_019115825.1. GTDB lineage: Bacteria > Bacteroidota > Bacteroidia > Bacteroidales > Bacteroidaceae > Bacteroides > Bacteroides pullicola. Next base: position 17,307 of record DXCV01000015.1, read on the forward strand.
TGTTGTGGCGTTTCTTGGCCAAAGCGTCATCCGGATGCACCTGGATGGACAAATCCAGCTTGGCGTCAATGAACTTAATGAGCAAGGGGAACTTGTCGCCAAAGCGAGCGTAATTGGCCTCACCCACCAGTTCTTCCTTGTAGTGACGCACCATCTCGGGCAGGGTCATGCCTTTGTCGGGACCATATGACACGACGGATTCGCTTCCCTCGACAGCGGAGACCTCCCAACTTTCTCCCACGTTGGACAAGGTTTCATTCAGATGCTTGAACGGAATAATTTTCTCGCCTCCCCAAAGCGTCTGCTTCAGGATAGGCTCAAACTTTAAAGGATACATTTGTCTTAAATAAAATCGTTAATGATGTGGTTAACTTTGATTTGGGGACAAACTTACGAAAAAATAAATTCTATATCAAAAAACTGCCCAAAAAATAATGAAATAAAATCGCCATTTTGCCAAACGCTAAACTTTCCTAAATGAATTAGCACATTTCTCCCTATTTCCTTGGGAGAACAAAAGAAAATACTTTTATTTGCAAGAAATTTGATATAAATCAACCATGATATGACAGTCATAGCTAACAAAGACAACCTTTCAGGTTTGAAAAGAGAAGACTTCCAACAAGAAATCAACGGCAAAAAGACCGACCTGTATATCTTGAGAAACGCCAAAGGCATGGAAGTCGCAGTTACCAACTACGGCTGCGCCATCCTTTCCATAATGGTGCCCGACAAAAACGGCCAATACGCCAATGTCATCCTTGGACATGACAGCATTGAGCATGTAATCAACAGCCCCGAACCTTTCCTAAGCACCACAATAGGGCGCTATGGCAACCGCATTGCCAAAGGAAGATTCACGTTATATGGCGAGGAACACCAACTGGCCATCAACAACGGGCCCAACGCCTTGCACGGCGGCCCGACGGGTTTCCACGCACGGGTTTGGGAGGCCGAGCAGCCGACACCGACATGCGTCATCTTCCATTATACCTCCGCCGATGGCGAGGAGGGCTTCCCCGGCACTTTGGAAGTGGAAATGACCTACCGGCTGGAAGATGAGATAAACGCCCTCTCCATTGAATACAAGGCAACGACCGACAAGGCGACCATTGTCAACCTGACCAATCATGGCTTCTTCAACCTGGCGGGCATCGGCAACCCCACACCCAGCGTCATGGACAATGTGGTGACCATCAATGCCGATTTCTACGTCCCCATCGATGAAAACTCCATCCCCACAGGCGAGATACTGAAGGTGGAAGGCACTCCAATGGATTTCCGCACACCGCATACCTTGGGCGAGCGCATAGACGAGCCTTCGGAGCAACTGAAGAACGGCACAGGCTATGACCACTGCTATGTGTTGAACAAGACTGAACGGGACGCCTTGGACTTGGCCGCCACCTGCATCTGCCCCTCCAGCGGACGCACCATGGAAGTCTATACCACGGAAAACGGCGTACAACTCTATACCGGCAACTGGCTGAACGGATTCGCCGGCAGCCATGGGGCTACCTTCCCCGCCCGCAGCGCTGTCTGCTTCGAAGCGCAATGCTTCCCCGACACGCCCAACAAGGCGCACTTCCCGTCAGCCATCCTGTTGCCCAACGACGAATACCAACAAATCACCATCTATAAATTCGGTATCCTTGGCGATGAATAATTATTAATCCAAAAACATATCTAAAATCATTATGAGTAACCAAACAAAACAGTGGGGTGCCATCATTATGATGATCGCCCTGTTCGCCATGATTGCCTTTGTAACCAACTTGTGTTCGCCGATGGCAATCATAGTTAAGAACCAGTTCGGCGCATCCAATGTGCTGGCGCAAATCGGCAACTACGGCAACTTCATCGCCTACTTGGCCATGGGTATTCCCTCGGGCATGCTGATCAAGAAATACGGCTACAAGAAAACGGCCTTGCTGGCCTTGATCGTGGGCATCGTGGGCGTTCTCGTCCAGTGGATGAGCGGCTGGGACAGCATCCAGAGCTTCGGCGTTTACCTGGTGGGCGCCTTCATCTCCGGCTTCTGCATGTGTATGCTGAACACGGTGGTCAACCCCATGCTGAACCTGCTGGGCGGCGGAGGCAACAAGGGCAACCAGCTTATCCAGATAGGCGGCGTGTTCAACTCGGCAGCCGCCGTGGCCGTGTATATCATCATGGGTGCCTTGATCGGTGATGCCGCCAAGGCCAAAATCTCCGATGCCACTCCGGCCCTGTTCATTGCATTGGCCGTGTTCGTGGTGGCCTTCGTGGTGCTGCTCTTCACCAAGGTGGAGGAGCCTCAGCAACCTGTGGAGCAGAAGCACACGAAGGATAAATACAGCGCCTTCTCGTTCCGCCACTTCAAACTGGGTATCCTGGGCATCTTCCTGTACATGGGTATTGAAGTGGGTGTGCCGACTTACGTCCTGCAATATTTGTCCTCATCGCCTGATGCCGCCACACCGGGTCTGGGCATGGATGCCGGCATCGTGGGCCTGATTGTGGCCGTCTACTGGCTGATGATGCTGGTGGGCCGCTTCATTGGTGGTGCCATTGGCCACAAGGTATCCAGCCGTGCCATGATTACGGCAGCCTCCGGTCTCAGCATCCTGCTGGTGTTGTTCGGCATGTTCGCGCCGGTGGATGTGAAGGTGAATGTGCCGGGCATCGACTGGGCCAACGTGAGCGTCATCTGGGCTGAAATCCCCGTAGGCATCTTCGCCTTCATCCTGGTGGGCCTCTGCACCTCTGTGATGTGGGGCGGCATCTTCAACATGGCCACTGAAGGCCTTGGCAAATACACCGCCATCGCTTCGGGCGCTTTCATGACCATGGTGTTCGGCTGCGCCGTACTGGTTGCCATCCAGGCTTTCGTTGCCGATATCACAGGCTCCTTCCTCACCAGCTATGTCGTTGTATTGTTCTGTGCCGCCTACCTGCTGTACTATGCACTGATTGGCAGCAAGAACGTCAACAAGGACATCCCGGTAGATTAAGACTGCAACCTATTTATTATTCATTTAATACATAAACGGTATGGATATAGAACATGTAAGAAGTCGTTTCATCAAGCATTTTGACGGAACTACAGGAGCCATATATGCGGCTCCGGGACGCATCAACCTCATCGGTGAACATACGGATTATAACGGTGGTTTTGTATTTCCCGGCGCTGTCGACAAAGGTATGATTGTCGAAATCAAGCCGAACGGTACAAACATCGTAAAGGCATACTCCATCGACCTGAAGGACTATGTGGAGTTCGGCCTGAACGAAGAAGATGCCCCCCGCGCAAGCTGGGCACGCTACATCTTCGGCGTATGCCGCGAAATGATTAAGCGTGGCGTAGAAGTGAAGGGCTTCAACACCGCCTTTGCAGGCGATGTCCCCCTGGGTGCAGGCATGTCTTCGTCGGCTGCCTTGGAGAGTGCTTACGCCTATGCACTGAACGACTTGTTCGGCGAGAACAAGATAGACAAGTTTGAACTGGCCAAAGTGGGTCAAGCCACCGAGCACAACTATTGCGGCGTCAACTGCGGCATCATGGATCAGTTTGCCTCCGTATTCGGCAAGAAAGACAACCTCATCCGCCTGGATTGCCGCTCGCTGGAGTACCAATACTACCACTTCGAGCCGAAGGGTTACCGCCTGGTTTTGGTGGATTCGGTCGTAAAACACGAACTGGCTTCATCGGCTTACAACAAGCGTCGCCAAAGCTGCGAGACCGTGGTAGCTGCCATCCAGAAGAGACATCCGCACGTGGAGTTCTTGCGCGACTGCACCATGGAAATGCTGCAAGAGGTGAAGGCCGAAGTCAGCGAAGAAGATTACATGCGCGCCGAATACGTGATTGAAGAAATCCAGCGCGTATTGGATGTCTGCGACGCCTTGGAGAAGAACGACTACGAGACGGTGGGTCAGAAGATGTACGAGACGCACTACGGCATGAGCAAGTTGTACGAGGTGAGCTGCGAAGAATTGGACTTCCTGAACGACTTGGCTTTCGACTGCGGCGTGACGGGTTCGCGCGTCATGGGCGGCGGCTTCGGCGGATGCACCATCAACCTGGTGAAGGAAGAACTGTACAGCACCTTCATCGAAAAGGCCAAAGAAGAATTCAAAAAGAAGTTCAACAGAAGCCCCAAGATTTACGACGTGGTCATCAGCGACGGCGCACGCAGATTGGAATAAACTGACTTTTTGACATTTTCCCGGACGCGGATTACGCGGATTTCATGGAGTAAAGTCCATAAGAATCGCGAAATCCGCGTCTTTTTTGCTTCATGCAACCTTCCAAACCCAGAAAAGATACGATTTTTAGAAGAGATTTAACCATAAAGCCCTATCTTTGCAACAAGAAATGCCAATCGACCCTACGTACGAATCCAATATTCATTAACTTGTTACAGATATGAATGATAGTAAACTTATGAACCGCGCAGCAGACAATATCCGCATACTTGCTGCTTCGATGGTTGAAAAAGCCAACTCCGGTCATCCGGGCGGCGCCATGGGGGGTGCCGATTTCATCAATGTGCTTTTCGCTGAATTCTTGGTGTACGACCCCGAGAACCCGGCGTGGGAAGGCCGTGACCGTTTCTTCCTTGACCCCGGGCACATGTCGCCCATGCTCTACGCCACACTGGCCTTGACCGGCAAATTCACCTTGGATGAACTGAAGCAGTTCCGCCAATGGGGCAGCCCGACGCCCGGACACCCTGAACGGGACGTCATGCGTGGTATTGAGAATACCTCCGGCCCGCTGGGACAAGGACACACCTTTGCCGTAGGTGCTGCCATCGCTGCCAAATTCCTGAAGGCACGTTTCCCCGAAGTGATGCCGCAGACCATCTACGCCTACATCTCTGACGGCGGCGTCCAGGAAGAAATTTCCCAAGGAGCAGGCCGCATTGCCGGCACGCTGGGATTGGACAACCTCATCATGTTCTATGACTCCAACGACATACAGCTCTCCACGGACACCAAGGCCGTGACGTGCGAAGACACCGCCCGGAAGTACGAAGCCTGGGGCTGGAAAGTCATCGACATCAACGGCAATGACCCGGACGCCATCCGCAACGCCCTGAATGAAGCCAAAGCCGAGACGGAGCGCCCGACACTCATCATCGGAC
>DXCV01000089.1 GCA_019115825.1 Candidatus Bacteroides pullicola
CATAAAGGCAGCAGCACCCAATGCCGAGGTCGCCAGAATCGAACCGCAATACGACTCGTACAAGTCGGCTCCCATACCGGCCACGTCGCCCACGTTGTCGCCCACGTTGTCGGCAATAGTAGCCGGGTTACGAGGGTCGTCTTCGGGAATACCGGCTTCGACTTTTCCCACCAGGTCGGCACCCACATCGGCTGCTTTGGTGTAGATACCGCCGCCCACACGGGCGAAGAGGGCCTGCGTGGAGGCACCCATACCGAAAGTCAGCATCGTGGTGGTGCTGACGCAGAGTTTATGTCCGGGCGTCAAGACGTCTTCGGGAATGACCGCCTCGAGCAAAAGGTACCAAAAGGAAATATCCAGCAGCCCCAGCCCCACGACCACCAGCCCCATCACCGCACCGCTGCGGAAGGCGATGCGCAGGCCGGAATTGAGCGAGCGGCGGGCGGCATGCGCCGTGCGGGCCGAGGCGTAGGTGGCCGTCTTCATGCCCAGGAATCCCGACAGGCCGGAGAAGAAGCCGCCGGTCAGGAAGGCGATGGGCACCCACGAGTTCTGCACGTGGAAGCCGTAGGCCATGACGGCGAACACCAAGGCCAGGCACACGAAGACAATGCCCACAACCTTGTACTGCTGTTTGAGGTAAGACATCGCCCCCTTGCGGACAGCGGCGGCGATTTTCATCATCTGAGGGGTACCCTCGCTTTCTTTCATCATCTGCCGGTGGAAGTACCAGGCGAACGCCAGTGCCAGGACGGAAGACGTCGGCACCAGCCAGAAAAGAGATTGCTCCATGGCGAGTTAGTTTTTTAAAAGGTTTATCAAGCCGGTTTATCCGGTGTCCGAATGTAGCGGTTTTCCGGGAAATGTGCAAGAAGGAGGGGAAAACTTTAAGGCTTTATAGGGTTTATTGAAAATAAGAAAGGCGCGGACTTCCCTTGGGAAATCCACGCCTGACTGCGTTATAGGACAAAAGTTTATTGGTTCACAATGCTCATGAAGTCACTGTTCGTGAAATACTTGGCAAACTCCAGGTCCGTGGCAGCCTTCTTGGCCAGCGACGGATTGGCAGCCACAGCCGTCTTCAGGTTGGAGGTCACGGCAGACGGATTGTTGGTGCGGGCGCCCAGCACAGCCTTCAGGTAGCTGGTATAGGCATCCGGAGCCTGCACGCCGTCCAGCGTGGTGCGGGCCTTGTTGTAGTCCTTGGCCAGGATTTGGGCCAGGGCGGCGCTGTTGGTCTTCAAGTTGCCGAAGCTGCTGACAGCCTGGTCATACTTGCCCTGCTCGATGTAGAGGTTACCCATAGCCTCGTTCAGGCCTTCGGCACCGGCAGCCTTGCCCAGGTAAGTCTCGGCAGCCGCCTTGTCACCCTTCTTCAGAGCCACAAGCCCCATGTTCATGTTAGCCTCGGGAGCATCCTTGCGCTGCAGGGCCTGCTTGTAGTAGCTTTCAGCCTTGTCGAGGTTGCCAGCCTGGTAAGCCAGTTTACCGAGGTTGTTGTAGGCACGGTAGTCGTTGGGGAACTGGGCTACGGCCTTCTTATAGATGGCTTCCTTCTGTGCGGGGTCGTTGGTCAGCGTGGCGGCATAGAGCAGCTCCTCCAGGTTCAGCTGGGTCGGGTCGTTCTGGGCCAGGTTGCTGATTTCCTCGTCGGACTTGCCGATGATTTCATAGTTCAGCGTCAGGCGCGAGCGGCGCAGCTGGGGCAGGATTTCGTCGGCCAGCGTGCTGTAGACCGTGGAGATGTTCTTGATTTCCTGTTCGCGCTGTTCGGGGTCGCTATACATGGAGAGGACGCGCAGGATGAGTTCCTTGTCCTGGATGTTGGACTTGCTGACCAGCTCCTGGAAGCCTTCCCAGTCTTCAGCCGTATAGTCGGCATCCACGGCAGCCTCCACGTCGGCCTTGCGCAGTTCGCGGGTCAGGGCCTTCTCGGTGTTGTCGCGACGCTTCTCGGCCAGGCCGGTGTTCAGGTCGAGGCCGCCGTCGGGCGAGGCGTATGCAGAAATCTGCACGTCCGTGATTTTCTTGTTGACAGACTCGTTGATGCCCTTGGCTTCCTGGGTGAATGCCTTGGCGTTCTTCAGCTCGCTGGAGCGGATGTTGGCCTGCTGGATGAGGAACATGATGTTGGCCTCGCTCTTCTCCTTGATGATGCGCTGGAAGGCGTCGTTACCCGTGGCAGGCGTGGCCGTGGCGAGCGTCTGCTCCACCAGTTCGGAGGTGGCGATGACACCGTCGGCAATCTTCACGGCAGGAATCTCGACCGTCTTCTTGCCTACCGTAGCCTTGAACTCCAGGTAGAGTTCAGACTTGGCCATCTCGGGTACATACTCAAAAGAAGTCTTCATCGTGTAGTTGCCACCCATCTTATAGGAAATGGTCTGGTCGTTGCCCTGCACCTTCTCACCTTGGAAAACGGAGGGCTGGCCCTTGGCTTCGCCGCCTTCCCAGCGGAGGACGGGCGTCACCTCGACGATGGCTTTCTTATTGAAATACTTCTCCGGGAACTTACCGTTGATGGTGGCAGGTACCTGACCGTTCACAGCCTCCAGCACTTGGGGTGTAACGGTGAAATAATCGGACGACAACTCGCCCATCTTGCTGCTGCACGCACTGAAGGCGGCCAGCATCAGCGCCCCGACAAGGGACAGAAAAAACTTACTTCTTAACATAATTTAAGTAGTTAGGGGTTAATGTTTGCTTCTGCAGGACAAAGATACCACCTTCCGCGTATCGTAAGCGTTTCCGGGACGTTATTTATCATAATTTAAGCATTCACGAAATCTCCGGCAAACTGTTCCCATTGATTTTCCTATACAAGTCGAGGGCGAAGACGTCCGTCATGCCGGAGATATAGTCCAGCACCGCCTGAACCCGTTCATAAAGCCCGGGGGCACGGACGGCGTACTGGCTGGAGACGCGGTTGATGAGCAGGCGCGAATAGGCTCGGTCCGGCCAGCGCACGGCGTCGAGCATCAGTTCGAGCAGGGTGCTGATGATGCGGAAACCGGCCAGCTCGATGTCCAGCACGTCCTTGGAGCGGTAGATTTTCTCGCGGGCCACGGCGGAGCAACGGGCGTAGGCTTCGGCGGGGCGCGGGGCGATGCGACGGATAAGGGGACCGTCGAAGGTGCCTGCCAGGATGGCTTCCTCGTTGTCCACAAAGGCACGGACGCACTCCTGGATGAGGAGGCCGATGACGCTGGAGCGCAGGTAGGCAATCTGCTCGTTGGTGTCGCTGACGATGCGCAGGGTGTCCAGGCGGCGTCCACGGCGCGCGTCGTCGAAGTAGCCCAGCAGGAGGTCGCGGGTCTCGGCCAGGGTCAGCAGCTTCAGCTTGTAGGCGTCCTCGATGTCCATAATCTGGTAGCAGATGTCGTCGGCGGCCTCCACGAGGTAGACCAGCGGATGGCGCGCGCAGCGCAGGGGGCTGTCCTGCAAGCGGGGGATGCCCAGCTCGGCGGCGATGCGGCGGTAGCCCTCCTCCTCGGTGGTGAAGAAGCCGAACTTGGACTTGCTTCCCGCCAGGCTGGAGGCGTAGGGATACTTCACGATGGCGGCGAGGGTGGAATAGGTCAGGACGAAGCCGCCCTTGCGCCGCCCCTCGAACTGGTGGGTCAGGAGGCGGAAGGCGTTGGCGTTGCCCTCGAAGTGGGTCAGGTCTTCCCACTGTCCGGGACTAAGTTTCGCGCCGTCCACCTCCATGTCCCGCAAAGCCTGCCCTTTTCCTTCGGAGAAGAAGGTGGAGATGGCCTGCTCGCCGGAGTGGCCGAAGGGCGGGTTGCCCAGGTCGTGCGCCAGGCAGGCGGCAGAGACGATGGCACCGATTTCGGGCACGTAGGTGTCCCGCAGTTCCGGATGGCGGTCCATCAGGAGGCGGGCCACGTCGTTGCCCAGCGAGCGGCCTACGCTGGCCACCTCGAGGCTGTGCGTCAGGCGGTTGTGCACGAAGATGCTGCCCGGCAGGGGGAAGACCTGCGTCTTGTTCTGCAAGCGGCGGAAGGGAGCGGAGAAGATAAGACGGTCGTAGTCGCGCTGAAACTCAGAGCGGTTCTCGGGGTGGTCCCGGTGGTATTCTTCCAAGCCGAATCGCTTGGCGGAGAGAAGTTGTTGCCAGTCCATGTGTCAAGTAAATGATTCTTAGCCTCCAGGCGCAGGTACCTGCGCCCGTGCTTACCCGTGCCTGCGCCCGTGGGCGGGCGTACCTGCGCCCTCGGACGGGGATATGGATAAGCGCAGAAGGCCAAAATGCGCCTATACTTATATTATTTAACTGCAAATATACCACTATTTAGCGTCAAAATCCGTACTTTCGCCGAATATTTTAACCCAGAACTGCAAAATTATGCTGAACATACCCATTGTCAACCGCTCGAAACATCCCCTGCCCGCGTATGCCACAGCCTTGTCTGCCGGCATGGACCTCCGTGCCAACCTGGACCAACCCGTCACGCTGGCGCCCCTGCAACGCTGCCTGGTGCCCACAGGACTCTACATCGCCCTGCCGGAAGGCTATGAGGCACAAATCCGCCCCCGCAGCGGCCTGGCCCTGAAGCGGGGCGTCACGGTGCTGAACTCGCCGGGCACCATCGACGCCGACTACCGCGGCGAGATACGCATCATTCTCGTCAACCTCTCCGACGAGCCGTTTGTCATCGAGGACGGCGAACGCATCGCCCAAATGGTCATTGCCCGCCACGAGCAGGCCGCCTGGCAACCGACGGACTCGCTGGACGAGACGGAACGGGGCGCCGGGGGATTCGGGCATACGGGAGAGAAATAAAAATCAGTTATCCGACTTTTATATGAACGCCATGCGAAAAATCTTCCTGCTGCTGGCCGCCGTCCTCTTGCCGGGGACGTACACGGTCTTCGCCCAGACGGACGAGGAGCAGCAACGCAAATATGACTACTACTTCCTGGAGTCCGTCCGCCAGAAGACGCTGGGGAAGTATGACGCCGCCTTCGACCTCCTGCAACACTGCCTGGAGATTAACCCGAAAGCTGCGTCGGCCCACTACGAGCTGGCCCAATATTATATGTACCTGAAGCGGGAGGAACAGGCCGTACAGGCCCTGGAGAAGGCCGTGGCCAACGACCCGGACAACTTCTGGTATGCCCAGGGACTGGCCAACCTCTACCAGAAACAGGACGAGACGGAAAAGGCCACCGCCCTGCTGGAGCAGATGACCACACGCTTCCCCAACAAGGTGGACCCGCTGTACAACCTGCTGGACCTCTACAACCGCGCCGAGGAGTACGACAAGGTGCTGGCCCTGCTCAACAAGCTGGAGCAGCGCACCGGCAAGAGCGAACAACTGACCATGGAAAAGTTCCGCATCTACCTGCAAAAGAAAGACCATAAACGCGCCTTCCGCGAGATAGAGAGCCTGGTGGAGGAATATCCCATGGACACGCGCTACCAGGTGGTATTGGGCGACGCCTACCTGCAAAACGGCAAGGAGGAGGAAGCGTACGAGCTCTACCGCAACGTGCTGGACCAGGAGCCGGACAACGCGATGGCCCTCTACTCGCTGGCCACCTATTACCAGGAAACGGGACAGGAAGCCCTCTACCAGCAACAACTGGACACGCTGCTGCTGAACCGCAAGGTGCCATCGGAAACGAAACTGCTGGTGATGCGCCAGCTCATCGTGGAGAACGAGCGCACCGACGCAGACAGCACGCGCATCATCGGCCTCTTCGACCGCATCCTGGAGGAGGACCCGGAGGACGCGCAACTGCCCCTGCTCTACGTGCAATACCTCCTGTCGAAAGGGATGGACAAGGAGACCGTCCCCGTGCTGAACCACGTGCTGGACATCGACCCTACCCACACCGCCGCCCGCATGACGCTGCTGGGCGAAGCCATCAAGGCGGAGGATTATAAAGAGGTGACCCGCCTGTGCGAAGGGGGCGTGGTGGCCAACCCGGACCGGCCGGAGTTCTACTTCTACCTGGCCATCGCCTACAATCAGGACGGGCGCACGGACGACGTCATCGCCACGTGCCAAAAGGCCCTGGAAGAAGCGAGGGAAGGCGCCAAGAAGGAGGTCGTGTCCGACTTCTTCACCATCATGGGCGACGCCTACTATGAAAAGAAGCTGACGCAGCAGGCCTACGCCGCCTACGACTCGGCCTTGGTGTACTTCCCGGAGAATATCCCCGCCCTGAACAACTACGCCTACTACCTCTCGCTGGAGCGGCGCGACCTGGACCGCGCGGAGGAGATGAGCTACAAGACCATCCAGGCCGAGCCGAAGAACGCCACCTACCTGGACACCTACGCCTGGATTCTCTTCGAGAAGGGCAACTATGCCGAGGCGCGCATCTACATCGACGACGCCCTGCTGAGCGACACGGAGAAGAGCGCGGGCATCGTGGAGCACGGCGGAGACATCTACTATATGACCGGCGACACGGACAAGGCCGTGGAGATGTGGCAAAAAGCCCGCGACATGGGCATCAAGAGCGAAGTATTGGAACAGAAAATCAAAGCAAAGAAATA
>DXCV01000016.1 GCA_019115825.1 Candidatus Bacteroides pullicola
CTCTTACTGTAAGATGCTCTTGACACTCCTTGGAGAAAGCGACGCCTTTCTTTCGACGAATGCCCGCTTATGTTTGGCGAAGCCTCAACTGATGGCCGCCCAGTTGACGTTGGTTTTGCGGAGCGCTTTGAGTTGGCGCCAGAGGATGTCATTTTCGGGCCGCTCGCCGTTGGGGTCGTCGTCCACCACGCGCTGAGCCACTTCGCGCACGTATTGCAAGAGTTGCCCATCGCGGGCGATGTCTGCAATTTTCAGGTCGAAGGCGATGCCGCTCTGCTGGGTGCCTTCCAAGTCGCCGGGGCCGCGGAGTTTGAGGTCGGCTTCGGCAATCTCGAAGCCGTCGTTGGTGCGCACCATGATTTCCAGCCGCTTGCGGGTGTCTTCGGCCAACTTATAGCCCGTCACCAGGATGCAATAGGATTGGTCGGCTCCTCGCCCCACCCTGCCTCGCAGTTGGTGCAACTGGGAGAGGCCAAAACGTTCGGCATTTTCAATGACCATCACCGAGGCGTTGGGCACGTTGACGCCCACCTCTATCACCGTGGTGGCCACCATGATTTGCGCTTCGCCGGAGGCAAAGAGCTGCATCTGGGCGTCTTTCTCGGCGGGCTTCATCTTGCCGTGCACCTTGCAAACTTGACAATCGGGGAAGGCCGCACAAATCAGTTCGTAGCCTTCCTCCAGATTCTTCAGGTCGATTTTCTCGCTCTCCGTGATAAGGGGGTAGACGAAATACACCTGTCTCCCCTCGTCTATCTGCTTACGCACAGAGCGGTAGAGGCTCTCGCGGCGGTTGTCGAACTGGTGGATGGTAGCAATAGGTTTGCGCCCAGGAGGAAGCTCGTCGATGACGGACACGTCCAAATCCCCATAGAGGGTCATGGCGAGCGTGCGGGGGATGGGCGTGGCGGTCATCACCAGGACGTGCGGCGGCCGCTCGTTTTTCGTCCACAGGCGCGAACGTTGCTCCACGCCAAAGCGGTGTTGCTCGTCTATCACCGCCAAACCGAGGGAAGCGAAGTTCACGGTGTCTTCTATCAAGGCGTGCGTGCCTATCAGGATGCGCACCTCGCCCGAGAGGAGGCCTGCGAGGATGGCTTCGCGACGTTTTCCTTTGATGGAGCCGGTCAGCAGCTCCACACGGATGTCCATGCCCTTCAGGAAGTGGCAGATGGTTTCATAGTGCTGGTTGGCCAGGATTTCGGTGGGAGCCATCATGCAAGCTTGGTAGCCGTTATCCAGGGCCATCAACATGCTCATCAGGGCCACCAGCGTCTTCCCGCTCCCCACGTCGCCCTGCAACAGGCGGTTCATCTGCCGCCCCGAGCCGAGGTCGCGCCGGATTTCCTTCAGCACCCGCTTCTGCGCGCTTGTCAATTCAAAGGGCAGATGCCTGGAGTAAAACGTATTGAACACCTCGCCCACCCTGCTGAAGACGTATCCCCGATAGCGCCGCTGTCGGTCTTTGGCATAGCGCAAGATGTTGAGCTGGACATAAAACAGTTCCTCGAACTTCAGGCGGTATTGCGCCTTGCGGAGGGCATCGGCATGGGTAGGAAAGTGGATGTTGCGCAAGGCGTCGGTCAGGGGCATCAGGTGGTGCTCGGCCAAGATGGCGGGCGAAAGTGTCTCGGACAGCGACTCGTTGACTTGCTTGAGGAGTTGGGCCATCATCCGCTCGATGGCACGCGAGTTGAGCCCACTTCGTTTCATCCGCTCCGTAGTGTTGTAGTAAGGCTGGAGACCCATCGAGGAGAGAGTGACCTCGGACACCTCGTCGATGTCCGGATGAGGGATGTTGAACCGCCCGTTGAAAGGCGTTGGCTTGCCGAAGACGATGTACTCCTGGCGCACCTTGTACTTGCCGGTGATGTATTTGATGCCCTGAAACCACACCAAATCCACAAAGCCCGTCCCGTCCGTGAAGTGGGCAATCAAACGTTGTCCCCTGCCCTCGCCCGCCAGCTCAAAGCTCAGGATTTGACCCTTCAGTTGGATGTAGGGCATATTGCCGTCTATCTCGCGGATGGCATAGATGCGGCTCCTGTCCACGTATTTATAGGGGAAGTAATAGAGGAGGTCGTGCATGGAGAAGATGCCCAGTTCCTTGTTGAGCAAGGCCGCACGCTGAGGACCTACGCCCGTCAGGTATTTGATGTCGCGCTTGGTCAGGTCGAGCATAGGCCGTCAGAGCAAAGCTTCAGCCACCCGGAGGTCGAAAGGCGTGGTGATTTTGATATTCTCGCGGTTGCCTTCGGTCAGGACGACGGGCACGCCCAAGGCTTCCACCACCGAGGCATCGTCCGTGAACGCCGGAGAATAAGGTTGTCCATAGGCTTTTTTCAGCAACTCCACATCGAACACTTGGGGTGTCTGCACCAAGCGGTATTCCTCCCGGTTGACGGTCAGGCTTCCGCCGTTCGCCAAGCGGCGCACGGTCTCTACCACGGGTATGACGGGCACCACGGCTTTTTTCGTGGAGGCCAAGGCATAGCATCGGGCAATGACTTCAGGCGACACGAAAGGCCTCACCCCATCATGCACCCCCACCCGTCCGGGGGTCTCCACCCACGCCAGGCCGTTGCGCACCGAATGAAAGCGCGTCTCGCCTCCGTCGGCCACCCGGTGAGGCAATGAAAAATGATACTCCTCGCACAACCTTGCCCAATAGGCTTGCTGGCTGTGCGGGAGTACCACAATGAGTTGCATCGCCTGATTGTAAGCATAGAAAGCCTCCAGCGTGCGCATCAGCACGGGTTTCCCTCCGATGGGAAGGAATTGCTTGGGGATGTCCGTCCCCATGCGCAGGCCTTTGCCTCCGGCCACAATCAGTGCGTAATCCATAGGCAACGGTGGTTTAGCGCAGGCACATGGCCTCTTCGAGTTCCTTCACTTTCTCCTTGCCGCAGAGATGCTCCACCAACGCCAAGGCGAACTTCATGCACGCACCGGGGCCTTTGCCGGTGATGATGTTGCCGTCTTTCTCCACCATCGCGCCCGTATATTCGGCACCTTCCAAGTATTTGTCGAAACCCGGATAGCAAGTGGCTTTCTTGCCTTTCAGCAAACCAAGCCCACCCAACACCATCGGAGCGGCGCAAATGGCGGCGATGTTCTTTCCTTCCTGACCGAAGCGCACCAGCAACTTGCGCAGGTCCTCACACTCGTTCAGCGTGGTGGCACCGGGCAGCCCGCCGGGCAATACCAGCATGGCGGCATCGAAAAAGTCGCCATTCACGATATTCATGTCGCACAACACGGGCACGCCGTGCGCACCCTTCACAATCTCGTCTTCGGTCACGGTCACCATCTGCACCTTGACGCCTGCGCGTCTCAAGATGTCCACAGTGGCAAAGGCTTCCATTTCCTCGAAGCCGTCGGCAAAGAAAACATAAACTGTACCCATAATCAATTTCTCCTTTCTATTTTAGGTTAAAATAATATGTTATTGTTCCTACTTGGTTGTTCAATCCGTCCACCGCGTTGAACCTGGCCTTGCGGGCCGCGTCCAATGCTGCCTTTCGTAAGGCTGGGTTGACGGTGTTCGTCTGCTTGTTAATCTCCGTAGCTATCACCTGCCCGGCGGGGTTCACGGTGATGGTCACCACCACGCGCCCCTCGTCCTGCACATTGTACACGGGCCGTGGCAATCCGCCCGCACCAATAGAGCGTCCGCCCAAGTTGAACTCGCCATAGCCACCCACGCCTGTCGAAGCACCCGACGAAGCATTGCCCGCAGGGCTTCCCTGCACGCCTTCACCTGTCTGCGCGTCGCCCCGGCTCTCCATCTTTGCACCCTTGCCAAAGGCACCGGACACCCGGCGACGGGCGGCTTCCTCCGCCTCGCGACGCTCGCGCTCGGCACGCTCTTCGGCCAGCCGGCGGGCTTCTTCAGCCTTTTCAGCTTCAGTCTTTTCGGGCTTCTCCGCTTCCTTTTCCGATTCAGGAGTCAGAGCCACCGTTTCCTCCACGTCTTGCGTGATAAGCTCTTGCTCTATGGCATCTTGGGGCACGACCTCCTCGACCGGCATCGTCTCTACCTCCACCAGCGAGGGATCCGACCAGCCGGAAGCCTGCGGCACATCGCCCAGCATCACGGGCACGCCGCTTTCTTCCTGCGGCTCGGGCAGCGTGAAGCCCATCAAAAACAGGAAGACAATGAAAGCCACGTGCACCAGCACAGCCCCCAACAAGCCTATGTATTTTCCTTTCTTCTTCGGATCCGTCATGGCGTACAACACCTATAATAATATCATTCACTCTGCTTCGTCGGGCGGTCGCGTGGCCAGCACCATCTTGAAGTGGTTCTCGTTGGCAATGTTGAGCACCTTCACAATCTCCCCGTAAGGCACGGAGACGTCGGCATAAAGAGCCACGTACATCTCCGGCTCGCGCTCGGCGCACGACTGGAGGAAAGCGGGCAATTCATCCAGCGAGACGGGTTGCTCGCGGTCGTTGCCGAAGGCAGCGTAATAGTTCAGCTCCTTGTCGATGATGACGCGCGTCAAAGGTTTGGCAGAAGTCTGCTCTTTGCCTTGCGGAAGCAACACCTTTATAGCGTTAGGCGACACCACCGTCGAGGTTATCATGAAGAATATCAGCAACAGGAAGATGAGGTCCGTCATGGACGCCATGCTGAAGGTGGGCGATATTTTGGCTCTTCGTTTTAACACGGGCGTATCTGTTTACAGGGGTTCATCAATTGGCGGGTTCGTTCAGCAAGTCCATGAACGCCATGGTCTTGGCCTCCATCTTGTTGACCACACCGTCCACCAGAGTCACTAAATAATTGTAGGCGAACATCATAATGATGCCCACTATCAAGCCGCCCACAGTGGTAATCATCGCCTCGTAGATGCCGCCGGAGAGCAGGGTGATGTCGATGTTATTGCCGGCGTTGGCCATTTCAAAGAACGCCTTCACCATGCCCGTCACCGTGCCGAGGAAGCCCAGCATCGGCGCACCTCCGGCGATGGTGGCCATAATAGTCAGCCCTTTCTCCAGCTTCGCCACTTCGATGTTGCCCACATTCTCGATGGCAGCCTGCACATCGTTGACAGGACGCCCCAGGCGGGTGATGCCCTTCTCAATCATGCGGGCGGAGGGGGTGTTCACACTGCGGCAATAGGAGATGGCCGCCTTGATTTCGCCACCCAGGATATAGTCCTTTATCTTGTCCATGAAGAGCGGGTCTTCCTTGCCTGCCTTGCGGATGACATAGTTGCGCTCGAACAGGATGTAGAAGCCGATGAGCGACATCACGCCCAGCACAATCATAATCCAGCCGCCTTTAACGGCCATGTCCCACAGGTTCATCTCTTGGGCAGCTTCCACCGGGGTCAGCACCGGATTGGCTCCCGCCATCGTCTCGCTCAGCGAACCGGCCGCTTGAGCCAAAAGCATCATCATATCCATAATCAAAGCAAGCAGTTTTTATACTCCTGGATAGTACGTTGCAAGCCCAGATACAAGGCGTCGCAAATCAGCGCATGCCCTATCGAGACCTCGTCCAGCCAAGGGATGTTTTTATGAAAAAAGTTCAGGTTCTCCAAGCTCAGGTCGTGCCCGGCGTTCAGGCCCAAGCCCAACCGGCGCGTCACCTTGGCAGCCTCCACAAAGGGGGCAACAGCCTCTTCGGGGTTCTTGGGGTAGGCAGTAGCATAAGGCTCGGTGTACAGCTCCACCCGGTCGGCGCCAGCCTTGGCGGCATATTCTATCATCTCCGCATCGGTGGAGACAAAGACGGACGTGCGGATACCCGCCTGCTTGAAGCCATCGAGCACCTCGGACAGGAAAGCTTGGTTTTCCTTCGTGTCCCATCCCGCGTTTGAGGTCAGTTGCGTGGGGCTGTCGGGCACCAGTGTCACCTGGTGGGGTTTCACCTTCAACACCAGGTCGATGAACTCGCGCGAGGGATAGCCCTCGATGTTGAATTCGGTGCGGAGCAATGGACGCAAGGCATAGACATCGCTCTTGCGGATATGGCGTTCGTCCGGACGGGGATGCACCGTAATCCCGTCTGCGCCAAAGCGTTCGCAATCTTGTGCAACTTTCAACACATCAGGCACATTGCCACCGCGCGCGTTGCGCAACGTGGCCACCTTATTGATGTTTACACTCAGTTTAGTCATAATTCTGGGTTATAGTTCGCGGCAAAAGTACAAATAATAGTGATACCTTGGCTGCATTATGCGAAAAAAATGCCATCTTTGCACCCCGTTAAGTAAAGACAAGGAATATGAGATTCGCCCTATTCGGTAATACCTACCAAGCCAAGAAGTCCCTTCACGCCGAACTTTTGTTCAGGCTCCTGAAGCAGCACAAGGCCGAGCTTTGCATCTGCCGCGAGTTCTACGACTTCCTGACCCGGGACGTGCGCCTGTCCCTGCCCCGCCTCGAACTGTTTGACGACGACCGTTTCCAAGCCGACATGGTCATCAGCCTGGGCGGCGACGGCACCTTCCTGAAGGCTGCCAGCCGCGTGGGCGGCAAGGGTATCCCCATCCTGGGCATCAACACGGGCCGTCTGGGCTTCCTAGCCGACATCTCGCCCGAAGAGATGGAAGAGACCTTCAACGAGCTGTATGACCACCGCTACCGCATCGAGGAGCGCAGTGTCCTCCAGCTGACGTGCGACCACCCGCGCCTGATGCGCGAGCCCTATGCCTTGAACGAAATCGCCGTGCTGAAGCGGGACAGTTCGTCGATGATTACCATCCGCGCCAGCGTGGGAGGCATGCCCTTGGCCACTTATCAGGCGGACGGGCTTATCGTGGCCACGCCTACCGGCTCCACCGCCTACTCGCTCAGCGTAGGAGGCCCCATCATCGCGCCGGATAGCAAGACCATCGCCCTCACTCCCGTGGCGCCGCACAGCCTCAACATACGTCCCTTCGTCATCTGCGACGACCGCGAAATCACCCTCGACGTAGAGAGCCGCAGCCACAACTTCCTTGTCGCCATAGATGGGCGCAGTGAGTCATGCCGCGAGACTACCCGCCTGACCATCGCCAAGGCCGCGCACACCATCAAGGTGGTGAAGCGCGTCAACCATCGCTTCTTCGACACCCTGCGCAACAAGATGATGTGGGGAGCGGACGTACGCTGAAAGGGAGTTTGACGAAGTACACGGCCAACGAATCTGCCGGATTAGAAAACAAATGCGGCAGGTTTTGCTGCGAATCCAAGAAATAGTCGTACTTTTGTGCCAAAATACGTAAAAGACAACGTTATGGCAGAAATCAGACCCGAAGAAACAAGCGAAAAGAAGAGCTTGAACTTCATCGAACAGATAGTAGAGAACGACCTGCAGGAGGGCAAGAACGACGGAAGGGTGCAGACC
>DXCV01000017.1 GCA_019115825.1 Candidatus Bacteroides pullicola
TCATGTCCATGAAGGTCTGCACCCCCTCATAGCTTTCGCATTCCGTGCTATCCTTTTGAGGGCGGCTATCGATTGACATCGGTATTTTCTGCATTCTTCCCTTCATGAAGTGACATTCATTTACTGCTCAATTGACTAATGGTTCAGCCCTTCCCCAAGATGAGTATAAAAAAAAACTCTCGGGTACTATGGCGTCTGCTGACTTCTCATGGCAAGCTTTACTCCGTGCTTCGGAAGTTCATCCTCCACACGTCCATGAGACCTCCCCAGTTAAGGACACCCTCTTTCCATCTTATACCTGCTTGATTTACTTAGGGCATTCCCGTATAGCTATCGGACTTTGATTCGTGCAGTAATCTCATCCATGCCCACCAGCCTTATATCAAGTTTCTGTACGTCAGGCCAGATGTTTGCCGCCAGCTTCCTTCAGATTCCAACTCGCGTTGGACACCCTTGCTCTTGGCTATACACTTCCCGCTATCGGGCGTGTTACGGACTTGCACCGATTAGAGAATGTTCATGCTGGGCGAACTACAAAAAGGTGGCACCTTTAATATAAAAAGGTGGCACCTTTAATAGGAAAAGGTGGCACTGATTCTATATTAGAAAGCTAAAGAGGGTGTTTGGAAAATCATACCAGGAATAACAGGGTTGAATCAAAATTAGTACCTTTGCAGCATCATACTAAAAACGAAGAAATCGCATGTTTACCATCCGAAAAGCTACAACCGAAGATTGCGCCCTGATACGAAAACTGGCGCAACAAGTCTTCCCGAACACTTACCGGGACATTTTGACTCCTGAACAGATAGACTACATGATGGAATGGATGTATTCGGAAAAGAACATCCGCAAGCAAATGGAAGAGGAAGGCCATGTCTACCTGCTGGCCTACGAGGAATGCGAAGCAGCCGGCTATGTATCCGTCCGCCCTGAAGGGAAAGACCTTTTCCACCTGGAGAAGATATACGTGCTACCCTATTTCCAAGGAGCACATTGCGGAAGTTTCCTTTTCCACGAGGCCATCCGGTACATCAAGGAACAACATCCCGAGCCCTGCCAAATGGAACTGAACGTGAACCGCCACAACAAGGCGTTGCACTTCTACGAGCACATGGGCATGAAGAAAGTGCGCGAAGGCGATTTCCCCATCGGGAATGGGTTCTATATGAACGACTACATCATGGGGATAACCATTTGAATATAAGAATAAGGGGGCTTATCCCCCATGTTGCAAAGGGGACAAAAAGCGGATAAACCCGTCACGCTGCAACTGCATCAGATAGGCGGCGACGCGGGATTCGTAGGTTTCATCCCCCTCGAAATGAGCGGACAGCAGGGCAAGAATCTCCGCCACGTTGCGCCGGCCGTCTATCAAGTTCCACACGGCCGTACCGTGCTCCTCCAAACGGACATGGATGTCCGGCGACATGCCTTTAGGCAGGAAGAAGCGGCGCATCCATGCCCGCTTGAAGCGGGGATATGCCAGGACGGCGCACGCTCCTTCCCACTCCGTCCGGATATGTTCGCTCCGGACAGGCACGGTTTCCAACAAATTATGTCGGGCAGACTTTTTCATCCCTTGCTTTGACGAAAAAAAGCCTGCTCAATGAATGTTCGGTTCTTCAAGTTGGTAGCCGTATTTCTTATCAGCCCGCTTCAACAAGAAGGCCACCAAGAGCGACAAGCAAGCGATGAAAGTGAAGATGCACATGGGAATCATGTAATCATAGATATTTACCCCGTTGGCATCTTGCCCGACTATGCAATAGTCATCAAGCACTTTACCTATCAGCGTAGGGATGCCCCACAAACCGATGTTCTGAATAAAGAAAATCAACGCGTAGGCCGTGCCCAGCTGGCTCACGGGGAATATCTTGGCCACGGCAGGCCACATGGCCGAAGGCACCAGCGAGAAGGCTATGCCAAGGATTATCATCAGCACGATGGCCACCAGCCAATAGTCCACGAAAGGCAGGGCGTAGATGAAATGCACGCCTATAAGCATGGCTGATCCCAGCAGCATAATGGAAGCCGCCTTACCGCGCTTGTCAATGTAACCGCCAAAGACAGGCGTCAAGAACAACGCGCCCAAAGCAGGCAATCCGGCGAAGGTGCCGGCCACATTCTCGTTGATGCCGTATTTCAGAATCATAAACTCCGAAGCAAACTTCTGGAAGGGGAACACGCACGAGTAGAAAAGCACACACAGCAAAGCTATCAGCCAGAAACCGGGATTAACCAGGATGTTCTTCACATCCTTGAAAGAGAATTTCTCGGCAGGATCTGATTCACCGGCCACGGCTGCCTCGGCTTCGAGCTGCTTATCGAGTTTGCGGTCCATCAACGCAAAGATGAAGAAGGCTATCAGACCGCCCAGCAGTAAGACCAATCCCAGCAACACCGGCGTGGTGATGTGGAAAGCACGCGCCAAGGGAATGGCCACCGCATATCCGGCTTGCGAACCGATGCGCGCCAACGCCACCTGTACGCCCATGGCCGTGGCCAACTCTTTGCCATGAAACCACTTGGCAATGATTTTGGTCACGGTGATACCCGCCACCTCGGCACCCACGCCAAAAATGGAGTAACCCAAGAAGGCCATAAACACACCTATCTTATATCCGAACAGCTCCTGACAGCCGAACAATTCGGCACCGGGAGCAGCCAAACCGGTCATGGCATAATACTCGAGTGCCGTGCCTGCCACCATCAGGATTGTGGCCAGACGCCCGGTAAAACGGATGCCGAAGCGGTCAAGAATCAACCCGCCCCAAATCAGCATCAGGAAAAACACATTCAGGAAACTATAGCCACCGGTGTAGAAACCGAAGTCGCTACTCGACCAACCCAGGTCGGACTCCAGCATGGACTTCAACGGAGCCACCACATCATTTACATAATACGCCGCCATCATGGTGAAAGCCACAATGGCCAATGCCCCCCAGCGGGTAGCCTTCGAATCATTCAGCTTTTGCTTCAATTGCTCAGTCATTATTGTTCAATCTATTTGTTAATCACCAACAAAAAGAGGGGTTGATGCGTTTTCGCCGACATCAACCCCTCTTTCTCTATTTCTCTAACAAGATGCCATCCTCTCCATTTAGTTGGCAGCCGAATCAGCCGGTGCAGCCTCTGCGGGCACTTCAGCCTGGGGTGCATCCGTACCCAACGGCATATTGTAAGGATTCGTGCTCTCTTCTTGCTGAGCTTGCTCCATGATGACGTCACTCTTGCTCGGCCCTGTGGGCAACACGTATGCCGAAGCAATGCTTATCACTACCATGAATGCAGCCAATCCCCAAGTGGTCTTTTCCAAAAAGTCAGTCGTCTTTCGTACGCCCATAATCTGGTTGGACGAAGAGAAACTGGAGGCCAAGCCACCACCTTTGGAGTTTTGAATCAACACGATGAAGCACATCAACACGGCTGCAATCAGCATTAAAATAACCAATAATACGTACATTTTTCTTTATTTTGATTTAGCATTAATAATCAATTTTTCCAAGAATCTGATTTGGTCTGCAAAGTAAGCGTTTTTTTTTGGATAATTCAAACTTAATTTTTTAATAATTTCAAGTGCCTTCTCATATCGGTGCTGTTTGATGTATATTTTGGCTAAAGTTTCCGTAAAACAGCTCTCGTCCATGCCCTCTTCCTGGGAAAGTGCCTCGGAAGCGGGGGCAAAGTCCTGCGAAGGCGATGCCTCTTCCTCGCGGAGCGCCGGAGAAAGTTCGGGCTTGCCTTGAATAAAATTATCAATCAAATCCTGCCCACGCAAAGGGGGAGTTTCAGAGGGTTCGCTTTCCTCGCTTTCAGATGCGTCTTCCTGCATCAGGTAGGCCGTATAATCCATAGTATAATCCAATCCAGCAATAGGCACAGGATGCTCCTCTTCCTTGGGCTCTTGAGCCAAAAAGGCGTCAATCAAGGCTAGCGTGCGGTCGCCTTCTCCCGCTTCATCCGGTGAAGCGGCTTCAGGTTGATCCTGGAGTTGCAAGGCATAGTGCGCCCCTTCTGTCAGGTGAAACAACATCGTGCGATCGGCCACATAAGGGATAGCCTTGCGCAACTCAGCGCCAAAACTTTCGTCACCCAACACGTAGAGGTTCTTCAGATAGAGCAACCACGCTGCCTGGAAGTAGGGATATTGCGTCACCACCTGACGCAATTCGCCCAAGGTTTCCCGATTCAGCATCTCGGGATGCGCCATCCATTGTTGTAAAAGTAGCGGAGTCATTTCTATACTTACCAGTTTGCCACGGTCGAGTTGAATATCTGCTCCGTGATGTCTTCAATCATCAAAGGAATCAATTGGTCTTGCACGGCTGTCAACAATTGCGTGGATTCGTAGGTTTGGAAGGCTGTGAACGTCTGTTCAAAGTCTTCCTCATGGTTTGTGTTGTTGACATAGCGCACGTTGACGGTCAAAGTCAGTTTAACTTCCGAAGAATATCCACTGGCATCCACGCCTTGGTTGTATTGGTTGTATCCGGTGATTTCCCCGTCCAACTCCAGGTCTCCACCCGAATTGACCAACTGGAGGCGCGTCTGCTGGATAAACATATCCTTTAATTCCTGATTGAACTGGATGGCCAAAGGCGCGTAGACATACTCGGATTGATTCTGAAACTCGGCAATGGAGATGGTCTTCACCTTCGAATAATCAATGGAGGTGATGGGAGCAAGTCCCAACTGAATCTTGCAAGATGTCACCAGGAAAGGCATCGCACACAAGGCGATGACAGGCATTATTTTCTTAATCCAAACCATATTCTTTAATTTTTCTATAAAGTGTACGCTCTGAGATATTCAAATCCTGGGCGGCGCTTTTGCGCTTGCCATGATGTTTTTCAAGCGCTTTGCGAATCATTTCTTTCTCCACGTCATCCAAAGACAAGGATTCTTCGACGTATTCTTCCGTATCCTGGATATCAGCATCCACGGGCGAAGGTTGCTTGACGGGTTGGCGAATGATGGTGGGTACATTGGACTCTACCGATGCTGGCACCATGCCCGCAGGAGTCTGATAGGCTGTCGTCTGCGGATAGTAAGGAGCTGTACTCCCCCTATTTTCTGCTGGAGCAGTGCCCCGCTCGGACATGATTTCATGCACCAGCTTCTTCAATTCGGTAACATCCTGGCGCATGTCGAAAAGCACTTGGTAAAGGATTTCTCGCTCGCTCCCAAAACTTTTATCCCGCTTACCCGACAAGGCAGGCAGATGCTGCATATTGTCTTGCTCGGGCAAGTAATTCCGCAAAATGTCTGCCGTGATATCCCGGTTGGTCTCGATGATGGAAATCTGCTCAGTGATGTTCTTCAACTGGCGGACATTGCCCGGCCAAGCGTATGCCATCAGCATCTGCCGAGCGTCATCGACCAACTGAATGGCAGGCATGTGGTATTTGTCGGCAAAATCCGAAGCGAACTTGCGGAAAAGCAACACCACATCTTCACCCCTCTCCCTCAAAGGCGGGATTTGAATGGGCACCGTATTCAAACGGTAAAACAAATCTTCGCGGAAGCGCCCGTCAGCAATGGCCTGCCTCAAATTGACATTCGTGGCCGCCACGATGCGCACATCGGTCTTTTCCACCTTGGATGACCCCACTTTGATGAACTCCCCGCTCTCCAAGACGCGGAGCAAACGGGCTTGGGTGGGCAAGGGAAGTTCCCCGACCTCGTCCAAAAAGATAGTGCCTCCATTGGCCTCGCCGAAATAGCCCTTCCGCTCGCTTACTGCTCCAGTAAAGGCACCCTTCTCATGGCCGAAAAGCTCTGAATCAATGGTACCTTCGGGGATGGCACCGCAATTGACCGCTATGTATTGCCCATGTTTGCGGCGGCTATATTGGTGGATGATTTGAGGAAAGCTCTCCTTGCCCACTCCACTCTCGCCGGTAATCAAGACAGACAAATCAGTGGGGGCCACCTGGATGGCAATATCAATGGCACGCATCAAAGCAGCATTGTTGCCAATGATACCAAAACGGAGTTTGACTTGTTGGATTTCAGCTTTTGTCATATTCTTTACAACTCCTCTTCTGCATTGTCCAGTTTCAGTTTGTCGCTATCATCACGCTTCTCGTAGTATTGCTTGCGCAAAGGATTGGCATGCGCTTCCTTATCGCGTTGACGATTGCGGAAAACATCGATAGCCACATACACGGCTTGGCGGAAAGAATCCTCCGAGGCAATACCTTTGCCGGCAATGTCGTATGCCGTGCCGTGGGCGGGCGATGTACGCACGATAGGCAATCCGGCGGTGAAGTTCACTCCCTCATCCATGGCCAATGCCTTGAACGGCGCCAAACCTTGGTCGTGATACATGGCCAAGATGCCATCAAAATGAGTAAAATTGCTCGAACCCATAAAGCCATCTGCCGGATAAGGGCCATAGCACAAAATGCCTTTGGCTGCCATCTCCTTCATGGCAGGAATGATGATTTCCTCTTCCTCCGTACCCAACAAACCTCCGTCTCCGGCATGGGGATTCAGCGAAAAGACTGCAATGCGGGGCGCACTGATGCCAAAATCCTGCTTCAAGGATCGGTTGAAAATGACAAGTTTCTCCTTTATCAATTCTTTAGTCAAGGTCGAAGCAATCTGGCTGACAGGGATATGCCCCGTCACCAGCGCCACACGGAAACCACCTTTCATCAATATCATCAATGCTTTGTCTCCATTGCCTAGACGTTGCTCGATATATTCTGTATGGCCGGGGAAATCGAATTGCTCGGAGTGGATAGTATGCTTGTTGATGGGAGCTGTAACCAAGGCGTCTATCAATCCTTCTTTGTAATCGGCCACCGCTTGCTCCAAAGCATCCAGCGCGGCTTTGCCAGCTCCCATATCGGCCTTAGAGAACTCCACCTTCACTTCATCATCCGTGCAATTCACCACACTCAAGCGTCCGTGTACAGCTTCGGAAGCCGAAGCTATGATGCTGAAATTGGTAGACAAATCCATTGCCTTGCGGTGATAAGCCGCCACCTTGGGCGAACCGTAAATCACCGGCGTGCACAAATCCAACATCATAGGATCGGAAAAAGTCTTCAGGATAACTTCGTATCCCACACCGTTTATATCACCCTGCGTGATACCTATTTTTATCTTATTATCTTCCATATCTTAACTCTTATTTAATATTCATATCCTTTATTTCTATTGTATCTGTCTGCCCCGCTCCGGGTAACATGAGGGTATAGAGCGATGCCTCTAACTGCCGCACCAGATTACGCTTCAGATGTCCGGGTGCATAGACAAAAACCTCGCTCGCCACAATCCGGCGATTCACCTCGTCCACCCGTACATGTGACACAAAAGGACCTCCCATGAAATCCCCCAGCACGCGCCATAATCCACGGGCTTCCCACGCGGGCTGACCCTGCACGGTTATCGGACGGACATCGGTTAGGAGCGAATCTGTCACCATATACATCCCCTCACGTGCACCAAGCATATTGGCTTTCATCACCGAGTCACGCTTGTGGATGAAGGCGGATTTTGTGAATACATCCGCATCCGTATAAGGGAAGGCATACATCACAAAATTCTCATCCACGGAAGCGCCATTGTTACCCGCCCAAAGAAAGTCCTTGCCTGTTTTATAAGAAGCCAGTTCAGCGGGTATCCACACCGTGCATCCAAACATCTCTTCCGCCAACTTCCCAATATGCCGGTTATGATTTTCCGCCAACCATGTTATCCGGCGTTGCCGCTCTGCCTGCGTGAAGTAATCGAGGATATCTGCCCGATGTTGCTGCACAAAACGGACAAAGGAGACTTCATCCGGAGCCTGTATGGCCAAAATGGCTTGCGGAAACGCATATACATCCTCTGCATAAGCCCATGACGCTTGCGCATAA
Source organism: Candidatus Bacteroides pullicola (assembly GCA_019115825.1). Lineage (GTDB taxonomy): Bacteria > Bacteroidota > Bacteroidia > Bacteroidales > Bacteroidaceae > Bacteroides > Bacteroides pullicola. Next base: position 7,872 of record DXCV01000017.1, read on the forward strand.
CCTATGCTATCTACCTGCACCACCAGAATATTCCGCACCAACTTCAAAATGGCATCGAAATGACGCGGCGAAGCATACATAAGCCTGAATGCACGCTCCGCCTGTGGCAATCCCGGCATATCCTCATCCAACACTTCAAATAAGGCACGACCCGCCGGCCGATTCCATAAGCCCGAATCGGCCACGACCAACAGCTCGTAAGGTCTCCCTGTCGATGTAGGTGTCAGCCAATCTTGCTTGCCCGAACCGCACGAAGCGAGCAGGCACCCAAGTACGCATAACTTCATCCATACAAAACTACGAAGAATGGAGAACATCTGACACAACAGGGTTGATAATTTATATTAATTCCGTTCATTTTCTTCCATCTTGGCCGTGGACAACATGCCACATGCCGCAAATATGTCTTCGCCCCGCGACGCCCGTATGGTGGTAAATACGCCATGTGAGGTCAAATAATCACGGAAAGTAGTCATTTCCTCCGCCGTACAACCTTGCAAATCCACACCGGGTATGGCATGGAAACGAATCAGGTTAATCCGGCAATCCAATCCCCGAAGCAACTTGACCAATTCGCGCGCATGGAGAGGCGAATCGTTGACGCCCTTGAACAGGATATACTCGAAAGACAACCGACGTTGCTTGCTGAAATCATAATTTCGCAAAAGGTCAACCACCTCGGTGATGGAAAAAGCCTTCTCGGCAGGCATCAATTCGCGACGTTGCTGAGGAATGGGCGAATGGAGGCTGACCGCCAAATGACAATCCGTCTCCTCGGCGAAACGCCTCAATCCCTTGCGAAGTCCTACGGTAGACAAAGTCACCCGCTTAGGACTCCACCCATAACCGTATGGAGCTGTCATTATCTCCAAAGCCTTCAACACCTCGCCCAAATTATCCAAAGGTTCGCCCATGCCCATCATAACGACATTGGTCAAACGGTCACGCTCGGGCAAGGAATTTATCTGGTTGATGATTTGCCCAGCGGTCAGATTGGCGGAAAAGCCCTGTTTGCCGGTCATGCAAAACTTGCAATTCATCTTACACCCCACTTGCGAGGAGACGCAAAGGGTTGCCCGGTCGTGGTCGGGGATAAAAACCGCCTCCACAAAATGCCCCTCGCCTATCTGATACAAATACTTCACGGTACCATCGACAGAGCGCATGGCATCCACGGGAGAAGCAGCACCCACTTCACAAATTCCCTTCAACAACTCTCTATGTTTCAAGGAGAGGTTGGTCATCTGGTCAATGTCCACCACCTTCTTGTCATAAAGCCACGAAGCAATCTGCCTGGCCGAAAAAGCAGGCATCCCGAGCGAATTTACCAACGAATGCAATTCGTCAAGCGTCAAACCTAAAAGAGCTTTCTTTTGCATGGTCATCTCTTTTTCTCATAAATGTAGTGCAAAGATAAGAATAATGGCGCATAAGTCAACCACTAGAAAGAAAAAAGGTGCCCTGTTTACAAGGCACCTTTCATCAGCATATGCTATACTCGCTATGTAACAAGCAGTTATTTCAGTACTTGAATAAGCATTTAGAAGAACAAATAACGCGTGTCCTTCACGTCAGCCTTCAAGTAAAGGTCATTCAGCAACTGACTGGCCAGACGAGCGTGCATCGAAGAAAGTGAGTTCATTTCGTTTTCTTCGCTGTACTCCTCATTCAGTTTGTCTTTGGCATAGGATTGCAGAACAAAGACACCGGCATTTCCCTTCAAAGGCTGACTCAACTGGCCTTGTTCGCCCACCGAAGCATAAGCACCTACCAAAGGTTCGCTGCTGCGCAAAGCAGACACATATGCGGGTGCAGCAAAGGTAACGTGCTTCACGGAGTCGCTCACCGCATTGGCCATAGCTTTATACTGGTCGAGCGAAGAAGCGCCGGCTGCTTGCATATCAGCCAAGATTTTTTCGGCTTTCTTGTCGCGAAGGAGTTCGAGGCGAAGCTGATTCTGCACGAGTGCAAAGGGACGGTAACCTTCGGGGATAACTGCAGAAAGACCTACCATCAACATGTGGTCATTGTCGCCACACTCAATCAATCCGGACACTTCACCCGGCTCAGCGTTGAAAGCCCAACGCAGCGCTTCTTTTGTGTCGCGGATGCCGCCGATACCGTGTTCGGCACTGCTCAAGTCATTGCGCTGGAGGAGACGATAGCCGGCATCCTCAGCATTGGCCACCATCTTTTCATACGTGTTGTTAGTAGCAATGAATTGGCTAAAGTCGTTGTATGCCTTATTATATGTTTCTTTGCTGAATTCCACCACACGCTTCACCACGGCCACCTTGTATTTGTCCGTAGGCGCTTTCTTGTCCATCACCTGAAGAATCACGTTGGCCTGGCCAAGCGCAAGATTCTGCACCTCTTTTTCCTTGCCGGAGATGATGGCATTGATGTACTTCAAGTTATCACTATCGATAGAAGCCCCTTCGTAATTGGCAGAAGAAATCCAAATGGACTCGCCCGTCTGGCCGTACTTCTTGGCCAATTCAGCAAAATCGGCTCCGCCCTTGAGAGCAGTGTAAATGCTATCGGCCAACTGAGCAGTCTTAGCAGGAGTCTCGGCCACCACCTGAATCTGACGATATTGCACAGAGTCGGGCATGGAAGCCTTAGCCAATTTCTTGAACGCATTCAGAGTATTGTCCGTGGCATTATAGTAAGGTCCAAAGACATCACCCGTGGATACTGAGTCAAGACGTGCCACCACGTCCGAAGGAAGGGTGCGCGTCGTGTAAAACAAGTCTACATAAGACACGTCCGAACCCGTGGAGCGCACGAAAGAGGCATAATCAGAAACGTTGTCCCCGTTCATTTGGGCAACGTATTCTTCCATCTCCTTTTGGAGGGTGGCACGGTCTTCATCGCTGGCTGTCACCTGGACATCAATGTAGCTGATGTTGCGGGTTTCCACGTATTGCTTATATTGCTCCTTCTTCTGATCGTATGCCTTGCGCACATCATCGTCGGAAACCTTCACCAAAGAGTCGGACACCGACGAATAAGGCACAGCAGCCAAGAGGAGGTCTGACTGATTGACGCGGGCTTCAAAAGAATTCTGAGCTTCAACAGGGTTGGATATAAGCGCATTGGCCACAAGCGACATATACTTCTCGCGCAGGCGAGTTTGAACGAGGGTCTTCTCAATAAAAGACCAGTAGTTATAGAGCTTCTGGTAATACTCCGCGTATTCAGCTGGCATTTGCGCCTGGTTCATGCGGGAATAGTCAACGAGAAATTTGTTAAGCATATCCCTGTCGAAAGCACCCGTCTGGGGATTGCGGAAAGGCAAGCCCTGAAGCAAGGGATGCGTACCGGCATTGATGATGGCCTGCAACTCTGCATCGGATACCTTCAAGCCCAGTTCACGGGCTTCTTTTTCCACGAGTTTGTTCTCTACATAGGTGCGCCACACCTCATCTTGCAGACGGTTAATCTGCTCTTCGGGCAACGAGTTGACGTTGCTGGACATCTTCACCACCTCGGTGTACTCTTCCACCAATTCTTGATATTCCTGGGCGGAAACTTTCTCCCCGTCCACTTCTCCTACGTTTTGCGCCCGGTGGGGTTGCATCACTTGCCATGCATCACCTGCAATAAATGCGAACAACGCCAAACCGACCGCGATCACCAATAAAGGTCCTTTCGACCGAATCTTCTGTAATGTTGCCATTTTTTAGTTAAAATGAATTTTATAATTTATTACTTGTTTTCTATGCTTCTCAAATTAGGGCACGAAGATACAAAAAATGCAAATATACTTCTACTTATTCGCAAAAAAATTGCATCCAACAGGCTCATTCCGTGACTTTGAGGCGTACAAGCTCGATTTTCGTAGCCGTCAGACGCAGTATCTTGAAGCTATATCGTCCGATGGCAACGACTTCATGGGGCTTGGGAAATTTCTGATACCTGCTCAATATCAACCCGCCTATGGTCATATAATCATCCGACTCGGGCAAATCCAAGCCGAAAGTTTCATTCACCTTGCTTATCTCGAGGCGCGCGGAGAGAACATACTCTGCCGGGGCCACTTGCTTGCAGATGTAGGAAACGTTGTCGTGTTCATCCTCAATGTCACCCAGGATTTCTTCCACAAGGTCTTCCAGCGAGACAATGCCGGATGTCCCTCCAAACTCGTCCACCACCACGGCCAGCGTCTTCTTCTGTTGCATGAAGAGCTTCATCAGATTGTGGGCGGGCATAGTTTCGGGCACGATAGGCACCGGCTTAACGCACTCCCTCCAATCGGGCGGATTGCGAAACATTTCAGAGGAATGTATGTATCCCACCACATTGTCTATATTGTCCTCATAAACAATGATTTTGGACAAACCCGATTCAACAAAAAGCCCTTTTAACTCCTCCAGTGTCTGGTCAACGCCGATGGCCACCACCTCCGGACGAGGCACGATGCAATCGCGTATCTTGACATTGGAAAAATCCAAGGCATTTTGATAGATCTGCACCTCAGTATCCATATTCTCCCCCTCCATCATCCGCACACGAGACGCCGCCCTGAACCGGCAAAACAACCGGGGGAGAAACTCGCACACCAAGAACGTAAGAACGGATGCCACGAACACCTGTATCAATATCAACACAAAAGGACTGGCCAAAATGCGCGGAGGAAGCATCTTATCCAAGACGCACACGCTGCTAAGCACGATGCACACCAGCAAAAGAGCTTTCAACACCCGCCACGCCAACTTGTTCATAAGGCCTTCCTCCTTGCCAACGAGGTTCGTGCGGGAGCCACGCGAAGCGTCTCCGCAGGGATGGGTTCGAGGGTATCGGCAGGTAACGAATCGGACGAGATGGAATCGGAGGCGGCAGCCTCTTGCTCATCCACGTAGAAAATAGCCTCCGACTTGCGGATGGTATAAGCGGTCATCTCCTGATTGGATTCGAAGCCGTGCCCCGTGGCGATGCGGTCGGGTTGTTCAATGCGGATGAATTGATCTGACCATACACGCCCCTTGCGTTGATCCCAATAAAGGAGGTCGGTATCGAACTTCTCTCCCTTGAGATTTTGGATATGGACGTTGCCCATGAGTTTCCACAATTCTTCCTTATCATAAAAGTAAGCGGTATCGGCTTCTATGCTTGCCTCTATTTGGAAAAGGGTGTCGAATTTCTCCAAATAAACCCCTTTCTCAAAAGCCCAATGAGACGGATTCTTTCGGTCGAAAACCTTCCACTCTTCCGTCTTGATGCGATAGCGTATGAGGCCGGAGTCAGAGATAAGCGTAGTGACACCTCGCGTGTCCATCACGGGCAGGGAATCCCGCTCGGTGATGGCTTCCCCCAACTGCTTGTCGCGCCCCGAGCAAGAAGCCAGCAAAAGCGCCAAAAGCAAAAAGACGGTCAACTTGTTCACCATAGTCATATCACAGAAAGTCTTCTCCAACCCGAATCCTTAATCCACCTTACGCTTGAAGAACCAACGCTCGTTGAAGGTAATGCCCACGCAGATGCGCAAGGTATTTTCGTCGAGGAAGTTGGCTTTAGCACCTTGGGTACGGACATATTGTCCGGAGATGCTGACCATGGAGCGCGTACGGGGCACAGGCAGGCCGAAACCGGCCGTGATACCATACTCATCCGCTGCACGGACACCCTCTATCTTATAATAAGGTTTGGAAATAAAAGCACCCACACGGTATTTGATGCGCGACAAATAGTTGCGTCCTCTGGGGTTGGGTATCACCTCTGCACCCACGGAAAAGCGCGTGCGCCGACAGAAGACATCCTTGCTCCCTTCGTATGCAGCATCCTGCCAATCTTGCGACATAAAGTCGGCAGCCAACGTAAAACGCTGGTCATAGGCGTATGCTAAACCCACACCCCACGTGGAAGGCAAGTCGTAATGTCCGGGCACCTCATGCTGACTATAGGAAGCATTGGCGTCGGTACCTGTCTGACGATATTCGTTGGCACTATGGTTCATCTCGTGTCCGGGTGAATAAACAGCGCCCAGGGTAAGAGCGTTCTTTTTCCCGAAATTGATAGTATATTGGGCGCCCAAATCCAGCTTCCACGTCTTGACATTTACCTCATTATTAATAATAGTGGCAAATTTCGTATTGTCGTAGGGGAAACTGAGGGTGCGCGTGCGGGTCACGGAGCCCCAGAAAAAAGAGACATTGGCACCCAAAGAAAATCCTTTGAAAAGCTTGAAACCCGCACCCAAATAGGCTTGATGTAAGCCCCCGTCGCCCGTATATTGCACGGAACTGGAGGCCTCCTGAGCTTCAGTATTCTCATAATACTCGCTGATATTGTAACCCACGTTGGCATAGGGCAAAAGGCCGAGGCTGACACCCGCCCAAGGAGCCACGCGGAATTGCATCGTGATGTAATCGAAGCTGGAGTTCTTGGCGTTCAGCTTCTGCGTCCCGTTGCTGAAATTCGTATTTTGCAGCGAAATGCCTCCATCGAAAATGAAAGTCAGCGAATCCACGGCGGAGTAAGAAGCGGGATTGGCAGAATTGACGTGCAACGGGTCACGCAAGGCGTATGCCGTACCTCCCATGGCGCGACTGTTGGCCGAGCCGATTTCCGCCAGTTGACCATAGCCGTAGCGGGTGTAGGGAGAATTCGTATTATTCTGTGCGACAGCCATCCCGACCCCAGTTGTGGCCAAGAGCGCTGCAATGAGCGTGCGTCTGAAGTGTATCATCGGTGTATGCAAAACTGTTTCTTTTTTTCGTCTTCACATGAAAACTGCCTGCAAAGATGACACTTTTTGCGCTTGTATCAAAAGAAAATCCCCGTTAAGCCGTTAAAAAAATCAAAACACGACGTTAACGGGGATATTTTAAGGCGGGAAATGTTTCGCGGAAGCACCGCCAATGTTTGGCAAAAACGCTGCCTCCGCGAAACGACGCCAAGGGGAAGCCTGTCACTTGATAACGCCCAGCTCGCGACCCACCTTGACAAATGCCTCGATGCACTTGTCCAGATGCTCACGCTCGTGCCCTGCGGATATCTGCACACGGATGCGCGCCTGACCTTTGGGTACTACGGGATAATAGAAGCCCGTGACGTAGATGCCCTCTTCCTGCAGGCGTGCGGCATATACTTGCGAGAGTTTGGCGTCGTAAAGCATCACGGCGCAGATGGCGCTCTGCGTGGGCTTGATGTCGAAACCGGCGGCCATCATCTTGTCGCGGAAGTAGTTGACGTTCTCCACCAGCTTGTCGTGCAGGGCGTTGCTCTCTTTCAGCATCTTGAACACCTCGATGCTGGCGCCAATGACTGCAGGAGCCACAGAGTTGGAGAAGAGGTAAGGACGGCTGCGCTGACGCAGGAGGTCGATAATCTCCTTGCGGCCCGTGGTGAATCCGCCCATCGCGCCGCCGAAAGCTTTGCCCAGCGTACCGGTGTAGATATCCACACGGCCATAGGTGTTGTAGAGTTCGCTCACACCATGACCCGTAGCACCAACGACGCCGGCAGAGTGAGATTCGTCCACCATCACCAGGGCGTCATATTTCTCGGCCAAGTCGCAAATTTTATCCATCGGGGCTACATTGCCATCCATAGAGAAGACTCCGTCCGTCACCACGATGCGGAAACGCTGCGCCTGGGCTTCCTGCAAGCAACGCTCCAAGTCGGCCATGTCGGCATTGGCATAACGGTAACGCTTGGCTTTACAGAGACGCACGCCGTCGATAATCGACGCATGGTTCAGGGAGTCGGAAATGATGGCGTCCTCATCCGTGAAGAGCGGCTCGAACACACCACCGTTGGCGTCGAAGCAGGCGGCATAGAGGATGGTGTCCTCAGTCTTGAAATAGTCGGAAATAGCGGCTTCCAACTCCTTATGGATATCCTGCGTGCCGCAGATGAAGCGCACGGACGACATACCATATCCCCGGCGATCCATCATCTCCTGGGCGGCCTTGATGAGGCGCGGGTTGTTGGACAATCCCAAGTAATTGTTTGCACAGAAGTTCAGCACTTCCTGTCCTTTCACTTGGATAGCTGCCTGCTGGGGACTTTCTATCAGACGCTCTTCCTTGTAAAGGCCGGCGTCCTTTATCTCAGCCAATGTCTGGGCGAGATATTCTTTCATTTTACCATACATAATTCTTATCTGTTTAGATTATCTCCTACAAAGAACACGATTTTTATCCGAATAAGCAAGTTTTCCGGGAAGAATTGTTGGGAAAGCTATGAAAGAATCAAAAAAAGTGCGTATCTTCGCACAAATTCTAAAAACATCACTGAAGTTATGAAGAACATATTAGTTATCGGCTCTACAGGGCAGATTGGCTCTGAGCTAACCATGGAACTGAGAAAAAGATATGGTAATGAACACGTTGTGGCCGGCTACATCGTAGGCGCCGAGCCCAAGGGTGAACTGTTGGAATCCGGCCCCTCCGCCAGAACTAACGTGACTGACCGCCAGTCATTGGAAATGGCCGTGAAAGAATATCACATCGACACCATCTACAACCTGGCCGCCCTGCTTTCCGTAGTGGCTGAAAGCCGTCCTTCGATGGCTTGGAAAATCGGCATCGACGGTTTGTGGAATGTGCTGGAAGTGGCACGCGAGCACGAATGCGCCGTCTTCACCCCCAGCTCCATCGGCTCTTTCGGCGAATCTACGCCCCACATCAAGACGCCGCAAGACACCGTCCAGCGCCCGCGCACCATGTATGGCATCACCAAAGTGACCACCGAGTTGCTGAGCGACTATTACTATACTAAATATGGTGTAGACACGCGCGCCGTGCGTTTCCCCGGCATCATCTCCAACGTCACCCTGCCCGGTGGAGGTACCACGGATTATGCCGTGGAAATCTTCTACGCCGCAGTGAAAGGCGAAAAGTTCATCTGCCCCGTCAAGCCCGGCACCTACATGGACATGATGTACATGCCCGACGCACTCAATGCCGCCATCTCCTTGATGGAAGCCGCTCCCGCCCGCCTGAAACACCGCAATGCGTTCAACATCGCCTCGATGAGCTTCGACCCCGAAGAAATCTACCAGATGATTAAGAAATACGTGCCCGACTTCGAGATGGAGTATCAAATCGACCCGCTGAAGCAGGCTATCGCCGACAGTTGGCCGGATTGCCTGGACGACACCTGCGCCCGCGAGGAGTGGGATTGGAAACCGAAGTACGACTTGGAATCCATGACCGTGGACATGCTCGAGAAACTTCGTGCAAAACTGAACAAATAAGGCTGACAATGAAGAAACTTGTGGCCGGATGCCTGTTTCTTGCCCTCTGCGCCGCCTCGTGCGGCCAGGGGAAAGGGACAAAAGGACCTTTTACGGCGCTCACGCAGATGGTTGATTCGATGAAGACACCGTCGGACGACACGTCCGTCTCCCCCACCGAGGAGACGGACGAGCCGTTGGAAGCAGACGAACTGTTCGACGACTTCATCTTCAACTATGCTTCCAACCCCGTCCTCCAAAAGCAGCGCACCTCCTTCCCCCTGCCCTACGACAAGGACGGGAAACAGACGCGCATCGACAAAGACGCATGGAAGCACGACCGGCTCTTCACGGAGGAGAGCGTCTACACCCTCCTTTTCGACCGCGAACAGGACATGGACATCGTTGGCGACACCTCGCTCACTTCCGTCCAGGTGGAGTGGCTCTTCCTGCATGAGGCACGTATGCGGAAATATTATTTTGGTCGCACGCAAGGAATGTGGATGCTCGACTCCATCGTACAACAACGGCTGGCCATGAATGCCCCGGATGATTTTCTGGCCTTCTACACGCGCTTTGTGTCGGACAGCATCTACCAAAGCAAGCACATCCACTCGCCTTTGCATTTCATCACTCTTGACCCCGACGATGAGTTTTCCATCCTCGAAACCACTCTCGACCGGGAGCAATGGTATGCCTTCCGCCCGCAGATGCCTGCCAAATGGCTGACCAACATCTGCTACGGCCAGCGCAACGAAGCACGCTCGCGCACCAAGATACTGAAAGTGAACGGTATCGGAAACGGATACTCCAACGTATTCTACTTCCGCATCCGCCAAGGCGAATGGGAATTATACAAATTCGAGGATACCAGCATATAATTATTGTATAGTAATGAAGAACTTTCCGCTACGCGCACATAACACTTTCGGCTTAGAGGTATATGCCCACCGCTTCCTGGAGTATGCCTCCGAGGAAGAACTGGCCACCTTGATACACACCGGGCAAATCGGCACACCCTACCTGCATATCGGCGCCGGCAGCAACCTGTTGTTCACGGACAACTATCCAGGCACCATCCTCCACTCGCGCATACTGGGCATATCCGTTACCCACGAAGATGCCGACTCCGTTTGCCTCCGGGTAGGTGCAGGCGTGGTATGGGACGACTTCGTACGCCTATGTGTAGAAAAGGGATGGCAAGGCGCGGAGAACCTTTCCCTCATCCCCGGCGAGGTGGGAGCGGCGGCCGTACAAAACATCGGGGCGTACGGCGTAGAGGCTAAAGACATCATCACTTCGGTAGAAACACTCGATTCGTCCGGACATGAACAAACCTATCAGGTGGAAGAATGTGCTTACGCCTACCGTAGAAGCTTGTTCAAACGCCCGGAAATGAAGTCGGTGTTCATCACCCGGGTCAATTTCCGGCTGAACAAAACACCCCGTTTCCATTTGGATTACGGCGCTCTTCGCGAAGCCTTGAACGGACAGACGCCCACCCTATCCCTTGTGCGCAATGCCATCATCCACATCCGCCAGAGCAAATTGCCCGACCCCAAGGAGCTGGGCAATGCCGGAAGTTTCTTCATGAATCCCGTCATTCCCCGCGCCCAATTTGAGCAACTCCAAGCAACGCACCCTGCCATCCCCCACTATGATGTGGACGAGCATTTGGTAAAGGTACCCGCCGGATGGCTCATTGAGCAATGCGGATGGAAAGGACGCAGCCTGGGTCCTGCCGCAGTATATGACAAGCAAGCCTTGGTTTTGGTCAACACCGGCGGAGCCACCGGAAGCGACATTGCACGTCTGGCAGAAGCCGTGCAAGCTTCTGTCCGTGAGAAATTCAACATCAACATCCAACCTGAAGTGATATTCGTATGAAGATAACTCTATTAGGAAGCGGAACCTCGACAGGCGTACCCGAAGTGGGATGCACCTGCCCCGTATGCACCTCATCCGATCCGCACGACAAACGTCTGCGCACATCAGCCATGGTGGATGCCGGTGATACCCGCCTGCTCATTGATTGCGGCCCTGATTTTCGCGAACAGATGCTGCGCCTGGCTGACTTCCGGCAAATCGACGCCGTGCTCATCACCCACGAGCATTATGACCACGTCGGCGGCTTGGACGACCTCCGTCCTTTCTGCCGATTCGGGGAGATTCCTCTCTATGCCGAGCACTACACCGGCGAAGACCTGCGCCAACGGATGCCCTACTGCCTAATTGACCGCATCTACCCAGGCGTGCCCCGCATCTACCTGCAAGATGCCGATCCGGGAAAAGCCTTCTTCGTCAAACACACCGAAGTGATGCCTTTCAGGGTGATGCACGGACGTTTGCCCATATTGGGGTACCGCATCGGGAAAAAACTGGGATATGTAACAGACATGCTCACCATGCCCGATGAATCCTACGAATGCCTGAAAGGTGTGGAGATACTTATAATGAACGCCTTACGCACCAAACCACACCCCACTCATCAAAGCATCTCCGAAGCCTTGCAAGCCGCCGGGCGCATTGGAGCCAAAGAGACCTACCTGGTGCACATGAGCCACCATGCCGGTCTTCATGCGGAAATAGAACACACCCTCCCCCCGCATATTCACTTCGCTTACGATGGATTGGAAATAAATACCGAAACTTTCTGAAACATTTGTTTTGTTTTATTAGCGAAATTTGCTAACTTTGCCACGCAACTCTTCGAGGACTGTTATGAAATTATCGCTTTCCATAAAAATAGTTGTAGCGGTATCCATTGCGTTGCTTTGCGCAGGGATAGCGTTGTTTTCATTCATGCGGATCAACGCTGTGGAGCAACGCAAGGATTTCGACCTCTACACGCTCGTGCCGCAAGATGCCGTGGCCGTGTTCGAGACTGGACAACTGGTGGAAACCTTGGAAGCCATGAACCAGATGGAATGCACCAAGGAGGGACACACGCTGCACGTATCGGAGTTATTCAGCACGTTAAGAACCTACCTCAATTCCCTGATGACAGAAGCTCCACACGCCTTGAGCAAACAGATGAACAAGGTGCTTATCAGCTTCCATGGCCCCCATACGGACACCGACCAAGTGCTGTATTGCTCGTTGGGCACGGGCGACAAGGAGTTAGTCGAGCATTTCATCGGGAAATATAGTGCCCCCTCCTTTCCGGTGAAAACATCCGAATATCGCGGTCGGGAAATCAGCATCTATCCCATGAGAAATGGACAATTCCTTGCCGTCTGCCTGGCCAAAGATTTCCTGGCCATCAGTTTCCAAAAACGCCTTTTGGAGCGTGCCATCGACGCCAAGAGTGATGCGTGCGCTCTCACCGACGACTCTACATTCAAAGCCTTGCACAAAAACAAGTTGCGCGACGTGGAGGCAACGCTTTATGTACGAACCGGCTCCGTCGCCATGGGGCAGCCGTCGGACACGTTACGTCCCGTCCTCAATCTGAGCGAATGGATAGAGTTCGACCTGAAATTCACCAGACAAGCCCTCTATGCCGCCGGCATCAACCACGACAAGGCAGGGACTTCAAGCTTGGTCAACGCCCTGCACACCCAAACGTGCATTTCCGGATTTCCTCATAAGCATCTGCCCAGCTCCAGTATCCTGTACAGTCATTGGTCGATAGCCGAAAAGGACAGCCTTTTTGCCCGGAAAAACTTCCCCGTGCCAGACGAATATCACCCCAACGCCTATACCGAAGCACGTGACCACGAGTTGGAAAACTACCTGCAAGCTTACGCGGATACCATCCTACTGACCTGCATCTTTCAACCCCGTCACGCCGACACCCAGAAGCCTTGCGCCGTCACCATCATCCCGCTAAAGGATGAACGGAAAGCCCGCCAACGCTTCCTGTCATGGCTGGGCAGTGTCCCCCGCGAGCCTAATGCGCCGCCCCGTCCCCGGTTTGAGCCGGGATATAACCGCTATCCCCGCTCACGGGCTTACCGCAAGTACCTGATACCGCGCAACACGCTTACCACCCGAATGACCGGCTTCACGGACACCACCCTTTATACGTATGCCTGCTTCTACCGGGACAACCTGCTCATCGCTTCGGACGCACTGAGCCTGTCCGCCTACATGGATGCCATGGAGCGCGATGACTTGCTCCAAGACAGCCCTCTGCACGAAGCCTTGGCAGGCAGTTTGTCGCCATCTTACACCAGCTTGCTGATGGCCGATATGAGACAGATGCTGCAACAACCGGCTTCCTACGCACGCTTGCTGCCCACCTTCTTCCTACGTCATGCCAATTTTTTCAGCCATTTCATGCTGGCCGTCCAGTTCACCCGGCAAGACGGGGCAATATGCACCAACCTGACCCTGCTCTATAACCCGGAAGATCTTGCAACAGGAAATGAATGACAACAACAAAAACGCGCCTCCAGCATAATAACCGGAAGCGCGCTTTTATCCCATTAAACTTTTTGCACATTCCTTTTAGAAAGGCAGATCATCCTTGGCATCCCCCGCCAAGAAATCCGGAGCCACCGTAGGAGCCGGAGGAGGAACCGGAGCACCCTGGACAGGCGCAGATGCAGCCGCCGTGGCAGGTTCCACTTTCCATGCCCGGATGCGATTGAACCAGCGGTCTTGCCACTGATTAGCATCGATGTCGAAAGAAACTTTCAACTCTTGTCCCATCTGTATGTTGAATTGCGCAATCCTGTCCGCCCCGAAGACTTCAAAACACATCCGGCGCGGGTATTGCCCGCTCGCACTATCCTCGATAACGTACTCCTGAGCTTTCCACTCATTTCCTGTCCGATTGGACACTCCCCCTTTTTCGGGAAGCACTGCAATGATTTTTCCGATAAATTCCATTGTTCTCTATTTTTTGTTAACGCGGCGAAGTTACGATTTTTTAGGCATACTCGACCTATACACGATATTATTTCTTCAGATTTTGTCTATATCATTCAGATATGACTGCTAAATGCACCAAAGGCAATTTTACCCTTGGCGATAATCTTTGAAAAAGATATATTCTGTTGATTTTCGACAATTATTCCGCAGATTTTATATAACTTTGTCCGTTCAAAAAAACAAAGAAGTAAACTAAAAAAAGATATAGATATGAATTTCATCGTTTCAAGTTCGGCTCTTTCCGCCCATTTGCAAGGCATCAGCCGCGTCATCAACTCCAAGAATGCGCTGCCCATTCTGGATTGTTTCCTCTTTGAATTGCAGGACGGCGTCTTGACCGTCACCGTGTCCGACAGCGAGACCACCATGGTGACCACGCTGGAAGTGGTGGAAAGCGATACCGACGGACGCTTCGCCATCGCCGCCCGTACGTTGCTGGACGCACTCAAGGAAATCCCCGAGCAACCCCTGACATTCGACATTGACCTCCACACCTTGGAGCTGACCATACAATACCAAAACGGAAAATATAACCTCGTGGGACAAAACGCCGACGAGTTCCCCACCCCCGCCGCACTGAGCGAAAATGCCGTCCGCGTGGACATGGACGCACAAATATTGATGAACGGCATCAACCGCGCCATCTTTGCTACTGCCGATGACGAGTTGCGCCCCGTGATGAACGGCATCTATTTCGACATCACCACCGAGAGCATCACCATGGTGGCCTCGGACGGACACAAGCTGGTGCGCAGCAAGACCACTGCCGCCCATGGCAACGAGCGGGCAGCTTTCATCCTCCCCAAGAAACCCGCCCTGCTCATGAAGAACATCCTGCCCAAAGAATCGGGGCAAGTGAGCATCGAGTTTGACGACCGCAACGCCGTCTTCACCCTGGCCAACTACCACATGTCCTGCCGGTTGATTGAAGGACGGTATCCCAACTACAACTCGGTGATTCCCAAGAGCAACCCGAACAAAATCACCATCGACCGCCAACAACTGGTCGGCGCATTGCGACGAGTATCCATCTTCTCCTCGCAAGCCAGCAGCCTCATCAAGCTGCGCATCGGTGCGGACAAGATGGTCATCAACGCCCAGGACATCGACTTCTCCACGTCAGCGGAAGAGGTTTTGGCTTGCCAATACGCGGGCACTCCCATGGAAATCGGTTTCAAATCGACCTTCCTGATTGACATCCTTAACAATATCCCCTCGGACGAAGTGCTCATTGAGTTGGCCGATCCCTCGCGGGCTGGGGTTATCACGCCCATCGAACAGGAAGAAGACGAGGATCTCCTGATGCTGCTCATGCCCATGATGTTGAATGATTAACTCCAAAGTGCCCACCCAAATGAAACTGAATCTGAAGAACCCGCTCGTTTTTTTCGACCTGGAAACCACAGGTACCAACATTAACGCCGACCGCATCGTGGAACTCTGCTATCTGAAGGTCTACCCCAACGGCAACGAAGAGGCGAAAACCATGCGCATCAATCCAGGCATGCACATCCCCGAAGAAGCATCGGCCGTACACGGTATCTTCGATGAAGACGTCAAGGATTGCCCCACCTTCAAGGAAGTAGCGCGCAACATCGCCCGCGACATCGAAGGATGCGACCTTGCCGGATTCAACTCCAACCGCTTCGACATACCCGTGTTGGCAGAAGAATTCCTCCGCGCAGGCGTCGATGTTGACCTCGGCCGCCACAAATTCATTGATGTGCAGGTCATCTTCCATAAAATGGAGCAACGCACCCTCTCGGCCGCCTACAAGTTCTATTGCGGCAAGAACCTGGAAGACGCACACACCGCCGAAGCCGACACACGCGCCACCTACGAGGTCCTGATGGCTCAACTTGACCGCTATCCCGACCTGAAGAACGACGTTGCTTTCCTCTCCGAATACTCCAGCTTCAACCGCAATGTAGATTTTGCGGGACGCATGGTGTACAACGATGCCGGCGTGGAAGTCTTCAACTTCGGGAAATACAAGGGCACCCCCGTGGCTGAAGTGCTGAAAAAGGACCCCGGCTACTACAGCTGGATACTGAACAGCGACTTCACCCTGAACACCAAAGCAATGCTTACCAAAATCCGCCTCCGCGAACTGACTCAACGATAAGAGAACCATGGCTAACGTATTGAAAGGAAAGAAATTCGTATTAGGCATCACCGGGAGCATAGCCGCCTATAAAGCCTGCCTGCTCATCCGTGGATTGGTGAAGCGCGGCGCGGAGGTGCAGGTAGTCATCACGCCTGCCGGCAAGGAGTTCATCACCCCCATCACCCTCTCCGCCCTGACCAGCAAGCCGGTCATCAGCGACTTCTTCGCCCAGCGCGACGGCACGTGGCACAGCCATGTGGATTTGGGCCTCTGGGCAGACGCCATGCTCATCGCCCCCGCCACGGCGTCCACCATCGGCAAGATGGCACACGGCATAGCGGACAATATGCTCGTCACCACCTACCTCTCGATGAAGGCACCCGTGTTCATCGCGCCTGCCATGGACTTGGACATGTATGCCCATCCCTCCACGCAAGCTAACCTGGACACACTCCGCTCGTATGGCAATCGCATCATCGAACCCGCCACGGGCGAACTGGCCAGCCACCTGACCGGCAAGGGACGTATGGAAGAGCCGGAGAACATCATCCTCCAACTCGAAACCTACTTCGCAGGCACAGAGGGAGACCTCACGGGGAAGACCATCCTCATCACGGCAGGCCCCACGTACGAGAAAATCGACCCCGTACGCTTCATCGGCAACTATTCCTCGGGGAAGATGGGTCTTTCTCTCGCGGAAGAGTGCGCTTCGCGAGGCGCTAATGTTATCCTGGTCAGTGGCCCCATACAACGGCAACCCCGCTTCCCCATGTACAGGCACATCCACGTAGAGTCAGCCTCGGATATGTATGAAGCTGCCATCGCCGCTTTTCCCGAAGCCGATGCCGCCATCCTCACCGCCGCCGTGGCCGACTACACTCCTGCACACACGGCAACCGAAAAGATTAAACGCGAACGGACAGGCGAAATGCTCCTCCCGCTGAAGCCTACGCAAGACATTGCCGCCAAGCTGGGAGAAATGAAACGGCAATCCGCCACCCGGAAAATACTGGTAGGCTTCGCTCTCGAAACCACCCACGAAGTGGAAAACGCCGAGGAAAAACTGGCGCGAAAGAACCTGGACTTCATCGTGCTGAACTCGCTGAACGATGCCGGCGCAGGCTTCCAGCACGATACGAACAAAATCAGCCTCATCGACCGCGAAGGGAAGGAGGATTTCCCCCTCAAGCCGAAGACAGAGGTGGCTACGGACATCGTGAACCGCCTGGCCAAACTTTTACAATTCTAAAAAACAGAACTTGCCATCATGCTGCGTTCGCTTTACATACAAAACTATGCGTTGATAGAAAAGCTGGACATCGGCTTCGAGCCGGGCTTTTCCGTTATCACGGGTGAGACAGGAGCCGGCAAATCCATTATCTTGGGTGCCATCGGCCTCCTGCTCGGACAACGCGCCGACGTGAAGTCCATCCGCACCAATGCCACCAAATGCATCATCGAAGCCCGCTTCGACATCTCCCGCTACAACCTGCGTCCTTTCTTCGAGGAAAACGAGCTGGATTACGAAGACGAATGCATCCTGCGCCGCGAGCTCTACGCCTCCGGCAAAAGCCGCGCTTTCATCAACGACTCCCCCGCCCCGTTGGCTCAGATGAAAGAGTTGGGCGAACAGTTGATTGACGTGCATTCGCAACACCAGAACCTACTGCTCAACACAGAGGGTTTCCAACTCAACGTATTAGACCTCCTGGCGCATGACGATGCCATCCTCGCCGCCTATCAATCTGCCTACAAGGCATGGAAGCAAGCGCAAGGCGACTTGGACAAACTGATGGAAAAAATCGCCCGCGACAAATCCGACGAAGACTACATCCGCTTCCAGTGGCAGCAATTAGATGAGGCGCATCTCACGACGGGTGAACAAGAAGAACTGGAGCAGGAAACGGAAATGCTGACCCACGCCGAAGACATCAAGGCAGGCCTCTACCAAGCCGACCAACTCTTCAACAACGACGAGAATGGATTGCTAACCGGTTTGAAAACATGTTGCAACACCCTGGAAAATCTACAAGCCGTCTATCCCGCCGCTGAGGAATTGGCCAACCGCCTGGAAAGCTCGTACATCGAACTGAAAGACATTGCCGACGAAATCTCCGACCGCGAAGAGCGTGTGGAGTTCAATCCCGCTCGCCTGGCAGAAGCCAACGAACGCCTCAACCTCATCTACTCCCTGCAACAGAAGCACCACGTGGACACGGTGGACGAACTAATGGCCTTGCGCGATGATTATGCCACACGCTTGGCTTCTATCTCTTCCTCCGACGAAGAGTTGGAGACGTTGCGGCAACAGTGCGAAGCGCTCCATGAGCAAGTCTGCCAACAAGCCTCCACCCTTACCCAAGCCCGCCGGAAAGCGGCACGCGAGGTGGAGCAGCAAATGGCACAACGCCTGATCCCCCTAGGGATGCCCAACGTGCGCTTCGCGGTTGAAATGGGCGAGCGGAAAGAACCCGGTCCTCACGGCTCAGACACGGTTAGCTTCCTTTTCTCAGCCAACAAGAACGGGACGCTGCAAAACATATCGTCCGTGGCATCGGGCGGTGAAATCGCACGCGTCATGCTCTCGGTGAAAGCTATGATTGCAGGAGCTGTCAAGCTGCCCACCATCGTGTTCGACGAGATCGACACCGGCGTATCGGGCGAAATCGCATCGCGTATGGCAGACATCATGCAGGAAATGGCCGAAAACCAACGACAGGTCATCAGCATCACCCACCTCCCCCAGATTGCCTCCAGGGGACGTGCGCACTATAAAGTCTATAAAAAGGACAATGAGACGGAAACAAACAGCCACATCCGCCGCCTGACCGACGAGGAGCGGGTGGAAGAAATAGCCCACATGCTGAGCGGAGCCACCCTGACTGAAGCCGCCTTGAACAATGCACGCACCCTACTGGCGCAAAACTAACCAAACGAAAGATATATATAATATGATAGAGAAAAATGAAATGATATTCGGCTTGCGCGCCGTACTCGAAGCGCTGGAAGCCGGTAAGGAAATAGACAAAATCCTGGTGAAGAAAGACCTGCAAGGCGACTTGGCCAAGGAACTGTTCGCCGCCTTGAAAGGCACGGACATCCCCGTGCAGCGGGTGCCCATCGAACGCCTGAACCGTATCACGCGCAAGAATCACCAAGGCGTCATTGCCTACATATCAGCCATCACGTACCAAAAGGCAGAAAACCTCGTGCCGCTCATCTACGAAGCCGGCAAGAACCCTTTCTTCCTGATGCTGGACGGCATCACCGACGTACGCAACTTCGGAGCCATTGCCCGCACATGCGAATGCGCCGCCGTGGACGCCATCATCATCCCTGCCACGCACAGCGTATCCGTCAATGCCGATGCCATCAAGACTTCGGCGGGTGCCTTGCACAAGATTCCCGTGTGCCGCGAACGCAACCTGACCGACACCCTGCGCTACCTGAAGGAGAGTGGTTTCCGCCTCATCGCGGCCACAGAAAAGGGGGATTACGACTATACCAAAGCCGACTACAAAGGTCCCGTGTGCATCATCATGGGTGCCGAAGACAAAGGCGTTTCCTACGACAATCTGGCCTTGTGCGACGAATGGGTACGCATCCCCATGCTGGGCACCATCGAGTCACTCAACGTGTCCGTGGCCGCCGGCATCCTGATTTATGAAGCCATCAAACAACGAATGACCGAACAAGAAGCATAATGAAAAGAAAGTTTTTTTTAACTCTGTCCCTCTGCCTGCTGACGCAGTGGGGCATGGCGCAAGCCCCCAAATGGGTGGAAAAAGCCAAGCAAGCCGTATTCTCGATAGCCACGTATGACCAGAACGACCAGTTGCTGAAGACAGGCAACGGATTCTTCGTCTCCGAAGACGGCGTTGCCCTCTCCGACTATTCGCTCTTCAAAGGAGCAAAGCGTGCTGTCATCATCAACAGCAAGGGCGAACAAATGCCCGTGCTCCACATCATGGGAGCCGACGATATGTATGACGTGGTGAAATTCAGGGTAGATATCCGGAAAAAAGTCGATGCCTTGCCCTTGGCCAACACCCAACTTACCCCAGGCGCGGAAGTCTACCTGCTGCCCTACTCCACCCAGAAAAGCCGCTCCTGCACGACAGGCCGTGTGAAAACTGTGGACAAAGTGGAAGGGAACTATGCCTACTATACCTTGGAAATGCAACTGAAAGACAAGATGATCAGCTGCCCCGTGACCAATGCCGAGGGCGAAGTCTTCGGATTGGCACAGAAATCATCCGGACAAGACACCACGACCATTTGCTACGCCGTAGATACCCGCTACGCCATGGCGCAGAAAATATCCGCTCTCTCCTACAGCGACATGACCCTGACGGACATCGGCATCAAAAAAGCCCTGCCCGATACGGAAGAGCAAGCCTTAGTATTCCTCTTCATGGTTTCTACCCAACTGCCTGCGGAGAAGTATGCCGCCGTGTTGGATGACTTCATCGCCCAATACCCCAACAGTGCCGACGGCTATATGCGTCGCGCCACCCACCGGATAGCCACCTCGCAAGACGAAAACACCATGGCTCAAATAGCCGCTGACCTGGACAAAGCCTTGGACGTCTCCACGCAGAAAGACAATACCCGCTTCGAGCGTGCCAAGCTGATATACAGCTATATGCTGTCCAATCCCCAGACGCCTTACAGCGATTGGAGCATGGACAAAGCCTTGGAAGAGATTCGCGAAGCCATCCGGCTCAATCCGCTGCCCGTCTATACGCAACTGGAAGGCGACATCCTTTTTGCCAAACAAGATTATCCCGCCGCATATGTTGCCTACGAGAAGGTGAACCAATCGGATCTGGCTTCGCCCGCATCTTTCTTCAGCGCCGCACAAACCAAAGAAATGATGAAGGCTCCCTCTACGGAAATCCTTGCGCTGATGGACAGTTGCGTGTCCCGATGCCCACAACCCTACACGGAAATGGCCGCCCCTTACTTGTTGGCACGTGCCCAAGCGCTGCTCACTGCCAACCAAGCGCGGAAGGCGATGTTGGATTATGATGCCTATTTCAATGCCGTAAACGGCAACGTCAACGCTGCCTTCTATTACTATCGCGAACAAGCCGCCATCCGGGGCCGCCAATACCAACGCGCCTTGGACGACCTCGCCAAAGCCATCGAGTTGGATCCCCAAGAATTACTCTACCGCGCCGAATTGGCCGTAGTGAACATCCGCGTGGGGCGCAATGAAGAAGCCATCCGCGTACTGCAGGAAGCCTTGAAAATAGAGCCGAAATACGCGGAAGCCTACCGCCTGATGGGACAAGCCTACATCCAATTGAAAAAGAAAGACGAAGCCTGTGAAAGCTTTGCCAAAGCCAAAGAGTTGGGCGACCCCAATGTGGATGCCCTCATCGAGAAGCATTGCAAATAAGGAATATATACTGACCTTGCCCTTTCAGTATAAAAAACAACAGTGCCACCTTTTCCTACCATCAATGCCATTGATGGCTACCAAAGGTGCCACCTTTGCTTCACGTAATCGCGATGTATTCCTAAAGTAACTTACACTTATTAATTACATTATTTTAATAACAGAAACAATGAAACAAGTTATCAACAGTACAAAAGCTCCCGGAGCCATCGGTCCTTACAGCCAGGCCATAGAAGCCGCAGGCATGGTATTCGTATCCGGACAGTTGCCCATCGACGCCGCCACCGGCCAGATGGCAGAAGGCGTTGAGGCACAAGCCCGCCAATCGCTGGAGAACATCAAGCACATCTTGGAAGCCGCCGGCCTCACGATGGCCAACATCGTCAAGACCACCGTCTTCCTGGCAGACATGGCCTACTTCGGCGACATGAACAAGGTGTATGCCACCTATTTCGAAGGCGCCTGCCCCGCCCGCTCCGCCGTTGCCGTGAAGGCTTTGCCCAAGGATGCGTTAGTGGAGATTGAGTGCATCGCGGCCCGCTAAGAGGTCTGCCACAATGAAGGTACTGCCTCCCACGAAGATGAAGTCTTCGGGGAGGCTTTTTTCTTGCGCGGCACGCACCGCTGAAGCCACATCGGGATAAACCTCGCCCTCCAATCCCGCTTCCGCTGCCAGGCGGGCCAACTGCTCTGCCGGCAAGGCGCGCTTCACACTGGCTTGCGTGAAATAATAGACAGCCTCGTGAGGCAGCAAAGCCAATGCCCCCCGGACATCCTTGTCGTTCACCATCCCTATGACAATGTGCAACTGGCGGCAAGTTTGCCGACGAAGTTGCTCGGCAATATATTGGATGCCTCCCACGTTATGCCCGGTGTCGCACACCAGCATGGGATGCTCCTGCAACTTCTGCCAACGTCCCATCAAGCCGGTCAGTTCCGTCACCCGGGCAAAGCCGTTGCGGATGTGCTCCTCACGGATTCGATAACCGGCTTCCTGCAACAGCGGCAAGGCGGCAAGCAGGGTGCGACGATTCTTTGCCTGATACAAGCCTTTCAGTTCGAACTCCATATCCGGATAATCCCTCACGGCTTCCTCTTCGGCAAAATGGATGGGGGCACCCGTTTCCTCCGCACGTCTCGCAAAGACGGGACGGGTTTCGGGAGTGGCCTCGCCGATGACTACAGGAATGCCCGGCTTGATGATGCCCGCCTTCTCCCCCGCAATCTTCGCCAACGTGTCTCCCAGAAACTGTACGTGATCCAAGCTGATGTTCGTGATGATGCACAAGTCGGGACGGATGATGTTGGTGCAATCCAACCGTCCTCCCAAACCGACTTCCACCACTGCCACGTCCACGCCCGCATCGGCAAAATAGCGGAAAGCCATTGCCGTGGTCAATTCAAAAAACGAAGGATGAAGCGGCTCGAAGAACGCGCGTTCTTTCTCCACAAAACGGATGACATACTCCTCAGGCACAGGCTGGCCGTTGACGCGGATACGTTCGCGGAAGTCCAACAGATGGGGCGATGTGTACAACCCCACGCGATACCCGGCTTCCTGCAATATGGCAGCCAGCGTATGCGAGCACGAACCTTTTCCGTTGGTTCCGGCGATGTGAATGGTGCGGTACGACCGATGCGGATGCCCCAAATGTTCGTCCAAAGCCCACGTGTTTGCCAATCCTTCCTTATAAGCGCCCGCCCCTACTTGCTGAAACATGGGGGCACTGTTGTATAAGTAATCCAAAGTTGCTTGATAATCCATCTTTTGAAATATTTAACGGGGACATCAATCCTTTTTGTCCCGGAAATTGTTTATCTTTAGAGACGGCAAATATAGTACTAACTATTTAAATCTAACGTATATGGGAGCCAAGAAAAATTTTGTGATTGATACCAATGTTATCCTTCACGACTACAAATGCCTGAAAAACTTTCAGGAAAACGACATTTACCTGCCTATCGTCGTCTTGGAAGAGTTGGACAAATTCAAGAAAGGCAACGAGCAAATCAACTTCAACGCCCGTGAGTTTGTCCGCAAACTGGACCTCATCACCGATGACGACCTCTTCACCAAAGGTGCCTCGCTGGGCGAAGGCTTGGGACGCCTCTTTGTCATCACCGGCCAAATCGATGCCCCACACGTCTACGAATCCTTCCCCGAACACATCCCCGACCACCGCATCCTGGCCGTGACCGACTGGCTGACCCGCAAGTATCCCGACATGAAGTCCATCCTCGTCACCAAGGACGTCAACCTGCGGATGAAAGCCCGCTCCATCGGCCTGCTGTGCGAGGATTACATCAACGACAAGGTGCTGAACGTGGACATCTTCGAGAAGTCCAACGAAGTGTTCGAGGGCGTAGACCCGGCTTTGATAGACCGCATCTACTCGTCAAGGGAAGGCATTGACCTCAACGAGTTCGACTTCAAAGACATCATCCACCCCAACGAATGCTTCATCCTGAAGAGCGACCGCAACAGCGTCCTCGCCCGCTATAATCCGTTCACTCGTGTAGTCAAGCGGGTAAACAAGACACGGAACTACGGCATCGAGCCACGCAATGCCGAGCAAAGCTTCGCCTTCGAGATATTGGACGACCCCAACATCAAGCTGGTGGCACTGACGGGAAAAGCCGGTACCGGAAAAACCCTCCTGGCCTTGGCTGCCGCCTTGGGACAGATGAACGAATACAAGCAAATCCTGCTGGCCCGCCCCATCGTGGCTTTGTCCAACAAGGACATCGGCTTCCTGCCGGGCGATGCCCAAGAGAAAGTAGCCCCCTACATGCAACCCCTGTTCGACAACCTGAACGTCATCAAGCACCAGTTCTCGTCCACCTCCACGGAGCTGAAACGCCTGGACGACATGCAGAAGAGCGGCCAACTGGTCATCGAAGCCCTGGCCTTCATCCGCGGACGAAGCCTGAGCGAGACGTACTGCATCATCGACGAAGCGCAGAACCTGACCCCGCACGAGATAAAGACCATCATCACCCGTGCAGGCGAAGGCACCAAGATGGTCTTCACAGGCGACATCCAACAGATTGATCAGCCTTACCTGGACAACCAATCCAACGGCTTGGTCTACATGATTGACCGCATGAAAGACCAAAACCTCTTCGCCCACGTCAATCTGGTCAAAGGCGAACGTAGCGAACTGAGCGAGTTGGCCAGCAACCTGATGTAAGCAGACGCTTATCCCGACCAATTACGAAGGGCGTGCCCAAACGAGGCACGCCCTTAAAAATAGGACAGATTCATCGGGATATCCCTCTTCCTTCAAAATCCCGCTCTTGCCATACCCCGTTTACTTTCAGCCGGATGCAGCACGGCTGTATCTCCACTTCTTGCGCGCGGACCACCTGAGCCTGTTTAGGGAAGTAGAAACACGAGGTGCGGTAGCTGGTGCCTAAATAGTAGTCGCAACTGTCCCGCACCATACGGGTGAACGTGTCGAACTTTCCCAGCCGTTTGCCGTCTTTGCGAAAGAATACCTCGTAGCTGTATTCACCCCGCCGGCATACGATGAAATGTTCTTCGGCACGCACCTCGCGGTAGGCTGCGGGCACCACCAACACCGTGCTGTCCGCCGTGCGTCTCACCCCGGTCAGCGTGTCGCCCGTTTCGTCCACCTCCGTATATAGGGCAAGTCCCTCTGCCAATATCCGCTCGCGCGGGGTTTCCTTGCATCCTGCGGCCGTCCATAGCAGGACTATGAGCATCGGCCCTATCCATTTCTTCATAACCATTTGCTTTTTTTTGACGCGCAAGTTAGGCAATTCATTTGATAAAACATAAAAAATGGGTTTTTATCTTATTCACGTTTGCATTTCTGTCATCTATAAATTACCTTTGCCGCATGAAAGTAAGAGAAGTTGTAAAAGACACAGAAAACACCGCCAACGGAAATAGACCGGGCTGTAAGGCTGATGAATGAATACTACGAAGAAAAAAGAAAGGAGGTAAACAAATGAATACAAAAACATTAGACCAAATCAAAAATGACTATTACGGTCAAGTAGGCACACCGGAGCGAGACCGGTTAGAAAGAGAGCTTGAAGCATTACGCATTGGGTTTAAGATACGAAGTGCACGGGAGAAAAAGGAAATGACACAAGCCGAACTTGCCCACAGGATAGACAAAAAGCGCACGTTCATCTCCAAAATAGAAAACGATGGAGAGAATATAACATTGAAAACATTATATGATGTTGTAGAGCGTGGACTTGGCGGCAAACTGAAAATTGAAGTGGTGGTTTGACGCGGATAATGCGGATTTAGCGGATTTCATCCATTCATCATCCGTATCATCCGCTAAATCCGCGTCTAAGAAATTATCCTTGCTGCTTTGGCACACCCTCTTCTTTGTTTGGAAGACTCTATGGCTACAATTGAGTGATAGTATTTATAACTGCCACATAGAAATCGCGTCCCATAAATTCAAAGCGACACTCGTAGGTATGTTCAATACCGTTAGGAATATCTTTCGTCAACAAATTGAAATGGAAATCTGGACGATATTCCAAGAAGTCAATTCGGCGACCATCAATAACCAGGAATTGGTCATAAACAGCCATCGTTATATTATAGCGGCACATCCCTCGATAAATTGTTTCCTTACCCTGATAGCAGACATCAAGTCTTTTCATAAATCCGCAATCATTAAAATACCAGCCTTGTTGCCGATTATCCGTCCCCCACTCTTGACTGCAAGGGACATCTGAAGCCGAAATAAAACTATTGTCATCATAGGTTTTACTGATGACATATTCATTCCAATTTCCAGCAGGATCTGGTTCATCTCTCCCTATCTCAGTGCTTAGAGCCTCTATATCAGAAACTTGTAAACTACATTGAATAACGAGATGCTGATCATCACTATTTTTAGTTTGTTCACTATATATAATACTGATTTCATCTTCGGGAGAATAACTGCCAGCTTTTTCAGGATCTCTACTTGCAGATAGCGACACCATATGCCCCGTATCCACAAAGGTATCGGTGATGACCTCGCCGTTGCTGTAATATCTGTCGCGATAAACGGTAGCATAATACAACAAAGGCAGATTGTCGTGCGCCTCTTCCCAAGTGTAGCCGGTGCGATATTCCACCCGCACCAGATCCGGCTCCTCATACGCCTCTTGGCGCACGGTGATGGCCTGCGTGACGCCCCCGCCGCTCAGGGTGATGGTGCCTTGCCGGGCTTCCGTCCCCTCGTTGGGCGCAATGTCGAAGCAGAGGTTCTTCTCCACCAAGCCGCGGGTGTCGGGGGCCTGGGTAATCCAATCCACGTCGGCAGTGGCGGTTACATCCACGTTAGTCTGCACGGTGAAGTCCAAGGTGCCGCCCGTGCCGGGCACGTCGTATTCCCGCTGGGCAACTATAATGGCATCCTGATAGCCCTGGCGGACAAGCACGGTGTCGGCGCAAGCGGGGTCACTGGTGCTACGGATGATGACGGTAGCCTCGCGGGCGTCATAGCCGGTGTTGGCTGCCACGGCGAAATGCAGTACCTCATCGCGCAGGGCGCGGGTGTCCGGCAGGCGGGTCAGCCAGTCGGCGGAGGAGACAGCCTCCAAGGTGGCGTTAGTCTGTACGTGGAAGTCGAGCGTGCCGCCCTCGGCGGGGATGTCATACTCCCGCTGCGCCACGATGAGGGCGTCGCGGTAGGCTTGGCGCACGGTGAGGGTGTCGGCCAGCGACGGGTTATTAGCGTCGCGCACAATGAGGTCGGCTTGGCGGGCGTCATAGCCCGTGTTCTCGTCCACGGTGTAGGCGAAGGTGTGTTCCGTCAGGCCGCGCGTTTCCACCGGATGCAGCCAGCCGGCATCGCACAGCACCTCGGGCTGCACATTGGCCTGCACGCTGAAGCGCAGGGTGCCGCCCTCGGCTGGGAACGCATATTCCCGCTGCGCCAAGAGGATGGCATCCTGCTGCACCTGGGTCACCCGGACCGTGTCCGCCAGCGTGCCGTCCGTCGTGGTGAAGATGATTTCCGCCGTGCGGGCATCGTAGGTGTCATTGGGCGCGACGGCAAAGTAATGCGTGTAGGCAGAGAGGGAGCGGGTGTCCGCCTCCGTGAGCCAATCCACGGCGGGCAACTGCACGCGGTAGTCGGTGTTGCTCTGCAGCTCCACGGTGAGGGTCTCGCCCGCGCTGCCCACGATGTACTCCTGTTGCCCCAAGACTAAGACAGGCGCGGTGCCAGCCTGGTAGACGGTGACGGTTTCGGCCAAGCCGTTGCCGCTCAGGGTGATGGTAGCTTGGCGGGACTCGGTGTCCGGGTTTTCCTCGGCGTGGAAGGCAAAGGCGAGGTCTTCCAACGCTTTGGTGGACGCATCGGCAGGCTTCAGCCAGTCCGCGCCCGGCTCTATCTCATAGCTGACCGACACATTGGCCTGTAGCGCGAGGGTGAAGTCGCCGCCCGTGGCGTCCAGCTCCACCTTGTCCGAAGTGAGCAGCAGGGCGTCCTTCTGCTTCTGGCTGACGGTGAAGGTGGTGCGCTCGCCGGCGCAGGTCAGGACGATGGCGGCGTTGCGCTCGTCGTA
>DXCV01000018.1 GCA_019115825.1 Candidatus Bacteroides pullicola
GAACATGACAGCGATGAACGTCGCCTCCATGAAGAAGGCCAGGATGCCTTCGATGGCCAGCGGCGCGCCGAAGATGTCGCCCACGAACCACGAGTAGTTGCTCCAGTTGGTGCCAAACTCAAACTCCAGTATCAGGCCCGTGGCCACGCCGATGGCGAAGTTGATGCCGAAAAGTTTCATCCAGAAACGGGCCGTGCGGCGCCAGAAGTCATCGCCCGTCCGGTAGTAAATGGTCTCCATCAGGCCCATGACGACCGCCAGGCCCAGCGTCAGCGGCACGAACAGCCAGTGATAGATGGCCGTCAAGGCGAATTGCGCCCGCGACCAGTCGATTAACGAGGGATCAATGTGTCCTAACATACGAATCGTTTTTTTAAGTGAATGTCAATACTTGATGAGGATGGACGCCGGATAGATGCGCTCGCGGTCGTAAAAGGTGGCGAGGCTCTCCATCATACTGCCCACGCTGCACGCCACGCGCCCCCGGTAGACCTGCTTGCCGTTGACGTAGACGCTCACCTCCTGCCTGAGGTCCACCAGATGCTCGTCCAGGTACAAGGTCAGCTCGCCGCCCGTGGCAGGCGTATAGGTGCGGGCAAACTCCAGCTCGATGCCCCACTTCGGGTCGGTGCGCACGGTTTGGTAATGCACCTCGGAGATGCTTAGGTCGATGCGGTTGCCGGCGATTTCCACGTCGTAGCGCGTGCGCAAGTCGCCGGGGCGGCGGTTGACCACGAGGTTGTAGAAGCCCGTGCGGTGCCAGCCGTCCATCTCGAAGTCCTCCCAGGAGAACTTCCGCGGCCACGGATTGCGCTCGAAGGCGCGCAACCACGGCGTGGTGGGGCGGTAGTCGAAGTTGTGCCCCTGCCCCGGCAGGAGTTCGACGCGGTGGCGGTAGGCGTCCGGATGCAGGGCTTGCAGGCTGTCGAACGCCGCCTGCACCAGGCCGGTCAGTTCATTGCGATAGAAGCCTGTGTCATCCGCGCCGGTCAGCAGGCTGAAGCCGATGTTGCGGCAGTTCTCGGCGGGCGCGTTCTTCAGCGGCTCGCCCCCCGCCATGGGTCCGGCGGCTGCCCAATAGTCGGCGTAGAAGGAGGCGAGGCGTTGGCTGCCATAGCCGCCTTCGGAGATGCCGAAGACGTAGATTTTACGCGCGTCCAGCCGGTCGTCCAGCATCAGTTGGCGCAGCAGCCAGCTCCACGCCCACTGCTTGGAGCGTTGCCACCAGCGGTAATATCCGCCTTCGTTGGGGATGCGGGGCACGAAATAGGCCGAGGGGGCATCCTCGAACAGGGTGGCGAACTTCAGGCCGTTGCTCCACTCGCGCTCGCGCGGGCCGGAGCCGTGCAGGTAGATATAGACAGGCCAGCCGGCGGCAGGCTGCCCGCCCTTGCTGCCCCAATAGTAATCCATCGTGGCGGCAGGCTCCAGCGAGTCCGGCAGGGCGAGGGCGCCCTTCGTGTCGGCGGTCAAGGGGAGAAGCGGCGGCAGCTTGGGCTCGTCCAGGCGGGCGTTGGCTTCCTGCCAGGCCGTCCAGACGCGGTCGCGCGCCGGTGCCAGCGCGTCGGGCGAGAGGGAAGCGCCTTGTGCAGGCGTGAAGACGGACGGTTGTCCGATGCGTTGCGCGAAGTAAGCCGCCATCTCCTGCGGCGTCTGTGCAGACAGGCCCGCCGTTGCCACGAAGGCTAATCCGCAGGCCAGCGCGCGGTAAAGTTGAAGTCGTTTCATAAGCGTATGTTTGATTTTAAGCTATTTTCGTCAAGGGGACGGCATACGTCCTATCAGTTCCCGGCTGACAAACTCCTCCTCGCCCAGCCCGCCGGCAGACTGCCGGACGAAATCGGGGAAGAAGAACAGCTTCAGGACCACGAACAGGACGAACAGTTTCAGCAGGATGATGACCCACAGGACGCGCCCCCACGTCATGGCGCGGAAGCCGTCGCGATAAAAGTGCCAGATGTTTGTCACGGTTTGTCTCATAGGCTATTGCATTTCATCCCACCCGACAACGGGTACAGGGGGACATCGGTCTTAACCGATACAAAAATAGGATTCTTATCCTTAACCGCCAAGAAAAGGCCGGGAAAAATGTCATTCGTCGGCGAAAGTGGGGAGACAGGCGGCAGAATCGCCCCCAACGTCTACTTGTTTTGCATATCCCCCCAATACCCTTTTCCTTTGTAGCGGAAAAATAATCTGATTAGGAAAGGATATGAGAAAGGTAAAAAGATTGATGGCTGCCGCTTGCCTCTGCCTGTGCTGCACGACGCTGTGCGCCCAGGAGGGGGCGACGGCGGCGACGGGAGACAGCCTGCCCGCGCGGTGGGACCTCGAGACGTGCATCGACTATGCCCTGCGGCACAACATCACCATCCGCCGGAACCGCATCAGCGCCGAAAGCTCCGCCGAGGACGTGAGGACCGCCAAGGCCGAATGGTTCCCCGCACTGAGCGGAAGCATCAGCCAGCGCATCGTGAACCGGCCGAACATGAACAACGGCACGATCATCAGCGGAGACAATATCAGCACGAGCCAGAGCGCGACGTCGTATAACGGCAGCTATGGCATAGACGCGAACTGGACGCTCTACAACGGCGGGAGCCGCGTGAACGGCATCAGGCAGCAACAGCTCAATGAGCGCATCGCACGCCTGGCGGTCAGCGAGAGCGAGAACAGCATCCAGGAGAGCATCATGCAGGTGTACATGCAGATTCTCTATGCCGCCGAGGCGGTGAAGGTGAACGAGGGCATGCTGGCTGTCAGCCGCGCCACGTGTGAGCGGGGACGGCAGTTGCTGGAAGCCGGCAGCCTGAGCCGCGCGGACCTGGCACAGCTGGAGGCGCAAGTGGCCCAGGACAACTACCAACTGGTGACCGCGCAGGCCACCCTGCAGGACTACCGCCTGCAACTGAAGCAACTGCTGGAGCTGGACGGCGCCTACGAGATGGTGCTGGACCTGCCCGAACTGGGCGCCACGGACGTCCTATCCCCCCTGCCTGCCAAAGACGACGTGTATCGCACGGCCTTGGGGCTGCGCCCGGAAATCGAATCGGGCAAGCTGAACATCGAGGCGGCGGACCTGAACATCAAGGTGGCGCGCGCGGGATACATCCCCAGCATCAGCCTGACCGCCGGCATAGGCAGCTCGAATGCCAACGGCAATGACTTCACCTTCTCCGAGCAAATCAAGCAGAACTGGAACAACTCGCTGGGCGTCACGCTGAGCATCCCCATCTATGACCGCCGCCAGACGAAAAGCGCGGTGAACAAGGCGAAGCTACAGAAGCAAACCAGCCAACTGGACCTGATGGACCAGCAGAAGGAGCTGTACCGCACCATCGAGAGCTATTGGCTCGACGCCAGCAGCGCCCAGCAGCAATATGCCGCCGCCACCAGCCAGGTGGAGAGCGCGCAGGCCAGCTATGACCTGGTCAGCGAGCAGTTCAACGCGGGCATGAAGAACACCGTGGACCTGCTGACGGAGAAAAACAACCTGCTCAACGCCCAACAGGCACAACTGCAGGCCAAGTACATGGCCCTGCTGAACGCCAGCCTGCTGCGCTTCTACCAGGGAGAACCCTTTACCCTCAACCGCTAAACATCAAACAGAATATCACGTATGGACAAGAAGAAAATCATCCTCACCTCTGCTGCCGCCGTCGTCGTGGCAGGCGTGGCCGTCTGGGCATTCTCCGGCGGCGGGAAGAAGCAGGAGGTGGAGTACGAGACCGCCACGGTGTCGCGACAGGACATCTCGAACTTCGTCACCGCCACGGGCACCATCGAGCCGGTGACCGAAGTCGAAGTGGGTACGCAAGTCAGCGGCATCATCGACAAAATCTATGTGGACTACAACACGGTCGTGAAGCAGGGCCAGCTCATCGCCGAGATGGATAAAGTGACCCTGGAGAGCGACCTGGCTTCGGCGCAAGCCACGTTTGACGGCGCCCAGGCGGAGTATGAATACCAGGAGAGCCTCTACCGCCGCAACAAGGGCCTGCACGACAAGCAGCTCATCAGCGACACGGACTACGAACAGAGCCTCTACGACTACCGCCGTGCCAAGAGCACGTATGACAGCAGCCGTGCCGCCCTGGAGAAAGCGGAGCGCAACCTGAGCTACGCCACCATCACCGCACCTATCGACGGGGTGGTCATCAGCAAGGACGTGGAGGAGGGACAGACGGTGGCCTCCGGCTTCGAGACGCCGACGCTGTTCACCATCGCCGCGGACCTGACGCAGATGCAAGTCGTGGCCGACGTGGACGAGGCGGACATAGGCGGCGTGGAGGAAGGCCAGCGCGTGGAGTTCACCGTGGATGCCTATCCGGGACAGACGTTCAATGGGCAGGTGACGCAGGTGCGCCTGGGCGAGTCGAGCGACGCCAGTGGGACATCGACAACGAGCAGCACGGTGGTGACCTACGAGGTGGTCATCAGCGCGCCCAACCCCGACCTCAAATTGAAACCGCGGCTGACGGCGAACATCACCATCTATACGCTGGACAAACGCGGCGTGCTCAGCGTCCCCGCCCGCGCCTTGCGCTTCACGCCCGTGGAGCCTATCGTAGGCAAGGATGCAGTCATCAACGACTGTGCAGGCGAGCATAAGCTGTGGACGCGCAAGGGCAACACGTTCACTGCCCACCCCGTGCAGACGGGCATCTCGAACGGGACGTACACGGAAATCCTCGGTGGCGTGGACGAAGGCACGACGGTCATCGCCGATGCCGAGATGGGTGGCATGCCCCAGCAGATGGCACCGCAGGGCGAGGTAGAGCGCAGCCCGTTCGCACCAGGACCGCCG
Source organism: Candidatus Bacteroides pullicola (assembly GCA_019115825.1). GTDB lineage: Bacteria > Bacteroidota > Bacteroidia > Bacteroidales > Bacteroidaceae > Bacteroides > Bacteroides pullicola. Next base: position 4,808 of record DXCV01000018.1, read on the forward strand.
GATAGAAACAAGAAAAATGAGAAAAAATAAAAAAGAAAAAGGGTCGTAATTTTAACTACATGTACAGGCATTTTCAAAAAAACAACTAAGATATTGGAAATAAGTGTATATAGGAACGAAACTGGATGTACATCCGTTGAACACTGCGTGTACATCCGATTAAAATTCCGTACTTACGCATTTTCAACCGGATGTACATCCGTTTTTCACGGGGTATATATCCATCTAAAAACAGATAACAAATGAGCAAAACCGTCATCGAACTACACGACATACGCCGCAACTTCCAGGTGGGCGACGAGACCGTCCATGCCCTGCGCGGCGTGACGTTCTCCATCTGCGAGGGCGAGTTCGTCACCATCATGGGCACGAGCGGCTCGGGCAAGTCCACCCTGCTGAACACGCTGGGCTGCCTCGACACCCCCACCAGCGGGGAGTATCTGCTGGACGGCATCAGCGTGCGCACCATGTCGAAGTCGCAACGGGCCATCCTGCGCAACCGCAAGATCGGGTTCGTCTTCCAGAACTACAACCTGCTGCCCAAGACGACGGCGGTGGAGAACGTGGAGCTGCCGCTGATGTACAACCCCGCCGTCAGCGCTGCCGAGCGACGCAGACGCGCCGTGGACGCCCTTGTGGCGGTGGGACTGGGCGACCGCCTGGAGCATAAGTCCAACCAGATGTCCGGCGGACAGATGCAACGTGTGGCCATCGCCCGCGCGCTGGTGAACAATCCTGCCGTCATCCTGGCGGACGAGGCAACGGGTAACCTGGACACGCGCACGTCGTATGAAATTCTTGTCCTCTTCCAGCAGTTGCACCGCGAGGGGCGCACCATCATCTTCGTGACGCACAACCCGGACATTGCGCAATACAGCAGCCGCAACATCCGCCTGCGTGACGGCCACGTCATCGAGGACAAACGTAATAGTAACATACTCTCCGCGGCGGAGGCATTGGCGACCCTACCGAAGAACGAGGACGACTGAGCAAGGATTTAATGGCACGTCTATGGTAACTGAATTCCCCTCCTCCGGGGAGGAGGGGTGCCCAAAGGGCGGGGTGGTAGCGGCAGATATATACGGCTAATGATTTCAAGGTGAGCGGTTATCGCTACCACCTCCCCCTTCGGGTACTCCTCCTCCCCGGAGGAGGAGAAACAAGTTATAGCGTTCAAATCAACAACGATAAACCATCATCAACAGCAAACTATGAACGGAACAAACCTCTTCAAGATAGCCCTGCGCGCGTTGGCTAACAACAAGATGCGCGCCTTTCTGACGATGCTGGGCATCATCATCGGCGTGGCGTCGGTCATCACGATGCTGGCCATCGGCCAAGGCTCGAAGCGCAGCATACAAGCGCAAATCAGCGAGATGGGCTCGAATATCATCATGATACACCCCGGCGGCGAGCGGCGGGGCGGCGTGCGCATGGATCCCAGCGAGATGCAGACGCTGAAGCTGACGGACTATGAGGCGCTGCGCAACGAGACGAATTTCCTCTCTGCCGTCAGCCCGAACGTGTCGAGCAGCGGACAGCTCATCGCCGGCAACAACAACTATCCCAGCAGCATCAGCGGCGTAGGGACGGAATACCTGGACATCCGCCAACTCAGCATCGAGCAGGGCGAGATGTTCAGCGAGGCAGACATCCAGGTGTCGGCCAAGGTGTGCGTCATCGGACAGACCATTGTGGACAATCTCTTCCCCGGCGGGGAGGACCCGGTGGGGCGCGTCATCCGCTTCAACCAGGTGCCCTTCCGCGTCGTGGGCGTCCTCAAGGCGAAGGGCTACAACTCCATGGGCATGGACCAGGACGACATCGTGCTGGCGCCTTACACCACCGTGATGAAGCGATTGCTGGCTCAGACCTACCTGGAAGGCATCTTTGCATCCGCGCTGAGCGAGGATATGACGGACTATGCGACGGATGAAATCACCACCATCCTGCGCCGTAATCACAAGCTGCAAGCCGACGAGGAGGACGACTTCACCATCCGCTCGCAGCAGGAGCTCAGCTCGATGCTGAACAGCACCACCGACCTGATGACGACGCTGCTGGCCTGCATCGCGGGCATCTCGCTCGTGGTGGGCGGCATCGGCATCATGAACATCATGTACGTATCGGTCACGGAGCGGACGAGGGAAATCGGCCTGCGCATGTCTGTCGGCGCACGGGGCATTGACATCCTGGCGCAGTTTCTGATAGAAGCCATCCTCATCAGCATCACGGGCGGACTGATAGGCGTCGTGGTCGGCTGCGGGGCGTCGGTGGTGGTGAAAAACGTGGCGCATTGGCCCATCTATATCCAGGCTTGGAGCGTCTTCCTGTCCTTTGCCGTCTGCACCGTGACGGGTGTGTTCTTCGGCTGGTATCCGGCCAAGAAGGCGGCGCAACTGGATCCTATCGAGGCGATACGCTACGAATGACGGAAAAATTTCGTATCTTTGCCGTATGAAGCATACCGACGAACATCTGCGCTATGTCGAGATTCTCATCCACGTCATCGGGTGGGGCATCGTCTTCGGCTTCCCCGTGCTGATGATGAACCGCAGCGGGATGGGCATCACGTGGGGGGAATACCTGCGCCACGGGTGCGTCGTGCCGCTGTCGTTTCTTGTGGTGTTCTACGTCAACTACTTTGTGCTCATTCCGCGCTATCTCTTTGCGGGGCGGATGCGGACGTATATTATATATAATG
>DXCV01000019.1 GCA_019115825.1 Candidatus Bacteroides pullicola
CCCCCATCGTGCACGAGGGCGAACGCCTGCCCGCCACGTATGCCAACTTCCTCATCCTGAACGACGCGGTGCTCTATCCCACGTATGCCCAGCCGGAAACGGACGCGCAAGCCGCCGACGTGCTCCGCGAGGCTTTTCCCGGACGGGACATCGTGGGCATCGACTGCCGCCCGCTCATCAAGCAGCACGGGTCGCTGCACTGCGTGACGATGCAGTATCCGGCGGGAGTGATGGGATAAAGGATAAATTATCATTTAACACCCAATATATGCCAAGAACATTGAAAATCGGAATCATCCAACAAGCCAACACGGCCAATATGCAAGAAAACCTGATGAACCTGGCGCACAGCATCGAAGCCTGTGCCACACACGGTGCCGAACTGGTCGTGCTGCAGGAGTTGCACAACACGCTCTACTTCTGCCAGACGGAGGACACACGCCTCTTCGACCTGGCAGAGCCTATCCCCGGCCCCTCCACGGGATTCTTCTCTGAACTGGCTGCCTCGCTGGGCATCGTGCTCGTCACCTCGCTGTTCGAGAAACGCGCACCGGGACTGTATCACAACACCGCCGTGGTCTTCGAGAAGGACGGAAGCATCGCCGGCAAATACCGCAAGATGCACATCCCCGACGACCCGGCCTATTACGAGAAATTCTACTTCACCCCGGGCGACCTGGGCTTTGAGCCTATCCAGACCTCGGTGGGACGGCTCGGCGTGCTGGTCTGCTGGGACCAATGGTATCCCGAAGCTGCCCGACTGATGGCCTTGAAAGGTGCTGAACTGCTGATTTATCCCACGGCTATCGGCTGGGAAAGCACGGACACGGACGACGAGAAATCCCGCCAGCTCGGCGCATGGGTCATCGCACAGCGCGCCCATGCCGTGTCCAACGGCATCCCGGTGGTCAGCGTTAACCGCGTGGGGCACGAGCCCGACCCGTCGGGACAGACCAACGGCATCCTCTTCTGGGGCAACAGCTTCGTGGCCGGCCCGCAAGGCGAAATCATCGCCCAAGCCGAGAACAACCGTCCGCAGAACCTGGTGGTGACGGTGGACATGGAACGCTCGGAGAACGTGCGCCGCTGGTGGCCTTTCTTGCGCGACCGACGGATTGACGCGTATGAAGATTTGACGAAACGGTTCAGGGATTGAACGTCAGCCGGCGGTTCATGACGAACTGCACGCCGCCATAGACAAAGAGGCCGAGGAACTGGGCGAGGTATTCGTTGCAATGCAAGCCCTCCACCAAGCCCACAAGGAAAAGGAACTGTGCCACGTAAGCCAGTCCGAAAGCCAAGGAAAAGAGCAGCACTTGACGCCAAGTGTTGCTTTTTTTATCCGTGGGGAATATCCAATACTTGGACCACACGAAGTTGTGCGTCTGGGCCACGACATAGGCCGTCACGTTGGAGAGGAGATAGTTGACGTCCGCCACGTGCATCATCGCCCACACAACAAATGCGGTGATCAGCGCATTGAGTGTGCCAATCACCGCAAAACGAAATATCCGGGTAGTCTCCTTCATCCGGTAATTATCAATTGCGAATTGTCATTTCTCAATTTTCAATTCTCAATTTTCAATATTCACCGTCAGCTTCAACTCCTCCAGCTGCTTAGGTTCGAGTGCTGAAGGAGCGTCCAGCATCACGTCGCGTCCGCTGTTGTTCTTGGGGAAGGCGATGCAGTCGCGAATGCTGTCCAAGCCGGCAAAGATGCTGACCCAACGGTCGAGACCATAAGCCAGACCGCCGTGAGGGGGCGCACCGTACTTGAAGGCATTCATCAGGAAGCCGAACTGCTCTTGTGCCCGCTCAGGGGTGAAGCCCAGAATCTCGAACATCTTGGCTTGAAGCTGCGAGTCGTGGATACGGATGGAGCCGCCGCCCAGTTCGACGCCGTTGCACACCATGTCGTAGGCATCGGCACGCACGGCTGCGGGGTCGGTGTCCAGCAAGGGGATGTCCTCGTCCTTGGGATGCGTGAAGGGATGGTGCATGGCCATCAGACGGTTCTCCTCGTCGCTCCACTCGAACATCGGGAAGTCCACCACCCACAGGAGGGCGAACTTGTTCTTGTCGCGCAAACCCAGCTGGTTGCCCATCTCCAAGCGAAGCTCGCAAAGCTGCTTGCGGGTCTTCATGGCGTCGTCGCCGCTCAAGATGAGGATGAGGTCGCCCTCCTTGGCACCGAAAGCCTCCTTCATCTGCTGCAAGACCTCTTGCGGATAGAACTTGTCCACGCTGGACTTGACGTGTCCGTCGGCCTCCACACGAGCATAAACCAAGCCTTTGGCGCCGATTTGGGGCTTCTTGACAAACTCGGTCAGGGCGTCTATCTGCTTGCGCGTATAGTGGGCGGCTCCTTCGGCACAGATACCGCCGATATAGGCTGCATTGTCGAAGACGGAGAAACCGTGCCCCTTCATGATGTCCATCAGCTCGACGAACTTCATGCCGAAGCGCAGGTCGGGCTTGTCGCTACCATAGTATTTCATAGCCTCCGACCACGGCATGCGCTGGAAAGGTTCTGTCAGTTCCACGCCACGGATGGTCTTGAAGAGGTATTTGGCCATGCCTTCAAAGAGGTTGATGACATCGTCTTGCTCCACGAAAGACATCTCGCAGTCTATCTGCGTAAACTCCGGCTGACGGTCGGCACGCAAGTCCTCGTCGCGGAAGCACTTGGCTATCTGGAAGTAACGGTCGAAGCCGGACACCATCAGCAGCTGCTTCAAGGTCTGCGGGCTCTGGGGCAGGGCGTAGAACTGTCCCGGATTCATGCGCGAAGGCACCACAAAGTCGCGGGCACCTTCGGGCGTGGAACCTACCAAGACGGGAGTTTCCACTTCGATGAAGCCTTGCTCGTCGAGATACTTGCGCACCTCGATGGTCATCTTGTGGCGCAGCTCCAGGTTCTTGCGCACGGCCGTGCGGCGCAAGTCGAGGTAGCGGTACTTCATGCGGATGTCGTCGCCGCCGTCCGTGTTGTCCTCAATGGTGAAGGGAGGGGTCAGCGAGGTGTTGAGCACCTTCAGCGCGGACACGATGATTTCAATGTCGCCCGTGGGCAGATTGGCGTTCTTGCTGAAGCGTTCGTTCACGGTGCCCGTCACTTGGATGACATATTCACGTCCCAAACGGTTGGCTTGCTCGCAAAGTTCGGCATCCACCTCCTCGTTGAAGACCAACTGGGTGATGCCGTAGCGGTCGCGCAGGTCAACGAACGTCATTCCGCCCATCTTGCGGGTGCGTTGCACCCATCCGGCCAGCGTAACCGTCTGATTTACATTTGTAATGCGGAGTTCTCCGCAAGTATGAGTTCTATACATATCTTAATTGGGTATTTCATGTTCGGATAATGTCCGTGCAAAAGTACATAAAACCTACAGACGAAGCATCAAAATCGGACAAGTTTTTTGTTCGCAATGTTTCGCAAAGCCTCATTCTCCGCCCCGCTTTTCTTCCATCTTTGCCAACCATTGCTCTTCCTTGCTCTTCAAGTCTTCGGCCAAGCGTTGGAAGTAGGCGCGGTTCAGCTGCTGCAAGCCATTGATGTAGTCTTGGGCGCGTTGGAGCACATTGGGCGAGTCTTCCTCGGCATCGCGTGGGGTGAGCACCCGCAAGCCGTGCTTGACAATGCCCACCTCGATGTCCTCGCCCATCATCACGGGGTCTCCGTCATAATGCACCACGCCGGGCTTTCGCCGGTGAATTTTCAAGTGCTGGCAGCGGAACGTCTTGATACAACTGTTCTGGTCGATGGTCTTGTGGAAAAGCTGGTAGGCCAACTGCGGCACGTCCAAGGCGGTGAAAGGTTCGAGAATGGTGACATCGAGCAAACCATCGTCCACTGTCGCCTGAGGAGTGATGTAGGCATTGTTGCCATACTGCGAGGCGTTGCCGCACGCGATAAGGAAAGCCTTGTAGCGGGCGGTGTATCCGTCCATCTCCAGTTCGTAGGTTCTCGGGCGGTATCTCAAACTCTCCAACAAGGTCTTCTGCAAGTAGGTCAGCGGCCCCCGCCGTCCTGCCTTGGAGAACTGAAGGCTGACAAAAGCATCGAACCCCACGCCGCATGTGCAGAAGAAGGGTTTACCATTGATGGTGCCATAGTCTATGGTCTCTATATTTCCTTCATTGAGGACGCTGATGGCGCGTCGCGGGTCGAGGGAAATCTGCAAGTGGCGCGCCAGTCCGTTGCCCGACCCGCAGGGAATGATGCCAAGGGCCGTCTGCGTATGTACCAGCGAGCGGGCTATCTCATTGATGGTGCCGTCGCCCCCCACGGCCACCACGGCGTATGCGCCGGCTTCCGCCTCGCGGGCAGCAATCTCGACGGCATGGCCGGCATATTCTGTCTGGACCATCTTGGGCGCATAGACCTCCTTGTCCAGCTTCCGTTTGACCCACTCCATGATCTGACGCTTGTCCCAAATGCCGGATATGGGGTTCACGATGAATGTGATTTGCTTCTTTTCGTCCATATGGGATACGCTTCTAATTCAAGTGTGCAAAGATACGATTATTTAGGGAAAAACCGTACTTTTGCGGCCTAATCCAATCACATCATGCTTAGAAAAGTCGTTATCGCGATAGATTCGTTCAAAGGGTGCCTCACCTCACAAGAGGCAGGCGAAGCCGCTGCCCGAGGCGTCCGTCGGGCGTGGCCCGAATGCCAGACGCTGACTGTCCCCGTGGCCGACGGGGGCGAAGGATGGTTGGAAGCCTTGGTCAATGCCGGCGGCGGCAGCTTGGTGAGCGTCCGTGCCCACGGCCCGCTGATGGAGGGGCGCGAGGCGTCCTACGGCCTTTCGAGCGACGGACAGACGGCTTTCGTCGAGATGGCACGCATCAGCGGACTGCCCTTGGTGCCCGAAGCGCAGCGCAACCCCTTGCTGACCACGACTTACGGGACGGGCGAACTGATAGGCGACGCCCTCAACCGAGGATGCAGACGCGTCCTCATCGGCTTGGGCGGAAGCGCCACAAACGATGCGGGCATGGGGATGCTACGGGCATTGGGATTCCGTTTTCTAAATAAAGAAGGAAAAGAAACGGCTCCGGGCGGACAAGCCTTGGGGGAAGTGGAAAGAATAGACGATACGGATGTGCTGCCTGCAGTCCGTGAAACAGAATTTTTGGCGGCGTGCGATGTCCGCAATCCCTTCTACGGTCCTGAGGGGGCAGCACACGTCTTCGCGCCCCAAAAGGGAGCCACCCCCGAACAAGTGGAAGAGTTGGACAAAGGCTTGCGGCATTTCTCCGAGGTCATCCGCCGACACACGGGCACGGACATTTCCACCCTGCCCGGCGCGGGAGCGGCAGGCGGCATGGGCGGAGGCTTGGCAGCCTTCCTGCACGCGGAGCTGAAGCCGGGCATCGAATTGGTACTGGACACGGCAGGCTTCCCCGCCCTGCTTCGGGATGCCGACCTGGTCATCACAGGCGAAGGCCGAGCCGACCGTCAGACCTTGATGGGAAAAGTCCCCGCAGGTGTCTTGACGGAAGCCCGCAGACAGGGCATCCCTGTGGTGCTCTTGGCCGGACAGGTAGAGGATGAAGCGGCATTGCTCCGGGCCGGATTCAAGAAGGTGTGCAGCATCAATCCACCGAGCACACCGCTCAGCCGTGCCCTACGCCCGGACTTTGCCCGGCAACAATTGGAGGAGACGGCCGAGCGGGTGGCACGCGCTATAACTTCCTGACAGCCCTGCGGCACCTCTCCAAATCACGTTGCGTCAGAGGGCGCGTCCTTGTCCCGCCCCGCTCAATGGACTTCACCACCCGAAAGCCGCTCCAACGGAGTATCTCGCGCAAGGCGCGTACCGTCCCCCTGGATTGGCGGAACCAGACGTTGAAAGGCCAAGACGTGATGCAAGCGGTTATCAGGATAGCCCGTTTCCCCTTGTGCAAAGGACGGGGCATGCCGCTCGGGCTCTCCCCCATCAGGCCGTACACCATCCGGTCGAAGAGCACCTTCAGCGTGCCGGGCATATTGCCCCAATAGCAAGGCGAACCGATAATCCACACATCACATTGTCTTACCAAAGCCAATAACCGCTGGGCGTCGTCATCAGGCAAGACACAACGCCCACCCGTGCGACACCTCATGCACCCCGTGCAAGGACGGATGCGAAGAGAAGACACGCTCTCCGTAAAGACTTGTGCCCCGCCCGCCTCGGCTTCGAACCTGGCTGCATCCAGCATACGGGAGATGCTGCCGTCGGGACGGGGGCTGGCATTCAATATCAGGATTTTCATCTTTAATTTAGCATTAAATATGCAAGGCAAATAAAGGGAAATCCTTAAATTTGCCCCTTGATAAATAAAATAATTATAGAATGTCCGCTACCTGCCAATGCTTGTCACACCATTCATCTTTCGCTGTTATCCGACCCTTGTCGGACCCCTGTTTCGCCTATCCTGAAACGAAGGGATAACGGAGGGATAACGAAGGGATAACGGAGGGATAGTGGGGAGAAAACGAATGTGAGGCATTGCGTAAAGCGAACTGAGATAAACTAATTTCAACATCTATTTATGGAAAATCAATCGGAAAAAAACAAGCCCCGCATATCCCTGGTGCTCTCCATGGGTGGGGCACGGGGCATTGCCCACATCGGCGTCATCGAAGAACTGCTGGCGCAAGGCTATGAAATCACCTCCATTGCCGGAAGTTCGATGGGGGCCATGGTGGGCGCAATGTATGCCACGGACAAACTGGAAGCCTGCAAGGAGTGGCTCTGCTCGTGGAATAAACGCAAGCTGTGGCAACTGGCCGACCTCAGCCTGAGCACCGACGGCATCGTGAAAGGCGACCGCTTCATCCGAGAGTTGAAGCAAATCCTGCCCGACACGAACATCGAAGACCTCCCCCTGCCCTACGTCGCCATGGCCACAGACATCGTCAGCGAGGAGGAAGTGAAGTTCGACCACGGCAACTTGTTCGATGCCATCCGCGCCTCCATCTCCATCCCAATGCTTTTCCGGCCTTTCCGTCGGGGCGAACAAAGACTGGTGGACGGCGGCATCCTCAATCCCCTGCCCCTGAACCATGCCGTGCGCACGCCGGGCGACCTCCTCGTGGCAGTGGACGTGAACGCCCCTGCCGGAAAGCACAGTAGGAAACGCCTCAATCCCTACCAACTGATGACCAAGTCTTCGCGCCTGATGATGCAGCAAATCACCCGCTATCAGTTGGCCCAAACACCGCCCGACCTCCTCATCCAACTGTGCGGAGAAGACTATGACATGATGGAATTCTTCCGCGCCGAAGAAATCATAGAAGCCGGGCGTCGGGCAGCTAAAGAGGCGCTACGTCGTTAAGCCACAAAGCCGAAGAAGCATCGCTGGGCATCCGCCAATCGCCACGCGGACTGAGCGACACGCTTCCCACCTTGGGGCCGTCGGGCAGGCACGAGCGTTTGAACTGCTGGTTGAAGAAACGGCGGCAGAAGGTTTGCAGCCACTTCTTGACGGTTTCCTCGTCATACACGCCCTTGAAGGTGCGGACGGCCAGGAAGTATATCTTGGAAGGCGCAAAACCGAAGCGCAGGAAATAATACAGGAAGAAGTCGTGCAGCTCGTAGGGGCCTACCAAGTCTTCGGTGATTTGGCGGATATTCCCGTCCTCGTCGGCAGGGATAAGTTCGGGACTGATGGGAGTATCCACAATGTCGAGCAAGGTCTTGCGCGAAGCCTCGCCCATGCCGTTCTCCGCCACCCACTTGACGAGATGCTTCACCAACGTCTTGGGCACGCTGGCATTGACGCCGTACATCGACATGTGGTCGCCATTATACGTCGCCCAGCCCAAAGCCAGTTCGGAGAGGTCGCCCGTGCCTATCACAAGGCCGTTCGTCTGGTTGGCGATGTCCATCAGTATCTGCGTACGTTCACGGGCTTGGGAATTTTCGTAGGTCACGTCGTGCACCTCAGGATTGTGGCCGATGTCCTTGAAGTGCTGGAGGCAGGCGTCCTTGATGCTCACCTCGCGGATGGTGACGCCCAGCGACTCCATCAGATCCACGGCATTGCTATGCGTGCGGTCGGTGGTGCCGAATCCGGGCATGGTCACCCCGATGATGCCCTTGCGCGACAACCCCAATTTATCGAACGTCTGCACGCACACCAGTAAGGCCAATGTCGAATCCAATCCTCCCGATATGCCCACCACGGCAGACTTGGCTTGGGTGTGCGTCAAGCGTTGCGCCAAACCGGATACTTGGATGGAGAATATCTCTTCGCAACGCTCATCCAACATAGGCCCTTGGGGCACGAAAGGATGCGGGTCGAACGTTCGGGTCAGCTGCAAGTCACGGGCATTGACATACTCCGTGGCGACGTGCCGCGCCACGCCCTGAGCCGTCTGCGCACGGCACGACGCAAAGGTGGTATTCACCCGGCGCTCAGTGCGAAGACGCTCCACGTCAATCTCGCTGGTCACCACTTGCTCCTCGAAGGAGAAGCGCTTGCCCGAAGCCAAGAGTGTGCCATTCTCATAAATCAAAGCATTGCCCGCAAAGACCACATCGGTGGTGGACTCCCCAAAGCCGCATGAACTGAAGACATATCCGGCTATACAACGGGCTGACTGCTGAGCAATGAGGGAGCGCAAGTAATTGTGCTTGCCCACCCCTTCATTGTCCGCCGAAAGGTTGAAGATGATTTCCGCCCCTTGCAAAGCCAAAGCCGAACTGGGCGGAATCGGCGCCCATAAATCTTCGCACAGCTCAATGCCAAAGGTAGTCCCTGCCGTGTCGAACAAAAGACAGGCATTTAGCGGAACATTTTGCCCGCAAAGGCGAACCATCGGCTCCATCACTTCCGAAGCCGACGTGAACCAACGTTTCTCGTAAAACTCCTTGTAATTGGGCAGATAAGTCTTGGGAACCACACCCAGCACCTTGCCCTTTTGGATAACCACCGCCGCATTGAGCAACATCCCGTTCAGGGGGACGGGCACCCCCAGGATAGAAATAATGTCCAGTTGGCGCGTATTGTTGAGGATTTGCATCAACCCCAACTCGGCACTTTCCAACAAGAGGCTGTGGGCAAACAAGTCGCCGCACGTGTACCCCGTCAAGCACAATTCCGGAAAGACAATGATTTCCACGCCTTTGCCGTCGGCAATAATGATTTCCTTCTCTATCTGCGAAGCATTGAATGCGCAATCCGCCACCCTGACGCGGGGTATGGCCGATGCGACTTTCACAAATCCGTAATTCATAAGTCCGTAATCTAATATCTGAAACAAAGGTACGCTTTTTCACATAAATTCAAGCATTCCACTTATTTTTTCCCTGAAATATTTGGTAGATACAAAAGAATTGCCTTACTTTGCAACGAAATTAAAAATGTAACGATTACAAACTTGTAACCAATGGATGTATTAGAACGATTGCAAAGCCACCACATCAAGCCATCCGTGCAGCGGATAGCCATAATGGAGTATCTGATGGCGCATCGCACGCATCCCACGGTGGACGAGATTTACCTGGCTCTTTCGCCCTCCATCCCCACGCTCTCCAAGACAACGGTGTACAACACCTTGAAACTACTGAGCGAAAACGGAGCGATTCAGACCTTGACCATCGACGGGCGAAACACCTGCTATGATGCAATCACTGCCCCCCATGCGCATTTCTTCTGCAAATGCTGTGGACGGATATACGACCTCACCCCCACGGAAAGCGACACCCATCCGGGCGAAATGGAGCGTGATGGCCACCAAATTCAGGAAATACACCATTATTATAAGGGTATTTGTAAACAATGTATAGCCGAAAAGTGTTTAGACATTATAAATAACTGATTTACTAACTAATTCATTAAGGAGAAAAGAAAATGAAGAAATTCAGATGTACAGTTTGCGGTTACATCCACGAAGGTGATGCCGCTCCCGAAAAGTGCCCGCTCTGCAAGGCTCCCGCCAGCAAGTTTGTAGAAGTTGAAGAACAGACCACCGATGGTCCCCTGGTATTTGCCGACGAACACGTCATCGGCGTTGCCAAAGGTTGCGACGACGAAATGATCAAGGACCTGAACAACCACTTCATGGGCGAATGCACCGAGGTGGGCATGTATCTCGCCATGAGCCGTCAGGCTGACCGCGAGGGCTATCCCGAAATCGCCGAGGCTTACAAGCGCTATGCATGGGAAGAAGCTGAGCACGCCGCCAAGTTCGCTGAACTGCTGGGCGATGTAGTATGGGACACCAAGACCAACCTCGAGAAGCGTATGGCTGCCGAGTGTGGCGCTTGCGAAGACAAGAAGCGCATCGCTACCCGCGCCAAGGCTCTGAACTTGGATGCCATCCACGACACGGTTCACGAAATGGCCAAGGACGAAGCTCGTCACGGCAAAGGCTTCGAAGGCTTGTACAACCGCTACTTCAAGAAGTAATCTGTAAAACTTATTGCACGTAAAAAGAATGGGACGTATCCAAAAGGAGGCGTCCCATTTTTTACTTATATCAGCGTGGAGTCTTTCAACCCTTTTTCCTTTCGATAGGCGCTGACCATTTCCAAAACCGCCTCGCCATATTTTTCCACCCCTTTCTTGCCCATAAAGGGAATGCGCAACAACATCTCCTTGTCAATGGGCAACAGGTTGCTGATACCCAAAATCGCCTTTTGCTGGAGAACCATATAAACAGGCAGATTTTGTCTTTCAGCCTCCGCTTTGCGCCAAGCCCGCAGACATTCGTACAACTCCGGATGCAAAATATCTGAAGGAACTTCCTGTACATCAGAAGCCGCCGAAGCTGATTTCTTGACAGTCTTAACGCCTTGGGCTGCCTCAGTCAATACCTCATCCACCTCTGGCAACCCCATTCGGCGTGCATCTTCCTGAGCACGAATAGGCGTGCCGAGGACTTCAATCGTCAATGTGGCTTTCTTTCTCAGGTATGCAGAGATTTCAAATCCCGATTGCATGACGTATGCCAACAAATCCGCTTTCAGCCGATAGCGGTCGCGCAACTCCTCATAGGCCGCTGTATATTTCTTTTTCAGTTGCTTGTTGTCTATGTCCAACGGTTTGCGCACCGCGATGGGATACAACGGCCGGAGCTGCTCCTCAAAGTAACCGGCGGCGGCATGGATACGCTCTTGCAGAACGGCGCTTTCGGCATAATCCTGACTTCCATCAATCATACGGGTATATTGGATGGCAAACCGCTCGGCCACACGCACGACCCGTTCATCCAAACGGCTCAATTCGCCTTTACAAGCCTCCAGTTGCTTGGGATAGAGCTGGTAGAAATGCTCGTCCAACAAACGCACATAGCGCCTTAAAGACTGGAAGATGGGCTGGAAACCAAATAGTTCTGTCAACAGATTGAGGTAATACGCTTGCTGCAACGTGATGAATTCCGCCTTGCCCAGTTGCTTCTCACGGGCTTCCCGCGTGAAGGCGGCCACCGTCTCATCATTGATGATGGCTTTGGCCGATATGGGAGCGCTCAACACCAATCCTTCCAACGTGCGGCACCGGCTCAACGCCACGTATGCCTGTCCATGGGCAAAGGAGCCGCCCACATCCACAATGGCCTTGTCGAACGTCAATCCTTGGCTCTTGTGGATAGTGATGGCCCAAGCCAACTTCAAGGGATATTGGCGGAAAGTACCTTCGATTTCTTCGGTGATTTCCTTCGTTTCTTCATTCAACGCATAGCGGGCATTCGTCCATTCTTCGGGTTGCAACGTCAGCCTGACGCCCGATTGCAGGCAACGCACTTCAATGCCTGCCGAAGAGACCGAAGTCACCTCGCCTATCGTGCCATTGACATAGCGATGCTCGCCGCTCATGTCATTCTTCACGAACATCACCTGTGCGCCTTGCTTCAATTCGAGGACTTTCTCCGTGGGATAAAGATACTCCGGAAACTTGCCTTCCACCGTGGCCGGAAAAGCGAATGAACGCCCAGGAAGCCGCTCCAACTCATTGTCGTTGATACGTTGCGCCTGATAATTGTGGGTGACCAACCGGATATACCCTTCCTCGGGCGAAGGATTGAAGCCGGGCAGATAGCGTTTGTTCAACGCGGCCAACGTAGAGGCATCACACCGGTTTTCGCGGATGCCGTTCAACATTTGCAGGAAGCGGTCATCCCGCTGGCGATAAACAGTGGTCAGCTCTATCGTATAATACTCCGTCTCGCGCAAAGCATGGCTGGAGAAGAAATAAGGCGTATCGTAAAACTTGGATAGCATCTTCCACTCCTCGTCCCTCACCACGGGCGCCAGTTGCTGCAAGTCGCCTATCATCAACAGCTGCACCCCGCCAAAGGGTTTCCGGCTATTCCTATACCGCCTCAATACGGCATCCACGGCATCGAGCACATCGGCGCGCACCATGCTGATTTCATCAATCACCAGCAGGTCTATGCTGCGCATGATGTTGATTTTCTCCTTGCTGAAGCGATAACGGTAGGCGACATCCTCGCCTGCCGAGAAAGAACTGTCCGGAATGTAGGGCGCAAACGGAAGTTGGAAAAACGAATGAAGAGTGATGCCTCCGGCGTTCATGGCCGCTATGCCCGTAGGCGCCAACACCACCATGCGCTTGGGCGATTCGGCTTTCAACCGGTGCAGGAAGGTGGTCTTTCCCGTACCCGCCTTTCCGGTCAAGAAGAGGTGTGTGCCGGTATTTTCGATAAATTGCCAGGCGAGGTCGAGTTCTGTATTTTGTTCCATAGGTTTTTAAGGCTGTAAAGATAAACATTTTTATTGGAAAAGCCCGCACTCCGCGAAACAAAGGCGATGCCTTGTCGAAAGAATGCGGGCGTCTTTGCAGAACTTTGACCGATTAATGGCAAGGCGCAAACATCGGGTCCCAAGCCGGCAGGCGGATAGGCTCCTCTTGTGCAATCTTGCGAATCTTTTCGGGCACATATTTCGTTTCTACCACCAGGCGGAACATATATTCGTCAAACCAACGGTCGGACATAATCAAGTGTCCCTGATGCCCGTAGGAGGGTCCCCAACTGTTCTCCACCATCCACTTCACAGGCTTGCCGCTTTCATCCAAATCCACAGCCACCAACGTCATGGCATGAGCAGAAAGGCTGGAGAACGTCTGGATGCGCTGCTTCTTGTCCATGCCGAAGGTGACGCCCATCAACGAGCCGTAATCATAGATGTCCATGTCCAGATAGCCGCGCTTGGCATCCAACTGGGTCACGTCACTGGAGAAATACATGGCTGTGCTGTCCTTGAGGGAAGCAATGGCCATCTGCTTGATGTCCTCCAAAGGCAGGTTGACGTATGTCCAGTTGTTTCCGTCATAGCGGTGGCGGTCATAGTCAATCGTATAACATTTATAATATTCGCGCGTGGGGTCGTTCATCAGCATGACGTAGTTGGTCAGCAGATTCTTGTCGCCATATTTCTCCAGGAAGGACATGGGCGTGTGATGCTCCACGGCCACCCGATTGCCGGAGGCGTCGCGGCGCACAAAGTCAAACTCCGTGGGAGGCACGCCCAGGTTGAGAGCCAGCATCCGGTAGACCGTCTTCAGCATCTCCGTCTTGCGCTCCTCCAGGGCGGCGGGCTTGGCGCCCTTCGCTGCCAGTTCGCGCAGCTCCAAGGCGAACTCCTTCAGCTTCAGGCCAATGAGATTGGACATCATCGAGGTGTGGTCGCTGCTATAGGTTTCGGGCATGGCTTCTTTGGGCACCAAGCCATACTTTCCTACGATATCCGCCACGCCCGTGAAGGTGCCTCCGTCGCTCAGCGGATGCTTGAAGAGCCACTCCACGGTTTGGTCAGTCATAGGCTTGTCTGCCGTATCAATGATGCCTTGCAGGAAGAGGTTGGACTTCTCCAACTGGTCCCAGAAGAAGGAATAAGCCTGGGAAAACTCCAATCCGGGAAGGTCATAACGCGCGATGGCCTTCGCACGCATCACGTTCAAGCCCGTGAAAAGCCAGCAGCGCCCGGAGGATTGCTGGTCGGTGATGCCTTTGGACTTCACACGGATGGAAAAATGCGTGTCGATGCCTTTCTGTTTGTCCAGGTTGAGCGTGAGCTTGCGGATGTCATTGCCGGAAATCGCATTGCGGATAGCCTTCTCGGCGGGCGTCTCCTCGTAAGATTGCTGGATTTCCTGCAACATCTTCTGATGGATACCGCCCTGCTCCTGAGCCTGCAAGGCCAACAACGTCGCGCTGAATAGCGCAAGGGTCATAAATCTTTTCTTCATATTGGTCAGTTTTATTACATGGATAAATCAGGCATTTGCCCTAATCGCCCACAAAAGTAATCTATTTTTTGAAAAATTAGGAGAGAATACGGAAACTATTCCGCAAAAAAGAGTTTTCTTTGCAAATAATTCGATTATGACGTATGAAGAAATCCGCCCTCACGCTCCTGCTTATCCTGTCCGTAGCCGTCGGCTTATGCGCGCAAGAGGTGGCTTCCACCCCCACTCCGAACGACAGCACGCCCGTGCTTTCCAAAAAAGAACTGCGCAAGCAACGGGTGGCCCAACGCAACTTCCACTACAACATCCTGGGAGGCCCCAGCTATTCGCCCGATTTCGGCTTGCTGATAGGCGGAAGCGCCCTGATGACCTTCAGCCTTCAACCTTCGGACACCACGTTGAAGCGTTCGGTGGTTCCTATGGCCATTGCCTTCATGTTCGACGGGGGCATCAACCTCTTCTCCAAGCCTCAACTCTTCTTCAAGGGAGACAAATTCCGCATCTTTGGAAAATTCAGCTATAAAAACACCCAGGAGAATTACTATGGCATAGGCTATACCACCAACAAGGATTATGTCCGAAGCGACACCACCAGCCAATACCGCTATAGCGGCGTACAAATCAATCCTTGGTTTCTCTTCCGCCTGGGCAGGAGCAACTTCTTTGCCGGGCCTCAGATAGACATCAACTATGACCACTTCACCCAGCCAGGGAAGCACTTGGCGAAAGAGCCTTCGTACATAGCCGCAGGAGGTGATAGCCACGGATATAAGAACTTCAATTCAGGCTTGGGATTTCTCCTCACCTATGACAGCCGCGACGTCCCCTCCAATGCCTATCGGGGCGTTTACTTGGATTTCCGGGGCATGATGTATCACAAGATTTTCGGAAGCGACCGCGATTTCTACCGGTTGGAGTTGGACTACCGCCAATACAAGCAAGTGGGCAATCGCAAAGTATTGGCATGGACGGCCCAAAGCAAAAATGTCTTCGGGAAAAACATCCCCCTTACCCAATACTCCCTGACAGGCACCCCCTTCGACCTGCGCGGCTACTACATGGGGCAATATCGCGATAAATCCTCGCACCTGGTGATGGCCGAATACCGCCAAATGTTCAACACCGACAAAGAGAACTGGCTGCAACGCATCATCAACCACTTGGGATTCGTCGTATGGGGAGGCGTCGGCTTCATGGGTCCCAATCCCGGCAAGATAGAAGGCGTGTTGCCCAACTACGGCGTCGGCCTCCGCATTGAGGTGCAACCCCGCATGAACGTCCGCTTGGATTTGGGCAAGAACACGGTCAATGACCAAACGCTGTTCTACTTCAACATGACCGAAGCCTTCTAAGATTTTTTCTTCCGCATTTCAAGTGCGGCATAATGACAAATTTTTTCTCATGAATAAGTGTCCCTTTTCAGTCCCATCCCGCGCCCTACCCGATTCGTATCTCCACCCTTATATCTCCTATGCTGAAACGGAGGGATAACGGAGGGATAACGAAGGGATAACGGAGGGATGACGGAGAAATAACCGTGAAATAAGGGGGAAATAGCGGCGAAAGGGCAGAAAAGAAGGGGCAACAGGCCTATACAAAAACATGGCACACGGATGAGAACCACCCGTGTGCCATGTCCATTTTGTATTAAATTTTCAACTCTTTCCGAGGAAGACTTCAGCGAAGGCGGTCTACTGCCTTCACCATATCATCATCGTGCTTGATGGCGCGATAAGCCAAATAGTTCAAGATAATGGCCACCAGAGGCAAGCAAAGTGCCCACCCCAATTGGAAAGTATTCGCATCGTCTTGCAAAACCGACACAAAGACCCCAAACGCGATATAGTAGCCTATCAGCAAAATGCTATTGAAAAGGGTCATCCGCATCTGCAACTTCCGGTTGCGGAACATAAACACGGTGCAGCCGGCAATAATGGCGCTGAGCAACAATATCCCGAACAAGCCCCATGTGGACATGAAGTCACCCTCTGCCCACTCCACGCCCAACGGCTTGAAGGGATAGGAAGCGACGCCACCCTCTCCAACGAAATATCCCGCCGGCGAACACATGGCCACGACAAGAGCCACGACCGCCAGCAGCAAATAAACAGATTGGATTCGCTGTATCATTTATTGCAGTTTTTCCTTTTCCTTGGCAGGATTGCGATAATAAACCTTCCCTTCAATATACTCTTGCGTGGCAATCAGTGTGGGTTTGGGCAATTTCTCATAGTAACGGGAAATCTCAATCTGCTCACGGTTCTCGAACACTTCCTCCAAATTATCGTTATAAGAAGCGAACTCTGCCAACTTTTTGGACAGGTCATTCTTGATTTCAACACTAATTTGATTGGCACGTTTCGCGATGATGGCAACCGTTTCGTACACATTGCCGGTATCCTTGCACAAATCCATCATGTCACGTGTCACCGTCGTGGTAGGAGCATTGGTCTTTCTGTAATCCATACGTCTAATTATCTCTATTAGGTTCTTATTATCAAAAATCAGTCTTTCAATACCTTTTGGGAATCCTCGAAGATTTTGTCGGCTTCCTTGGTATATTTGCTGTCGGGGAATTCATTCTTGAACGCATAATATTCATCCACCGCCTCGCGATAGCGCTCTTCCTTTCGCTCTTCGACGCTATATACGGCCAGTTCATATTTTGCCCGCAGGATGAGTATGGACAAATCTTCGCGCAGATTCGTGTAGGGATAGTCCTTCAGTGCATTCTGGGCAGTGATTATACAAGCCAGGTAGTTGTTGCCCAAATAGTTGCCCAGATTATAATACAGCCTTGCCGAAAGATATTCCTTCATCACCAGCTTGTCCTGCAAGGCAAAAATCATGTTCTGCGCCTCTTCTTTCCGTGAACTTTCGGGGAAATACTCTATGAACATCTGCAATTGCTGGATGGCCGAGTAGGTGCCCGATTGGTCAAGACGGGGTTCGGGCGTATCCAGATACAACGCCTTGCCGGCATGGAAACGGGCAAGCTCGGTGTAAGTGCCTCGCGGATATACATTATAATATTGGATGAACGTCTGGGCGGCTGTCTGATAATCCTCCTGGTTATAATAGCTCATAGCCAGCATATACAAGGATTCTTCCGCTTTGTCCGTACCTTTAAGGATGGTTATCAGCTCGTTCAGCATAGTTATGGCGCGGGTATATTGGCCTTTGGCATAGAAGGCTTTTGCAGCCTCGTACTTATACTCATAATCAGTACTCTTCAGCAGCCTGTTATATTCTCCGCATGAGGTTAGTACGCAAGCTGCAAACACGTATATCAGGATGTTCTTCTTCATCACATTCACAAAATAATGTGCAAAGATAGAGGTTCGCACCGAATTAACCAACGATGCGAACCTTAATTTTTCAAAAACTACAATTTATACAAGTCGCTTGCAGCCAGCAAGTCCACTTTCTTTTCGGTCAGGATGCGGATGCACTCCTCCATGTTGTTGGGGCGGATGATGACGTTGGCGGTTTCCCCGTTGGCGAAGGAATACATATACTCAATGAACACCCCTTCGTCCGACAAGAAACGGAGCACCCGTGCCAAGGCGCCCGGCACATTCGGGCAACTGATGCCGATGACATCCGTCACATTCACGGCGAAATGCCTGTTTTTCAATGCCGCATAGGCTTTATCCGGTTCGGAGACAATACCCCGCAGGATGCCGAAATCCGCATTTTCTGCGATGCTGAGCGCCGAGAGGTTGATGCCTTCCTCGGCCAATACTTCCGTCACTTCCGTAAGGCGGCCGGACTTGTTTTCCAAGAAAATAGAAAGTTGTTTTGCTACCATGATATTATTTCAGTTTTCGGTTATCAATTACGCGTTTTGCTTTTCCGGTGCTGCGCTCGATGGTGCGCGGCTCCACCAGACGGACATTGACGCTCAATCCCAACACACTTTGCAGGCGGGAAGCGAGCTTGCCCTTCATGGCTACCATCTTGTTGATTTCATCCGAATAATACTCCGGACGTACTTCCACTTGCAGCTCCATAGTGTCCGTATTGTTCACGCGGTCGACCAAGAGGAGGTAATGAGGCTCGAACTCCGGCATCTCCAGGATTACAGACTCGATTTGCGTGGGGAAGACGTTGACTCCGCGAATGATTAACATATCATCGCTTCTGCCCAAGATACGATCCATGCGCACCAACGTGCGTCCGCAAGGACACTTGTCGTAGTGCAAGGCGGTCAAGTCTTTTGTACGGTAACGCAAGAGGGGCATACCCTCTTTGGTCAGGTGGGTAAAGACTAATTCGCCTGTCTCGCCCGGCGCCACCGGTTGCAAGGTGACGGGGTCGACGATTTCGGGGAAATAGTGGTCTTCGTTCAGATGGGTGCCGTTTTGGCATTCGCATTCATAGCCGACACCAGGTCCTGCCACCTCGCTCAACCCGTAGATGTCGTAAGCCTTGATGCCCAGCTTGGCTTCGAGATCCCGACGCATGCTCTCCGTCCAAGGCTCGGCTCCAAAAGCGCCGACACGCAACTTGAACTCGTCGCGCGGGAGACCCGAATCGGCAATGGCATCAGCCAGATAGAGCGCGTAGGAAGGCGTGCAACACAACACCGTGGCACCGAAATCGTGCATCAGGGTGATTTGCTTGGCTGTGTTGCCGCTGGACATGGGGATGACGGAAGCACCGATATTCTCCGCGCCAGCATGTGCGCCAAGTCCGCCCGTGAACAAGCCATACCCATAAGAAATCTGGAAAATATCCGACTTGTCCGCCCCGTATGCGGTAAACGCACGGGAGAGGCACTCCGCCCACACGGACAAATCCTTGCGGGTGTATCCGACAACGGTGGGCTTGCCCGTCGTGCCGGACGAGGCGTGAATGCGCACAATCTGGCTCATAGGCACTGCACATAGCCCGAACGGATAATTGTCCCGCAAATCATACTTGGTGGTAAAGGGAAGTTTTACGATGTCATCAATGCTGTTGATGTCATCCGGCGTGATGCCGAGTTCTTGCATTTTCTTGCGATAGAAGGGGGTGTCATGATAGACACGCTCCACTGTCTTTTTCAGTCGAATGCTTTGAATCTTGCGAAGGCTCTCGCGATCCATACACTCGATGTTTTCATTCCATATCATGTCTTTCGTTGTATTGATAAATGGGTTTATAAATCAAGTTACACTGCAAAGGAAGCGATTTTTTTTGTATATATCAAAGATTTTGCCGAATATTGCCAAAGATTTTACGTGAAATTATGAACAAATTTGAGCTAATATCTGATTATAAGCCTACTGGCGACCAACCGGAAGCCATCGCCCAACTGACCGAAGGCATACGTGAAGGCCTGCCCGCGCAAACCTTGCTTGGCGTGACCGGCTCCGGAAAGACCTTTACCATGGCCAATGTCGTGGCAAACGTCAACAAGCCCACCTTGATTTTGAGCCACAACAAGACATTAGCCGCCCAGCTATACAGCGAGTTCAAAGGATTCTTCCCCCACAATGCGGTGGAGTATTACGTATCCTATTATGACTATTACCAACCCGAAGCCTATCTGCCCTCCACGGACACGTATATCGAAAAAGACCTGGCCATCAATGACGAGATAGACAAGCTGCGCCTGGCCGCCTTGTCTTCCCTGCTCTCCGGCCGGAAAGATGTAGTGGTGGTATCTTCCGTGTCGTGCATCTATGGCATGGGCAATCCTGCGGATTTCTATGAGAATGTCATCGAAGTGAAGCGGGGAAAGAATCTTGTCCGCAACGTCTTTCTCCGGCAATTGGTGGAGAGCCTCTATGTGCGCAATGACATGGAGCTGAACCGCGGATGCTTCCGGGTGAAGGGAGACACCGTGGACATCTGGCTGGCCTACGCCGACACCCTGCTGAGGGTGACATTTTGGGGGGATGAAGTGGACGGGATAGAAGAGGTTGACCCCGTGACAGGAGCAACCACAGGGCAAGCGGATGAATATAAGATTTACCCCGCCAACCTCTTTATGACCACCAAGGAAAGCACCCTGAAAGCCATACACCAAATAGAAGACGACCTGCGGGAGCGGGTAGAGTGGTTTGAGAAAGAAGGGCAAATGCTGGAAGCCAAACGCCTGCAAGAGCGCGTCACCTACGACATGGAGATGCTGCGCGAACTGGGGCATTGTGCAGGGATAGAAAACTATTCGCGGTATTTTGACAATCGTGCACCAGGCACACGCCCGTATTGCCTGCTGGATTTTTTCCCTGACGATTACCTGACCATCATTGACGAAAGCCACGTCAGCATTCCCCAGATACGTGCCATGTATGGAGGTGACCGCGCCCGCAAGACCAATCTTGTGGACTACGGCTTTCGCTTGCCTGCCGCTTTCGACAACCGCCCCTTGAAGTTTGAAGAGTTTGAACAACTGACCAAGCAGGCGATTTATGTCAGTGCCACCCCTGCCGACTATGAACTGAAAAAATCAGAAGGCATCATCGTTGAACAAGTCATCCGCCCGACAGGCCTGTTAGACCCCGTCATAGAAGTGCGCCCCAGCCGAAACCAGATAGACGACCTGATGGAGGAAATCCAACTCCGCATTGAGCGCGGCGAACGCACATTGGTAACCACTCTGACCAAACGCATGGCCGAAGAGCTGACCGAATACCTCCTGAACAACAACGTGAAGTGCAACTACATCCATAGCGATGTGGACACCATGGAGCGTATCCAAATCATGGCCGACCTGCGCGAGGGAAACTATGACGTGCTCGTGGGCGTAAACCTGCTGCGCGAAGGTTTGGATTTGCCCGAAGTATCGTTGGTAGCCATATTGGATGCAGACAAGGAAGGTTTCCTCCGTTCGCACCGCTCACTCACACAAACCGCCGGGCGCGCCGCCCGTAATGTGAACGGACGTGTCATCATGTATGCCGACCACATCACTGAAAGCATGCGCCTGACCATTGAGGAAACCGACCGCCGCCGGGAAAAACAGTTGCGCTACAACGCCGAGCACCACATCACTCCACGACCCATCGAGAAGGCGCGAGGCATCAGCCCCTTCACACACGCCACGACGGCGGATGCACCTGCCGCCACGACATCGCATGCAGAGCCTCGCCCGTACGTGGAGCCGGATTCAAGCGGCATGGTGGCAGCCGATCCCGTGGTGCAATACATGAGCCGCGAGCAACTGGAAAAGAGCATCGAGCGCACCCGGAAGCTGATGCAGGAAGCCGCACGCAAACTGGACTTCATCGAAGCCGCACAACTGAGAGACGAGGTGTTGCGGCTGGAAGATATCTTGAAGGAGAAATCCGTCTAAAATTCGCTCGTGAAGTGGAACTTGATGTGCTTGAAGTCCATCTGCGCCATCTGGAGCACATAGCCGCTGTCGGCCAGGAAGACGTCGCGTCCCTCGCGGTCCTTGGCCATGTACTGGTATTTCCGCTTCTTGAAGGCATCCAGCTCGGCGGGGTCGTCGCTTTCTATCCAGCAGGCTTTGTAGAGGCTGACGGGCTCCCAACGGCAGCGGGCGTTGTACTCGTGCTCCAAGCGGTATTGGATGACCTCGAACTGCAGTTGCCCGACGGTGCCGATGATTTTGCGCCCGTTGAACTGGTTGACAAACAACTGCGCCACGCCTTCGTCCATCAGTTGGTCGATGCCCTTGGCCAGTTGCTTCTGCTTCATGGGGTCGGCATTCTCGATGTATTTGAACATCTCCGGCGAGAAGCTGGGCAGGCCGCGGAAGTGCAGGTGCTCGCCCTCGGTCAGGGTGTCGCCTATCTTGAAGGTGCCGTTGTCCGGCAGGCCGATGATGTCGCCCGCCCAAGCTTCATCGACGGTGGTCTTGCGCTGTGCCATGAATTGGGTGGGGCTGGAGAAGCGCAGGGTCTTGTCGTGGCGCACGTGGTAGTAGGGCACGTTGCGCGAGAACTTGCCCGAGCAGACCTTGCAGAAGGCGATGCACGAGCGGTGGTTGGGGTCGATGTTGGCCGTGATTTTGAAGATGAAGCCGGTGAACTTCGGTTCGTCGGGCATCACCGTGCGCTCTTCGGCTTTCACAGGGCGCGGGCTGGGAGCAATCTCGACGAAGGTGTTCAGCAGCTCTTCCACGCCGAAGTTGTTCAACGCCGAGCCGAAGAAGACGGGAGCCACCTCGCCTTTGAGATAGCTGTCCACGTCGAAGTCCGGATAGACACCCTCTATCAGCTCCAGCTCGCCGCGCAGACGGTCGGCCAAGTCGCGGCCGATGCGATTGTCCAACTCCTCGGTGTGGATGTCCACCTCCACCTTCTCGGTCACCACCTGCTTGGAGGGCTGGAAGAGGTTGAGGTTGTGTTCGTAGAGGTTGTACACACCCTTGAAGCGCGGGCCGCTCTCGATGGGCCACGTCAGGGGGCGCACCTGGATGACCAGTTCTTCCTCCAGTTCGTCCATGAGGTCGAAGGGGTCTTTCGCTTCGCGGTCCATCTTGTTGACAAAGATGATGACGGGGGTGTTCCTCATGCGGCACACTTCCATCAGCTTGCGCGTCTGCGTCTCCACACCCTTGGCGCCGTCCACCACGATGATGACGCTGTCCACGGCGGTCAACGTGCGGTAGGTGTCTTCGGCAAAGTCCTGGTGGCCGGGGGTGTCGAGGATGTTCACCTTGTAGTCCTTGTAGTCAAACTCCATGACGGAGGTGGTGACGGAAATGCCGCGCTGCTTTTCGATGTCCATCCAGTCGGAGGTGGCGGTTTTCTTGATTTTGTTGCTTTTTACCGCCCCGGCCACTTGGATTTGTCCGCCGAAGAGGAGGAATTTCTCGGTCAGTGAGGTCTTACCCGCGTCGGGGTGCGCCACGATGGCGAAGGTTCGTCTGCGTTCTATTTCTTGGTTGGCCATAGCTGTATATTTCTGTTTTCAATTCTCAATTCTCAATTCTCAATTTCCTCAAGCTCTCCTCCCAGTGGGGGATTTCGATGCCATACGTCCGCTTGATTTTCGTCTTATCCAATACGGAGTAGTGCGGGCGGGGCGCCTTGGCGGGATATTCGTCCGTGTGCAGGGGGGAGACCTTGCACGTGGTGATGCCTGCCAGGCGATGGATGGCAAGGGTGAAGTCATACCACGAGCAGACGCCTTCGTTGCTGAAGTGGTAGATGCCGGGCACGATGCCGTGGCCGATGGCGGCGTAGATGGCGCGTGCCAGGTCGCCTGCGTAGGTGGGGGTGCCTATCTGGTCGAACACCACGCCCAGCGCCTCGCGCTCGCGCCCCAGGCGGAGCATGGTCTTCACGAAGTTGTTGCCGTATTCGGAGTAAAGCCAGGCGGTGCGGATGATCATCGCGCGGGTGCAGCGGCGCATCACCTCCTGTTCGCCCGCCAGCTTGGTGCGCCCGTAGACGGAGTTCGGGCAAGGCTGGTCGTCCTCGGTGTAAGGCACGTGGGCGGTGCCGTCGAAGACGTAATCCGTGGATATGTGTATCAGGGCGGCGCCGCACGCCTCGGCGGCATCTGCCAGGTAGGCGGGTGCCAGGTGGTTCAGTTGCTCACACAAGTCGGGGTTGTCCTCGGCCTTGTCTACGGCGGTGTAGGCCGCGCAGTTCACGATGAGGTCTATGGCATGGCCGCGAACGAAGTCGCGCACGCCTTGCTCGTTGCAGATGTCCAACTCCTGCACGTCGGTGAAGAAGTAGGTGTGCTGCGGGTGTCCGGCGGACAAATCCCGCATGGTGTTGCCAAGTTGACCGTTGGCTCCGGTTATCAGAATGTTCATATCAGTCATCAAATTTTAGTTCTCCTTTTCTGTCCTTGTCATAATAGCCGGCCAGCAGCGCGATGAAGCTGCTGATAGCCTTGATGGCCGTGGCCGTGCCCGTGCTTATCTCCTTCTTCCGGAGGCGGAGGAGGAGGATGCCGTAGAGGGCTTCGAAGCACGTCTCCAGCTCCGGTTCGTCCTTGTGCCCGTTCTTCTGGCGCAGCTCCACGATGAAGGGCAGCGCCTTGAAGTAGGCGGCGTTGTAGAAGGGGTATCGGGTGGAGGCCAGCAGGCGGGCGTGCAGGTCGGTCAGCTCCAGGATGACGTTGCGGTTGATTTGCAGGTGGCCGCTCTCCCGGACGCCCTCGGCGTGCATCATGTCTGCCAGGTTGGCGTACCATTCGCGCAGGGCGGGTCGCTCTTCCTGGGGAAACTGGCTGATGACGTTCGCCTCCAACTTATCCATGTCGCAGGCGTTCGCGCGCAGCAGGTCCTCCACTTGCCACATATAAATAAGGTATTCGGCGATATTCTTTTCCTTTAATTGTTGTGATATTTTCATTTCGCTTGTTGAAAATAATTTATCCTCCTCATTTCCAGTCTAATACAGTGACTCTCCCATCAGTGTGAAGGCCAATCCCAAGAGGGACACGACGACCACGATGCTCCCGATGATGCGGTTCAGCATCCAGATGCCGCGCAGGTTGAAGCGCGTGCGCACCTTGTTGATAAAATAAGTGATGCCGAACCACCACGTCAGCGCGCCCGCGATGATGGAGAGGTAGCCGGTGACGGTCTCGGACACCAGCGCGCCGTTGCCCACGAAGGAGAACCGCGCGAAGAGGCCCACGAAGAGGAAGATGATGAGCGGGTTGGACAGGGTGACGAAGAAGGCGGTCACGAAGTTGTGCAGGTACGTCCCCTTGTTGCCCGAAGGCGGACGGAGGGAGCGCACGGGGTTGCTGCGGAAGGTGTAGACGCCGAAAAAGAGCAGGAGGATGCTGCCGAAGAGCTGGAGGTAGAAGATGTTCTTGTTGACATAGTCGAACACGAAGCTCATGCCGTAGCCCGTCAGCAGGGCATAGCAGATGTCGCTCAGGGCCGCTCCCATGCCGGTGACGAAGCCATACCAGCGTCCTTTGTTCAGCGTGCGCTGGATGCACAACACCCCCACCGGCCCCAGCGGAGCCGACACGATGACGCCGATGATGAAGCCCTTCCATAAGAGGTCGAGTATGGTTTCAATCTGAATCATGGCTGCAAAGATACGCAATTTATCCGGGATATATGGCACGATTTGCCCGGAAAACCGTATCTTTGCCCCGATTCTCAACTAAAAAAACACAGTTATGCTGATAATAGGAATTGCCGGCGGCACCGGGTCAGGGAAGACCACCGTCGTGCGGAAAATCGTCGAGAGCCTGCCTGCGGGCGAGGTCGTGCTGCTGCCCCAGGATTCGTATTACAAGGACAGCAGCCACATCCCCGCAGAGAAGCGGCAGAGCATCAACTTCGACCATCCCGATGCTTTTGATTGGCCGCTGCTCCGCGAGCATTTGGCAGCCCTTCGGCAGAACATTTCCATCGAACAGCCCACGTATGACTACATCACCAGCTCGCGCCTGCCGCAGACGCTGCACATCGAGCCGCGCGAGGTGGTCATCATCGAAGGCATCATGGCCCTCTACGACCCCGCCCTGCGCAGTATGATGGACCTAAAAGTCTTTGTGGACGCCGACCCGGACGAGCGCCTCATCCGCGTCATCCAGCGCGACATGCTGGAGCGGGGACGCACTGCCCAGGCGGTGATGGACAGGTATGTCCGCGTCCTCAAGCCCATGCACGAGCAGTTCATCGAGCCGTGCAAGCGCTATGCCGATCTCATCGTGCCCCAAGGCGGAAGCAACCAGGTGGCCATAGACATCCTGACGATGTACGTGCGGAAGCACATCTGACAAATCATTCCACACTTTTTTCGCCATGCACAAGCCCCGAAAATCTAACAGTCTAACAGTCTAACAGTTTTCAAAAATGAGTTTTGGACGTGTGTTAGAGTAGATATTTATATCCATATATTATATTTATATTATATATATATTATATATATAATATAACTC
>DXCV01000020.1 GCA_019115825.1 Candidatus Bacteroides pullicola
AAGTGGTCTTGGTCGCCCACGGTAAGGGCGGAAAGCACGGTCAGCTCATCGTCCCGGAAACCCAAACGACGATAGAGGGAAACGACCTCCGCCCGATAGTCCAACGCCACCTGACGGAACGTGCGCGCCGAATCGTGTCCCACCACCTGCCAACGCCCGGCAGGCACGTAGGCCGTCCCGCTCCCACCTTGGCGGCAGAGGTAACGCTCGTAGTCGAACTCATCGGGATTGCCGTTGTTGCGCGGCGGCGAAAGACGGGCATGTACCAGCAACTCGTCCCCCCGGCGCAACCGGGCAGATGCGGAATCCTTGGGAAAATAAAGAAGGAACAAGGGCGGACGCCGCCCGACATGCAGGGAATCGCCCACCCAGACACCCTGCACACGGACAGGGCAAAGGCGGCTACGCTCCTTCTCCTCGGGGTGCTCGGCTATCCGGACGTGGTAAACTGCCTCCCCGGAGGGACAACCATACGCCACCTCCGAAACCTGCCACGCCGCCATCTGGAAACCGATGGAAGCCAACAGCACCCCTGTCCCGCCGCCCAGCAAGGTGGGCCAACAGCGGTGATGGCACACATACAACAGCAGCAGCCACAGCGCAGCCCCGCCGAGGAAGCATCCCCACGGAAAGGGGTGAGGGAAAGCGTCGCCACACACAATCCCCACCACCAACGGGAACAGCAACCGCAGGAAAGGCTGTCGCCGCAGGACTTCCATACCGTTCAGAGGTTCTTCAACGCCCAAATGGCCTTCATGGGGTCGGTGGCCGAGAATACAGCATTGCCCACCACCAAGATGTCGGCGCCTGCCTCGACCAATCGCGCACCGGTCTCCAGATTGACGCCGCCGTCCACCTCGATAAGGGCTTCCGAACCGGTCTGGTTCAGCAGTTCGCGCAACTCGCGCACCTTGTCCACGGTATGTTCAATGAACTTCTGTCCGCCGAAACCGGGGTTTACCCCCATCACCAGCACCATGTACAGCTCGCCCACGATGTCCTTCAACAACGACACGGGCGTGGCGGGATTGATAGTGACGGCCGGTTGCATGCCTGCATCGCGTATCTGCTGCACCACGCGGTGCAGATGAGGGCAGACCTCATAATGCACGTTCATCACGTGGGTGCCCAAGGCTTTCACTTCGGGGATGAACTTCTCGGGTTGTACAATCATCAGATGGACATCCAACGGCTTATGGGTCAAGCGAGAAACGTGCTTCAACACCGGGAATCCGAAAGAGATATTGGGCACAAAGACACCGTCCATAATGTCCAGATGGATCCAATCGGCATCGCTGCGGTTCAACATATCCATCTCATCAGCCAGGTTACCGAAGTTAGCCGAGAGAATGGAAGGGGCAATAATAGGTTTCATATTTATTAGGTTAAGTGATACACATTACTACTTACTCTACACGCGCCAACTCCGTCAGTCGGAAACCGCGCAACAGTTCGTCCACATGGAGTCGTTTCTTGCCGGGCAGTTGCAGGGAGCGGATGCCCACCAGGCCATCGGCAGCCGCCACGCGCAAGTAGGTCTTGCCGTCCGTCACCACCATACCCACGGGCAGGCCGTGTGCGCCGGGCAATTTCTCGGTCTCGAACACCTTCAGCACCACAGGCTCCTGGCCGGGCTGGTGCAACTCTGTCCAAGCGGCGGGATAGGGCGACAAGCCGCGAACAAAGTCATAGACCTCTTTGACGGAACGGCTCCAGTCAATGCGGCAGGTGTCCTTAAAAATCTTGGGCGCAGGACGCAGCGGTTCGGATGCCGCCATTTGTTCCTGGGGGATGGATGTGGCGGTGCCGTCCAGGATGGCATCCACTGTCTCCGTCACCACGCGTCCGCCCAAGAGCATCAGGCGGTCGTGTACGGTGCCGGCATCATCCGTGTCAGCAATGGCCACGCGCTCTTGGCGGATGACCTCGCCCGTGTCTATCTCGTGCTTCAGGAAGAAGGTGGTGACACCCGTCTCCGTATCGCCGTTGATAACAGCCCAGTTGATGGGCGCAGCACCGCGGTATTGGGGCAAGAGGGATGCGTGCAGATTGAACGTGCCCAGGCGGGGCATGGCCCACACCACCTCCGGCAGCATCCGGAAGGCAACGACTATCTGCAAGTCGGCCTGCCAGGCGCGGAGTTGCGCGAGGAAGGTCTCGTCCTTCAGCTTCTCGGGCTGCAGCAGGGGCAGGCCGTGCGCCAAGGCGTACTGCTTGACGGGCGACTGCTGCAGCTTGTGCCCGCGTCCGGCGGGCTTGTCGGGCATGGTGATGACGCCCACCACGTTGTAGCCGCCCTCGACGAGGCAGCGCAGGGCCTCCACCGCAAAGTCGGGGGTGCCCATATATACGATCCGTAAGTCTTCTTTCTTCATTGTTTGTCTTTTTAATGATAATTTATCAGTGATGATTGAAACGCAGATTACGTAAAATCAATACGCCGGATAGGCTGACCCTCTTGCCGGGAGAAGGGAGGAATCAATGGCATTGATGGTATAAAAAGGTGGCACCTTTTTGCATTAAAGGTGGCACCTTTTTTAGGCAAAGGTAGTACCTTTGCTATTTCCAGGCAATAGCTATTCCTTTTCTTGCCCCGTATCTTAGGGGATAAACTCACTGTCAACATCTACTTATCCGGATTCTTTACTATCTGTTTATTATAAGCTGTGGTCATCAGCACGATCTGCGTCGTCTGCGTGCCATAACTTCCTGTTTACCTCACTCGTCCGAAAAATGCACCAGCACCTCGCGGTAGGCATTGAACACCTTCGACTTCGAGACGAAGCCCAGATAACGCTCATCAGCATCCATCACGGGGAGATTCCATGCCTGGGTGTCGTCGAAGACGCGCATCACCTGCTCCATGCTGTCCGTGTCGTGCAGGCGGGCGGGGGGCAGGGTCATCAGTTTCTCCACCGTGAAGCGGTGATACAATTCCTGGCGGAACATGATGTTGCGTATGTCATCCAGTGGGATGATACCCAGCAGGTGGTTGTCCGCGTCCAGCACGGGGAAGATGTTGCGCCGCGCGTGCGCGATGACGCTCACCAGATTGCCCAGATCCATATCGGGGCGGACGGGGGTGAAGTCATGCTCCACCACGTCATCCACCTTCATCAGCGTCAAGACGGACTTATCCTTGTTGTGCGTCAGCAGCTCGCCCTTCTTGGCCAGGCGCATGGAATAGATGCTATGCGGCTCGAAGACAATGATGGTCAGATAGGAGCTGACGGAAACAATCATCAGCGGCAAGAAGAGGTCGTAACCTCCCGTCAGCTCGGCGATGAGAAAGACGCCCGTCAAGGGGGCATGCATCACGCCACTCATCACGCCAGCCATGCCCATCAGGGCAAAATTCTTTTCGGGCAAGAAAGGCGTCATATCAAGCCCGTTGCTGAAATGAGAGAAGACAAAGCCGGCGATGCAGCCCAGGTAGAGCGAGGGAGCGAAGATACCGCCGCAGCCGCCTCCACCGTTAGTAGCGCTGGAAGCAAAGACCTTGAAGACAATGATGAGCAGCAGATAAAGGAGCAGCAGGTTGCCGTGGCCATAGAATAAGGAGTTATTCATCACCGTGTTCCACTCGGCATCGGTCACACCGTTGAGCAGCAGCTCGATGGTGTCATAGCCTTCGCCATAGAGCGGCGGGAAAAGGAATATCAGCACGCTCAGCATGGAGCCGCCCAGCAACAACTTTTTCCACGGGGTTTTCAGGTGGCCGAAAACACCCTCCACCCGACTCATGGCCCGCGTGAAGTAGAGCGACACCAGGCCGCAGAAGATGCCCAGGAGGATGACGTAGGGGATGCGCCCCAAAGCGAACGGCTCGTCCAGATGGAAGCGGAACAAGGCTTCCTGTCCGGTGACGATGTAGGACAGCGTGGCCGCCGTCACCGACGAGATGAGCAGGGGCAGCAGCGAGGTCATCGTCAGGTCTATCATCAGCACCTCCAGCGTGAACACCAGCCCCGCGATGGGCGCCTTGAAGATGCCGGCCACCGCGCCCGCCGCGCCGCAGCCCACGAGGAGCATCAGCGTGCGGTGCTCCATCTTGAAGATGCCGCCCAGGTTGGAGCCTATGGCCGAGCCGGTCAGCACGATGGGCGCCTCCGCCCCCACCGAGCCGCCGAAGCCGATGGTGATGGAGCTGGCCAGGATGGACGACCACGTGTTATGAGGCTTGATGCGCCCTTGGCGGCGCGAGATGGCGTAGAGAATCTTGGTGACGCCGTGGCTGATGTCGTCCTTCACAACATGGCGCACGAAGAGGCCCGTCAGCAGGATGCCCACGACGGGATAGACCAAGTAGAGGTAATTGGCTTCGGTGGTGTCGAAGTGGTCCGTCAGGAACCATTGTATCCAGTGTATCAGTTGCTTCAACAGCAAGGCGGCCAAGGCCGTGCCGATGCCCACCACGAAGCTCAGCATCAGGATGAACTGCCGATCCTTGATGTGCTGCTCGCGCCAACGGATGAAGCGGGGCAGCCAGCCTTTCAAATTGTATAGGTTATCAGTCATAAAAAATCAAGCCTATTAATTATCATTCACCGTCACTGCCGTATGATTTTCACCTCGCCGCCACTGCCCAGTTTGATGATGGACGAGGGACGTGCCGGGGCCGTCTCTGTGCGGCGTGCCTCAACGATATAGTCCACGGCCTGCTTGATTTCCTCACTGATTTCCGCGAAAGTGCGGGGCGAAGGCTGCCCGCTGACGTTGGCTGAAGTGGAGACGATGGCCTTGCGGAAACGGAAGCACAGGGCCTTGGAGAACTCCTCGGAAGTAACGCGGATGCCCACGCTGCCGTCCTCCGCCAGGAGGTTGGGGGCCAGATTGCGCGCACCGCTATAGATGACGGTCAGCGGCTTGTCCGCCACCTCCAGCAGGTCCCACGCCACGGAGGGTACGTCCTGCACATAATAATCCACTTTGACAGCGGAGTCCACCAGCACCAGCATGGCCTTGCTGTCCGCCCGGCGTTTTATCTCGTAAATGCGGCGCACGGCCTCCTCGTTGGTGGCGTCGCATCCCAGGCCCCAAATGGTGTCGGTGGGGTAGAGGATCACTCCCCCCTCCTCCATCACCCGGCAGGCCTTCTTGATGTCTTCTGTCCAGTCTTTGTTCATTGCACGATCTGATTGATTTTGCCGCGCAAAAGTACGAATAACTATCCATAAAGCCGCGCGAATGTGCCAAATTTGCTCAGTATCCCACTTTTTTGTATTACCTTTGCCGCCAACAAAACCCCAAAGCAACCGATACTCCCGCTTATGAAAACCATCCTCCTTGTCGTGGGCCGCACCGTCGAGCCACACTTCATCACCGCCATCAACGACTACGTGCAGCGCACGCGCCGTTACCTGACGTTCGACCTTGAGGTCATCCCCGAGTTGAAGAACACCAAGAACCTCCCCACCGACGTGCAGAAGGAGAAGGAGGCCGACCTCATCCTGCGTGCGCTCCAGCCGGGCGACACGGTTGTCTTGCTGGACGAAGGCGGACGGGAAATGCGCTCCGTGGAGTTTGCAGAGTATATGAAGCGGAAGATGAACACCGTCGGCAAAAGGCTGGTCTTCGTGGTGGGCGGCCCGTATGGATTTTCCCGGCGGGTGTACGAGGCGGCGCAGGAGAAAATCTCCCTCTCGCGCATGACCTTCTCCCATCAGATGGTGCGCCTCATCTTCGTGGAGCAACTCTACCGGGCCATGAGCATCCTGCACGGCAGTCCCTATCACCACGAATAAAGCGGACGTCCTCTATGATTTATGGAAATAAAACCGTATTTTTGCCGACAGATAAATAGGTATTTAGAATGAAAACAGCTCTCATCTCAGGCATCACGGGTCAGGACGGGTCGTTCCTGGCCGAGTTCCTCCTCCAGAAAGGTTATGAAGTACACGGCATCCTGCGCCGCTCTTCCTCGTTCAACACGGGCCGCATTGAGCACCTCTACTTCGACGAGTGGGTGCGCGACATGAAGCAGAAGCGTTTAGTCAACCTGCACTATGGCGACATGACGGACAGCAGCAGCCTCATCCGCATCATCCAAGAGGTGCAGCCCGACGAAATCTACAACCTGGCCGCGCAGAGCCACGTAAAGGTCAGCTTCGAAGTGCCCGAATACACCGCCGAGACCGACGCCGTGGGCACTCTGCGCATGCTGGAAGCCGTCCGCATCCTGGGCATGGAGAAGAAGACGAAGATTTACCAGGCTTCCACCTCCGAGCTGTTCGGCAAGGTGCAGGAGATTCCCCAGCGGGAGACCACCCCCTTCTATCCGCGCAGCCCCTACGGCGTGGCCAAGCAATACGGCTTCTGGATTACGAAGAACTACCGCGAGAGCTACGGTATGTTTGCCGTGAACGGCATCCTCTTCAACCACGAGAGCGAACGACGGGGCGAGACCTTCGTCACCCGCAAGATTACCCTGGCTGCCGCCCGCATCGTCAAGGGCCTGCAGGACAAGCTCTACTTGGGCAACCTCGATGCCCGCCGCGACTGGGGCTATGCCAAGGACTACGTGGAGTGCATGTGGCTTATTCTGCAACACCCCACGCCTGAGGATTTCGTCATCGCCACTGGCGAAATGCACACCGTGCGCGAGTTTTGTACCCTGGCTTTCCAAGAGGCGGGCATCAGCCTGCGCTGGGAGGGCGAAGGCGTAGACGAGAAAGGCATCGACATCCGCACAGGCAAAGTGCTGGTGGAGGTGGACCACAAATATTTCCGCCCCGCCGAAGTGGAGCAACTGCTGGGCGACCCCACCAAAGCCAAGACGCTTTTAGGATGGAACCCCAGGCAAACCAGCTTCGAGGAACTGGTGCGCATCATGGTGCGCCACGACCTGGAGCACGTGGAGCAACAGCCGCAGAGGCCGTAACCCCCTCCCCTACTTCACCGGCACATAACCGCTCTTCTTGATAATCTCTTGCCCTTCCTCCGACAGGATGAAGCGCATCAGCGGGGTCACCTTGGCCGAATCTTGCACATTATAATAATAGTATAGGGGGCGGACAATGGGGTAGGACTTGTCGATGGCGTTCTCCAGCGTGGGCTGGGCGAAGTGCTTGCCGTCGTAGGACACAGCCAGCGTCTTGATGCGGCGGGAGACATACGCCAGGCCCACATAGCCGATGGCGCCCTTCGTCTGGCTGACCGACTGGATGATGGCGCCCGTGGCAGGCATGGAGAGGCTACCGGCCATGTAGTTCTTGTTCTTCAGCACGCTTTCCTTGAAGAACTCGTAGGTGCCGGAGGACGTCTCGCGGGAGTAAACCACAATCTTGCGGTCCTCGCCACCCACTTCCTTCCAGTTGGTGATTTTGCCCCGGAAGATGCCTTCCAGTTGTTCGCGCGTCAGTTGGTTCACGGGGTTGGAGGGATGCACCACCACCGCCAGGGCGTCGTAGGCGATGATGGCCTCCGTCAGGTCTTCGCCCAACTTTTTGGCCTTCATGGTTTCGCCGAACTTGATGCTTCGCGAAGCCATGGCGATGTCCGTGGTCTTGTCCAGCAGGGCGGATATGCCCACGCCGCTTCCTCCGCCGGTGACGGTGACCCGCGCATCGGGGTCTTCTTGCATGAAGCGTTCGGCAGTCTGCTGGGCGATGGGCAGCACCGTGTCGCTCCCCTTGATGCGTTGCGCGTTCACATGCACGCCGGCCGAGGCGAGGAGTAATCCGATAAGCAAAACAGTAATCTTTTTCATTGTGTTCTATCCGATTGGTTTTCCGGGTGCAAAGTAAAGGAATGGATGTTACATTGCCTTTACAAAACCGCCCGCCGGAGCGAATGTAACAGAAATGTAACCGGAATGAAACACATCTTTCAACCCGCAGACACACTTTCTTAACATCCATCCCCTTACTTTGCACGCGGAAAACAACAACCGTTATTGAGATATGAGAAATGTATGGGAAAAGATTGTCGCGGGACTGCTGACGTGCAGCGGCTTTGTGACGAGTTTGACGATTGTGCTCATCGTGCTCTTCCTGTTCTCCGAGGCGTTGGGCCTGTTTGGCAGCAAGGTCATTGAAGAGGGATACGTGCTGGCACTGAACAAGGAGAACGTGGTGGACGAGCTTTCGCCGAAGGAAATCAAGGACATCTTCGACGAGGAAATCACCAACTGGAGCGAAGTGGGAGGCGCGGACATGCCCATCCAGCTCTTCCGCCTGGAGGACGTGACCGCGCACTTCACTGAAGAACAACTGGGCGCGTCCTACGAACATGCCGGCACCTGCATCACCTCGCTGGTGGAGCGCACGCCGGGCATCATCGCCTTCGTCCCCGAACAGTTCATCGTGCAGCCCGACTCCGTCCATCTGGTGAAGGACAACACCATCTCCGTGGCCGACGTCTTTGCCGGTGCCGAATGGTTCCCCACCGCCACGCCCGCGCCGCAGTTTGGCTTCCTGCCGCTGATTACGGGCACGCTCTGGGTCAGCTTCTTCGCCATCCTGATAGCCCTGCCCTTTGGTTTGGCGGTGGCCATCTATATGTCCGAAGTGGCCAACCATAAGGTAAGGAACATGCTGAAGCCCGTCATCGAGCTGCTGAGTGGTATCCCGTCAGTGGTCTACGGCTTCTTCGGCCTGATAGTCATCGTGCCTTTCCTGCAGGAGTTCTTCAACCTGCCTGTGGGTGAGAGCGGCCTGGCGGGCGCGCTGGTGCTGGCCATCATGGCATTGCCCACCATCATCACCGTGACGGAGGACGCCATGCGCAACTGTCCCCGCGCCATGCGCGAGGCGAGCCTGGCCTTGGGCGCCACGCATTGGCAGACTATATATAAGGTGGTCATTCCGTACTCCATCTCCGGCATCACCTCCGGCGTGGTGCTGGGCATCGGGCGTGCCGTGGGCGAGACGATGGCCGTGCTGATGGTGACGGGCAACGCCGCCGTCATCCCCCACAGCATCCTGGAGCCCCTGCGCACCATCCCCGCCACCATTGCCGCCGAGCTGGGCGAGGCTCCCGCGGGCGGGGCGCACTATGGCGCGCTGTTCATGCTGGGCGTGGTGCTCTTCTTCATTAGTTTGTTGATTAACTTCACGGTCGAGGCCGTGTCTAATAAGCAGAAATAAACGACTATGGCAACCAATAAACGCATAACACAGAAAGTGGCATTCGGCCTGTTCCGTCTGCTCAGTTTGAGTGTGGTGGTGATACTCTTCGCCATCCTGGGATTCATCATCGTCAAGGGCATCGGCGTCATCGACTGGAAGTTCCTGACCACCGCCCCCGAGGACGGCATGACCGCCGGCGGCATCTGGCCCGCCATAGTCGGCACGTTCTACCTGATGGTAGGCAGCGCCCTCTTCGCCTTCCCCGTGGGCGTGATGAGCGGCATCTACATGAACGAGTATGCGCCCAAGGGGTGGATTGTCCGCTTCATCCGTGTGATGACCAACAACCTGAGTGGCATCCCCTCCATCGTCTTCGGCCTCTTCGGCATGGCCTTGTTTGTCAACTACCTGGGCTTCGGGGACAGCATCCTGGCCGGTTCGCTGACGCTGGGCCTGCTGGCCCTTCCCCTGGTCATCCGCACCACGGAGGAAGCACTGAAGGCCATCCCGGACAGCATGCGCGAAGGCAGCCGGGCGCTCGGCGCGACAAAGCTGCAGACCATCTGGCACGTCATCCTGCCCATGGGTATGCCCAACATCATCACCGGGCTTATCCTGGCCTTGGGCCGCGTGTCGGGCGAGACGGCGCCCATCCTCTTCACCTGCGCCGCCTACTTCCTGCCCCAACTGCCCGGCAGCATCCTCGACCAGTGTATGGCCTTGCCCTACCACCTGTACGTCATCTCCACCAGCGGCACGGACCTCGATGCGCAGCTGCCCATCGCATACGGCACGGCCTTGGTATTGATTATTATCATTCTTTTCGTAAATTTGCTGGCGAATGCGCTGCGCAAGCATTTCGAGAAGAAGATAAAGACGAATTAAAAGGAGGACACCTCTGTTTCCTTTGGCGGAACAAAGTGTTTCTCCTCGCGGAACAAAGTGTTTCTCCTCGCGAAACAAAGTGTTTCCTGATGCGAAACAAAGTGTTTCAGCAACATGCAACCTCGTGAAACATATATGTCGTTGTAATATTAATAATTAATAGGACAAGAAAAAATAATCATCAGAACCCATGAACAAGATAGAAACGCGCGATGTCAACTTCTGGTACGGCAACTTCCACGCCTTGAAGGGCATCAGCATGAACATTGAAGAGAAATCCGTGGTCGCCTTCATCGGCCCGTCGGGATGCGGAAAGTCCACTTTCCTGCGCCTCTTGAACCGTATGAACGACCTCATTCCCGAAACCCGCCTGGAGGGCCAGATCCTCATAGACGGGCAGGACATCTACGCGAAGGGCGTGCAGGTGGACGAGTTGCGCAAGAACGTCGGCATGGTCTTCCAGCGTCCCAACCCCTTCCCGAAGAGCATCTTCGAGAACGTGGCCTACGGCCTCCGCGTCAACGGCGTGAAGGACGAAGCCTTCATCCGCCAACGGGTGGAGGAGACGCTGAAAGGCGCCGCCCTGTGGAACGAGGTGAAGGATAAGCTGAAGGTGTCCGCCTACGCCCTCTCCGGCGGCCAGCAGCAACGCCTCTGCATTGCCCGCGCCATGGCCGTGTCTCCCTCCGTGCTCCTGATGGACGAGCCTGCCTCGGCCCTCGACCCCATCTCAACGGCCAAGGTGGAGGAACTCATCCACGAACTGAAGAAGGACTATACCATCGTCATCGTCACCCACAACATGCAGCAGGCCGCCCGCGTCAGTGACCGCACCGCCTTCTTCTACATGGGCAACATGGTGGAGATAGGCGACACGAAGGACATCTTCACGAACCCGAAGAAGATAGAAACACAGAATTATATCACGGGAAGATTCGGGTAAATAGGAATTTAATTCTTTAGACGCAGATGACGCAGATGGCGCTGATTTATAATTTCGGATGGCAGATAGTCAGTTAATAAAGATAATGAATCTGCGTCATCCGCGTCATCTGCGTCTGAAAAATCATCACCGATAAATTATCATTTAACCAACTTAAAACCCACAATAATATGGTGAAATTCATAGAATCTGAACTCGTCTTGTTGAAGAAGGAAATAGACGAGATGTGGACCTTGGTCTACAACCAATTGGAGCGCGCGGGCGACGCCGTACTGACCTCCGACCGCGAACTGGCCCAGCAAGTATGCGTGTGCGAACGCCGTGTCAATGCCTTCGAGCTGAAGATTGACAGCGACGTGGAGGACATCATCGCCCTCTACAACCCCGTGGCCATCGACCTGCGCTTCGTGCTGGCCATGCTGAAAATCAACAACGACCTGGAGCGTCTGGGCGACTTTGCCGAGGGCATCTCACGCTTTGCGTTGAACACGATGGAGCCCGTCATGGACGCCGAACTGATGGAGAAGCTCCGCCTGAAAGAGATGATTGCCCAGGTGCTCTCCATGCTCGAATTGGCCAAGCGCGCCCTCCAGGAGGAAAGCCAGGACTTGGCCATCTCCGTCTTTGCCAAGGACAACCTGGTGGACGAAATCAACGCCAACGCCCCCGCCATCCTGACGGAATACATCGGCCAACACCCGGACAGCGCCCACTATTGCCTGGAGCTGCTCAGCGTGTTCCGCAAGCTGGAGCGTTCCGGCGACCACATCACGAACATTGCCGAAGAGATCGTCTTCTTCATTGATGCCAAGGTGCTGAAGCATAGCGGACGGACCGATGAAGGCTATCCCAAGGAATAAAGATATGCAGGTAGGAAGAAGTTTTTTCGGGAAAACGGTGCGATACGACGGAAATTAAACGTATCTTTGTTTTTAGAAAAACTTTGTGAATGTAGAAAAGCCCTTTGAAATGATAACGAAATCAAATGTTTTTCCGAAAATGTGTTATAGGACATATATTTTTATTTGGTTAGTGGCTTCAAAAAGGCCTACATTTGCACCGTTATCCTGAAAACAATCTTTTTACCTTAAAAAAAAACTAATACCTATTGAAGACTGAAAACGGAGGCTTTGTGAAAAGCTTCCGTTTTTTGTTATAGATTCCCAAGGCTTTTGTATCTTTGTCCCGAGTTTAAAGTTTACAGTTATGTTTTCCGGAATAGTAGAAGAATGTGCCACCTTGGTGGCTATGGTGAAAGAGCAGGAGAATGTGCATTTCACATTTATGTGCTCATTTGTGAGCGAATTGAAAATAGACCAGAGCATTTCTCACAATGGGGTATGCCTGACTGT
The DNA here is from genome assembly GCA_019115825.1 of Candidatus Bacteroides pullicola. Classification (GTDB taxonomy): domain Bacteria; phylum Bacteroidota; class Bacteroidia; order Bacteroidales; family Bacteroidaceae; genus Bacteroides; species Bacteroides pullicola. Next base: position 12,249 of record DXCV01000020.1, read on the forward strand.
GGTAAAGCTTACCGACGACACTTATACGGTGACGGCCATGAAGGAAAC
>DXCV01000021.1 GCA_019115825.1 Candidatus Bacteroides pullicola
AAACGGGAAATTTTAAAAGGGTAAAATAAAATTGACCCCCAACACCAGGACTTTAAAGGGTCAATCATATTGTAGCCAAAGGTGGGCAAATCCTGTTTGGCCAAAAGGGTCAAAGTCGCGTGGCTTTTCCAGCTTCCACAAAATCGGGATGCGTGTTCCCGTCCACCTCCTCAGGCACATAGTTTACCAACTTGGGAGATTCTCCGTTGGCTTCGGCGGTACGTGCCTCGGCTATCTGCTCCATCAGCTTCAGTTGGGCTTCCAGCGTATTGTTGCCAGTCCAACCTTGGCGTGTGGATAATCCGGCATCTACCGGACTGACACCTGCCACGGCACGGATGCGCTTCTCTGTCAGTGCGGCATTGATGGCATAGCCGCCTCCGGCACAAACGCCCATCGCACCGATGCGTTTGCGGTCAATATAAGGCAAGGTCGTCAGATAATCCACGGCGCATTTCACGTCCTCCACCCGTTCGTAGGGACTGTCCAAGCGACGCGGTTCTCCCTCGCTGTCGCCTTGATGGGAGGCATCGAATGCAAGGGAGACAAACCCGTTCTCCGCCAACCGCTGCGCATATAAGCCTGCGGTCTGCTCTTTCACTCCGCCACCCGGATGCACACAGATGATGGCGGCATATTTACCGCTTTCGTTGAAACCTTCCGGCAGGTACAAGTCGCCCGCCATTTTCCAGATACCGTTCTTAAAGTACACTCTTTCCTTCATAATATTTTCCTTTTTCTCTTTGGCTTGCAGACTGACGGGAAACATTCCGAACAGACAGCAGCCAATAATTAAACTTTTGATAATTCGTTTCATTTGGATAACGCCTTGGTGAAAAACTCATTCATCTTCCGCACCGCCATGTCAATATAGGTTTGATTGTCGTACAAATCGAAATGCCCCGCACCTTCAATCACATAAAACTCTTTGGGCGCATTGCAAAGCTCTATGGCACGTTTGCTCTGCCACAACGACCCAGCCTTGCTTCCTGCAATAACCAGCAACGGACGGTCAAGATAATCGGGGATAAACTGATAGGCATCAAATGTCATGCGGTAGGCCATGCCCGTAAAGCGGAACTTGTTGGGCGAGTTCGGATGCAACGCCCGTTTCGGATTGCGGTAGTAGTCGTTCGCTTCCACCATGTCGGGATAGGTATTTTCGTCTATCTCGTCCAATTCGGGCACATAATGGGCATAGCGCACGGGGGCACCGTTGGCCTCGGCTGTGCGCTGTTCGGCTATCTCGCCCAGCCGTTTCTTCTGTTCCTCCAACGTGCGCTTGCCGTCCCAGCCCAGACGGGTAGTCGCTCCCGGATTGGTACAGCAGATGCCGCATACGGCTTTGATACGCCTGTCCGTCAGCGTGGCGAAGATGGCATAACCAGCCCCGGCACAAGACCCTGCCGCCACGATACGTGTCCTGTCCACATAGGGCAGTGTGGTAAGGTAGTCCACCCCACATTTGATATCCTCGCTCCGTTCTATCGGGTTGTCGAGCAGGCGCGGTTCTCCCTCGCTCTCTCCCTGATGCGAAGCGTCAAAGGTCAGAGCAACAAATCCGTTTCTTGCCATGCCGTCCGCATACAGAGCCGAAGTCTGTTCTTTCACTCCGCCGCCCGGATGACAAATCACCAAAGCGGGATATTTTTCGTTCTCGTTGAAACCGTCCGGCAGGTAAAGTTCTCCTGCCAGTGTCCAATAACCGTTTTTGAAATGTACTTTCTGTTTCATATCTGTATTGTTATAAGATTTTATTACGATACAAAATTAGACGGAAGTGTCCGGGATGCCTGTATCTAAAATTTCGGTTATGCTACCATTTCTTACGATACCGCTCCATAGTATGAGAATAATGCTTTAACTTTGTGGCAAAAGAAAAGGAAAAAAGATTATGGCAGAACTGTTTAAAGCAAATACGATTTACGATTATAACGAATGGGCGGGTGTGGAAACCCGTCATCCGTTGGTGGGCTTCATCGACTTTTCCACCGTGAAACCTTTACGCCACACAAGGAAGTATTACGGTTTTTATGCCGTGTTCCTGAAAGACACAAAATGCGGTGAGTTACGTTATGGCCGCCAATTCTACGACTATCAGGACGGCACATTGATATTTGTTGCACCCGGACAGACCTTCGGGGCAGAGGATGACGGTACGTTGTTCCAGCCAACAGGCTACCTGCTGATGTTCCATCCCGACCTGTTGCACAACACTCCCTTAGGTGGCCTGATGAAGAACTACACATACTTCTCCTACGAGACCAACGAAGCCTTGCACCTCAGCACGGAAGAACGGCAAATCGTGATGGACTGTTTCCACAAGATACAGTACGAGCTGAGCCACGCCATCGACCAGCACAGCAAGGCGTTGATAGTGGACAGTATCAAGATGTTCCTTGATTATTGCACCCGTTTCTACGACCGCCAGTTTGCCACGCGCGACAATGTGAACAAGGACATCCTTGTCCGTTTCGAACGTTTGTTGGATGATTACTATTCAACAGGAAAGGCAGAGCGGTTAGGATTGCCCACCGTGCAGTATTGTGCCGATGCGCTTCACCTTTCCTATAATTATTTCAGCGACCTGATACGCAAGGAAACAGGCGTGACGGCATTGGGGCATATCCACAACAAGGTGATAGACCTCGCCAAGATGCAGCTTGTCGCAACCGACAAGACCATCAGTGAGATTGCCTATTGTTTGGGGTTTCAATACTCCCAGCATTTCGCCCGGCTGTTCAAACGAGAAGTGGATTGCACACCGAATGAATATCGGGCACAGATGGGAGCATACTGATAGTTTAATCTACAAATTCGCATTTCTACCGTAATCTGTCGGATATTCCACAGATTTTCACTAAGTTTGCAGCCGTCTAACAAATTAATTAGAAAGAAACAACAATGAAAAAGGTTACTTATGTGCTTGCTACGGCCGCATTCCTCGCTGCCTGTAGCGGAAATCAAGGCTACACGGTGACAGGTACCGTGGATGGTGCTGCCGATGGCACCATGGTTTATCTCCAACAGCAGGAAGGCCGACAATTCATCAAGCTGGATTCGGCTGTCATCCAAAACGGACAATTCACGCTCGAAGGCCGACAAGACACGGCCAAGGTCTGCGTCCTGACCTGCAAAGCCGGCGAAGAGGCTGTAGGCATGGACTTCTTCCTGGAGAACGGACAGATTAACGTACAACTGTCTGCCGACGCCCACAGCGCAACCGGCACCCCGAACAATGATGCCTACCAGACCATCCGCCAACAACTCAATGAGCTGAACAAGCAAGCTTTTGCCACGTATGAATCCATGGGCGACTCTACCCTGACCGACGAACAGCGCGAGGCCAAAGCCAAAGACCTGGAAGCCTTGGAGGACAAAATGACGGAAGCCACCAAAGCCGGCATCAACCAGAACATCACCAACGCCGTGGGTGTCTACCTGCTGAAGCGCAATTACTACAACATGAGCGTGGAAGAACTGGATCCGCTGATGCCGCAGATTTCCGCCGCATATGCCAACGACCCCGCCATCATCCGCATCAAGGAGAATGTGGAGAAGCTGAAGGCCACGGCCGTGGGCAAGAAATTCACCGACTTCGAGATGCAGACGCCCGACGGGAAGACTGTGAAACTGTCCGACTATGTGGGCAAGGGCAAAGTGGTCTTGGTTGACTTTTGGGCAAGCTGGTGCGGTCCCTGCCGTCGCGAGATGCCCAACCTGGTGGAAGCCTACAAGAAATACCGCAACAAGGGCTTTGAAATCGTGGGCGTATCCTTGGACCGCGACGCAGAAGCCTGGAAGGATGGCATCAAGAAACTGGACATCACGTGGCCGCAAATGTCCGACCTGAAGTATTGGGACTGCGAAGGCGCCAAGCTGTATGCCGTGAGCAGCATTCCCCACACCGTGCTGATTGACGGCGAAGGTGTCATCCTGGCACGTGGCCTGCACGGCGAGGAACTTCAGGAGCAAATCGCTGAAGCCTTGAAATAAGACTGAATCGTATAAAGCCAAACATGGCACACGGATGATGCAGATTTGTGTCATCGGTGTGCCATGTTTTTTATATGAGTGGATACTCTGAATTAAATGATAATTTATCGGATTGATTTTTTAGACGCGGATTTAGCGGATTTGGCGGATTCTTTAATGGGGCTTCGCCCTGATATTTGTCATCTGCATTTGAAAGAAATAATAAAATCCGCTCAATCCGCTTAATCCGCGTCTAAAGAGTTAAATTCCCATTTATCGACTCTTTCTCCTCAGCCGTCGTATCCACAGGTAATAGCCGGTCAATGGCAGGGCAGTTCCCAGCAGTGCCGCCACGAAATAGAGGATGCGCGTAGTCATTCCACCCCACGTACCGATGTGCAAGGCACGCACCAACGGACGGGCATCGCTGCCCAAGAGGTCGTACACCCACTCCCGATACCAGCCGAAGGACCAACTCAGGCCCGTCAACGCCATCAACAGCAGCAGGAGCAGCGCATACATCCCGCCGGCCACATGCAGCCCGTACCAGAAGCGGGGCCAGCCCCGGCGGGTGACTATCTTCAGGCTGTTGCGCAACCCCTTCTTCGTGCGGGGCCACCAAATCACCACGCCGGACAGCAGCACGAACACGAACAACAACGTGCTGATGCCCACCAGCAGCTTGCCCCAATAGATGCCCCCGTCTGCCGGACGACTGCCCAACAGCCAACGGTGCAGCCGGAACATGGTCTGGAAGAAAGGCAGACGCTCGTACTTGCCTACAATCTCCCCCGTATAAGGATTGACAAACACCGCGGCACGCTTAGGCTTGGAGAGTCTGACCTGATAGGTGCGGTCTGCCTCGGGAAAGGCTTTGACGCCCCTCACCTTTACCCCTTCGGGCAAGGTGGCGGCCACCAAGGCGGCGGCTTCTTCGGTGGAAATCCGGGTGCCGGACGTTTCCGACACACGGTAGAGATGCGGCTTGGCCCACTGCGTCACCTCGTCCTCGAACACCAGCATCGCGCCGGAGAAACATATCAGCGTGAGCAGGATGCCAAAGGGCACCGAGAGCCAAAGATGCAGTTGACGGAAAAGTTTCTTTGTCATAGGTAGGGGTAAATGATAATCTATTGATTTAATGAAGAATGAAAAATGAAGAATTCTGTAGGAATCCTTTCCAACGCCACGCGCCAATTCTTCATTCTTAATTCTTCATTTTTAGTTCTTATTCAGCCGTGAGCTTGCACAGGGCGGAAACGCCGTCAGCCTCCAGGGTCAGTCCTTTGGTAGCAGTGGCCGTCTTCGGGTCAATCTTGTAGATGGCGGGACGGCTGCTGTTGTCGTTCACCGTGACGGGCATGTAGGCATAGCCGTTGTCGCTGAAGGGCACGCCGAAGGAAGAGATGACGTCGGCCGAAGGCATGCCGTCGGTCAGCACGGTCAACGTCTGGTCGCTGCCCTTGAAGATGGCTAGCTCGTTGCGGGGAGCGGAGGTGCCGGACATATTGGCTGCGCCCTCACTGTACATCTGGAGGAGGAAGTAGTCCTCGGTGATGTGCCAGCAGCGGAACATGGGGTTCTTGTTGCCCAAGGTTTCCAGATTGACATAATAAGATTCATCGAACGAAGTCTCACCGGCCTTGATACGCACCACGCCCGAGGGAAGTTGGCCTTGCACCTTATATAAAGTATGTGTAGTGCCGTCCTGCTTGTCCGTCACCTGCTCCTCGGCTTTGGCGGTACGGCCATAGCCCGGCGAGAAGACGTAGAGGTCGCCGTTGTCCGCCGCCCAGATGGTCTGGTAGTACTGCGAACGCATACGACCGCAGGCAAAGCCAATCTTGTCCGTCTCGGCAATGACAGGCGTATCGTCGAAGCTGTCGCCGTCATAGATGGCGATGAAAGCCTTGTCGGGATATTGGGTGGAAGGAATCTGACCCGGTGTATACGAACCCGAGCCGCTGCCGCCATTGTGGTCAGTCACCAGCTTGGGGTCGGTGATTTGGTCGGCATACTCGATGACGCCATAGTGACTCATACCCATCGGCACCACGGAAGTGTAGAGCTTGCCGTTGGCCTCCTCGAAGCCGGCGAAGCTGACAATCTCGCCGTTGCCCAGGAAGTTCTCGGCCAGGTGACTGCCGGTCGTGGTGTTGCCCGTAGTGGCACTGAGGTAGTTGAACTGAAGATACTTGGCATAGCCGCCTTCGTTCTGCTCCTGGTTGCCGTTGTTGGTGGAGGCAGTGATGACATTGTCACCCCACGTGCCGTAGGTGGTGGTACGGTTGTAGGAGTAGCGGCGAGCCTCGTAGGCATTGCCCGTCTCGGGATTGAGGGCGTAGGCAAAGCCGGTGCCCTGCGCCCCGTCGTTGTACTGGAAGTTGAAGAGGTATTTCTCACCATAGTAAATCCAGTTGGAGCCGCTTTCCGTCTCCAGTCCGTTGCCGATGGTAGTCAGCGTGCCGCTGTCCAGGTTGTCGGTGGTCACGAGGTAGGTGCCGCCGTTGTCGCCACCGGCCTGGGCGGCGATGACGTAGCGACTCACGGCCTCCGTGGTGGGTTCATCCGGCGTATCGGGTTCATTGCCAGGCGTTACGGGTTCGTCACTGTCACTGCAAGCAGTCATCAGGCAGCTTGTTGTGAGGGCGGCTGCCAAGGCCCATACGAATTGCTTTTTCTTCATATTGGAATAATTAATGGTTTATAATCTGTTTCATTCGGTTCCAGTACGGGTGGAACCAAGTTCCAGTGCGGGTGGAACCAAGTTCCAGTACGGGTGGAACCAAGTCACAGTACGGGTGTGACATCTTCACAGTACGGGTGTGACATCTTCACAGTACGGATGTGACATCTTCACAGTACGGGTGTGACATCCTCACAGTCGTACTGTGAAAGCGTCATTTGCCGAAGTACACCCGCACCTTGCCGTAGAACGCCCGGCCGGCCTTCTGGAGGCTGAAGTTGTCATACAGCTTCTCGTCCGTCAGGTTGCGGCACTCCAGGGAGAGGTTGTAGCGGCCGTTCTTCAGCGAATAGCCCAAGATGAGGCTGTGCGACAGTTGGTCGGGCACGCGGCTCTTGGTCGTGGGGTCGCCCAAATGTTCCCAGTAGAGGGGAAAGGCGTGCTGGTAGAAGCCGTCGTAGGTCAGCGTCAGGACATTGCCCTCGGCCCCCAAGTCGTGCCACGTAAAGGAGGCATCGAAGTTGGCGTAGGTATAGGGCTGGTTGGGGATGCGCTGGTTGTACGTCATGCTCTCCTGCTGGGTGTTGCCGGCCAGGTAGCGTTCGGCGTCGCGGGCGTTGAGGTTGTTGAACGTGCCGCCCAGGCTGAGCCAACGCCCATAGCTGTAACGGGCGGAGAGGTTGAAGCCCTTGGTCTTGACACGCCCGTGGTTCTCGTAGATACCGAAGCTGGTGCCGCCCACCGCGTCGAGGCTGCGCTTGATGTAGTCCTTCGTGTCGCGGTAGATGTAGCTGCCCTCCACGTAGAGGCCGTGGCGTCCGAATTGGCGGGTATAGCTCAGGTTAAGGTTGATGTTGTGGCTGTTCTCGGGATGGAGGTCGGTGCGCCCGGCTTCCAGGTCCTCGTCGCCGAAGAGTTCATCGGTAGTAGGAAGGCGGTAAGCCTTCTCGTAGGACAGCTTGGCTTGCAGCCCGTCGAGGATGAACCACGTGCCCGCCGCGCCGTAACCGAAGGAGCTGACGTGCTTCGACATGTTGACATAACTGCCCACGCCGTCAGCACTCTGCGACACGGGGCCGCGGTTGTATTGGTTATAGTATTTGCCGAAGGCGGAAAGGTTCCAACGTTCGGAGGGCATCAGACGATAGGACAGGCCGGTGATGTTCTTGCGCGTCACCTTGGGGATGTCGAAGCTGGTGATCTTCGATGCGCCGCCGCTGTAAGAGACGGTGGTACGTTCGAAGGTGCTGAGGACGTGATTCAACGTAAAGGCATGGACGCGGCCGATGCGGTAGTTCACGGTCAGCGTGGCGTTCCAGTTCTTGTTGGTCGACTCATTGTCTTGGTACGATTGCTCGCCGGGACTGGTCAAGGGCTTGCGGTCGCCCAGCCAGTTGTACTTCCACGAGGCGGTGTCGATGTTCTGCGTCAGGTTGTGGTTATAATTAGCGGCAAGAACCAGGTCGAGACCCTTCGTCAGGAGGTCGCGCTTGCTGTACTCCAGCGAGGGGACAAAGGAGTGGCCCTTGCGGTGCTTCTGTCCGAAGACGATGTATTGGTACACGCCGGTCTGTATTTCCTTATAATAATTGGACCAGGTGAAACCCAGCATCAGACGGTCGGCCCACGACTTGCCCGTCACGCCCAGCTTGCCGATGACCGCCTCGTTGTGGAAGCGGTCGTTGAAACGCTTGACGTGGTAAATCTTGCTGGGGTCGGTATTCTCCGTGATGCCGTCGTCGCCAAACTCGGTGATATAGTTGTCGATGTAATAGTCGTTGTCCGACAGGTTCTGGAAGGCGTTGACCTCGTAAGTGAAGCCATTGCGCAGCGTCTGCCCGAAGCGGGCGTAGGACTTGTGGGTATTGAACGAGCCATACGAGTAGGAAGCATCGAGATGCCAACCCTCGCGTTGCTTAGCGGTGACGATGTTGACCACGCCGCCCAGCGCGTCCGTGCCGAAGCCCACGGGCACCACGCCTTTGTAGACTTCGATGCGCTCGGCATAGTTCACCGGCAGGTTATTCAGGTCCAAAGCCTTTCCGGCCCCTTCCTGCGGCACGCCATCGATGAAGACCTTGACGTGGCGGCCGCTGAAGCCGTCGAGCATCAGCTGCATGTCCGAACCCACGCCGCCACTCTCGCGGAGCTTCACGCCCGGAGCCTTGGCCAACGCGTCGCCCAGGGTCTTGGCGGAGTTGTGCAGCTCGGTGGCATCCACGGCCACGGCGTTGTAGGCCGAACGCTTCACCCGTCCCACTCCGGAAGCGGTAACCACCACCTCTTCCAGTTGGCGGTGTTCGGGGCGGAGGGTGAAGTCTTGCACGAAGTTCTCACCGCGGCGCAGGGTAATTTCTTTTTCAATCGTCTCATAGCCGATGGCTGATACTGTCAGGGTATACGTCCCTGCCGGGGCACGGAAACGATAGCGGCCCTCGGCATCAACGTAGGCGCCGTGCGAAGTTCCTTTCAGATAGACACTGGCAAAGTCTATGATTTCGTGGTCGGTGGAAGTGATGCGGCCACTCAGCTCGATGCCGTGGGGACGATGGTGGCCGCGACGGTGCTGAGCTTGTGCCCCGAAAGCAGTCAAAAGCAGTAGCAGGAAAGGCAGGAAAATCTTTGTATTCATATCTATAGTCAGTGTATCAAACATTTGCCCTGCAAAGGTACGACACGCCTGCCCTATCCTGCAACCGCTATTTCTCGGTATATTGCGCCGTCCTGTCCGCCGATACCCCTATATGGTGCAATACCTATTTGTGGGGATAATTTCTAAAAAGCCTTAACAACGGCGGAAAAGCCACGCGGCAAAAAATGAAAAAAGGCGCGTCACCTCGCGTGACACGCCCTTTCCTACTTTATTTATAACCTTAAAAACCCAATATGGGGTATCCTTATTCTGCAGCGGGTGCTTCAGTTGCTTCAGCGGCTGCAGCTGCTTCGGCTTCCTTTGCAGCAGCTTCTGCGGCAGCGGCTTTTTCAGCCTCTTCAGCGGCTTTCTTTTCAGCCAATGCTTTTGCCTTTTCCTCGTTCACCTTCTTCTCGGCTTCCAGACGGGCCTTGGCTTCAGCCTTCTTGGCTTCTTCCGTCTTGGCCTTGAGGGCAGCCAGACCATTCTGCTTGTTGTTCTTCCAAGCTTCGAACTTGGCTTCTGCCTCGGCTTCGCCAAATGCGCCTTTTGCCACACCGCCCAGCAAGTGCTTCTTCATATAGACGCCTTCGCGGCTGAGGATGTTGCGCACGGTGTCCGTAGGTTGTGCACCGGTCATAACCCAATACAATGCACGGTCAAACTTCAAATCCACTGTGGCAGGATTGGTGTTAGGGTTATACGTGCCAATCTTTTCGATGAAACGACCATCCCGTGGTGCTCTTGCATCTGCAATGACGATGGAGTAGAAAGCGTAGCTCTTACGGCCATGTCTTTGCAATCTAATTCTTGTTGCCATTTGTTTGAAAAATATTTTTAGTTAATGATTTGAACAGCTACCAACTCGTGATAGCGGGCGCAAAGGTACGGCTTTTCTGCGGATTGGCAAGGGGAGGAAATGATTTTTTTCAATTAATATTGTACTCGCGGCAAATCTGCTTATATTCCTTGCCTTCCTTAAACCGCGCTATCCACACGTTAAGCGTATCCAGCAAGGCGGGCGACTGCTTGCTGACGGCCCAGGAGTAAAACTGAGTGAAGCCTATAGCGGTGCTGATGTCCAACTGCGGCAGGCTGTCGGCCACGGCGTGCGCAACGCTCTCCTCGCAAACGGCGTAGTCAATGTCACCATGGGCAACCATAGCCATCAATTGCTCGGCACCGTAGCGTTCCACTTCGTTGATATAGATGGTGTCGCCTATCTCATCGCCCAAGTTGCGCAGACGCAGGATGTAAGGCGAGTCCTTGGGTACATAGACGGTCTTCCCGCCCAAGTTGAGCAAACTCTTGATGAACAAGGTATCCTCGTCGGAGGTAGCTTTACGCTGCACCAATACCTGCCGACTCAGCACGATAGGGGTGGTCAGTAAGAGGGAATCCTTCAGTACGCTCGTGGCGAGAATACCGTTGGCGATGACGTCATACGTTCCGTCGGCCAATCCACGCAGGCATTTATCGAAAGCCATTTCGGGCATGATGTCCACCTGCAGCCCGTGGTCGCGTGCAAAAGCATGTATCAAGGCATAGTTGAATCCGGACAGCGTGTCCTCGTCCATAAAGAAGCTCACCGAGTTATACTCCATCGTGGCGCGCAACACACCTTCGCGGGCAATCTCCGCATAATCCCTCGGGACGGGAGCGAGAGTTTCCACTTCGCGTGGGCGACAAGTAAAGGTCACCACCAACAATAGGAACAGCGCGGCTATTGTACCTCCAACGAGCAGCCACGAACGTCCGGCGGGATGACGGAAGAACGGGCGTTTTCTTGTCATTTCTTGTTGCTGCATAGTCGTCAATCAATCATAGAAGTTCCACGACACACCTATTTTCAGCAAACGCGAATTGATGGGATAATGCGGCACAAGGAAGGATTGCCCGTTGCCCATGCCCGCGTTGACGTGATACATCATTACAAAGATGCGTGTGCGCTTCAGGTGCAAGTTCAGGTAGGCGTTGATGATGGGGTAACCGCCAATATCCACTTGGTCGTCCTCGCGCTGCAAATGGAATTGCTGCGTGGCAGGCATATAGGCGGGAGCCTTGTAGGTGGTAAAGTAGCGCACGTCGGCACCCAGTTGCAACGTTAGTACTTTGAAGAGCTTGGTCAACAGGTACACGTTGTGGTAGAGCGACAGGTCGGGCAGCGGCAAGATGGTCTCGTTGCTCGACTTCTGCCACGTCACTTCGTTGTCCAGATGGAAAATCCCCAACTTAAAATCCTGCTTCAACATGGCCGCAAGTACCTGTATGTTCCCTCCATATTGCGCGGGCAGAGCGTGCTGGTCGAAGTAGGTATAGTTCTTGATGTTCTCCATACCCACTTTCAAGTTGGTGCGCCATTGCTGGATGTTCAGCTCGCCTTCCACGCCGGTGCGGAATTCCTTGCTCATATTGTCGTTGTCCCACGCGAAATGGTTGGAATGGTAATGGCGCATATAGAAAGAGGGTAACCGGTTGCTGACATGTCCGCGGGCATAGAAGTTGACAGTATCCTTCCCGAGCCGGAAATTCAAGTCAATGTCGCCATTCACCTTGAACTGTCCGGCAGCCTTCCCGGCCAGGCCCACCTCGCCCGTCACGTTGTAGTGCAGCAGTGAGCCTTGCCGCTTGGACAGCTCGCCACCGACGTAAAACTCATGTTCGGTGTACTCCAAGGGCGTCGGACGCGGCAAAGACGTATCCATGTTCATCAGCGTATATCGGTTGAAGTTATGTGAGACATATGCCGTCAGTCCCGCCTTTGCATATTTATGGAAGCCCTCCAACAAGGAAATACCGAAGACGTTCTTTACACTCAAGGCGACAGTGGAGTCGTTGCTTGCACCCTCTTGCAAATAGGTGTTTTCATAAAATCCGTCTTCGCCCGTAGGCTCGGTGGACGAGCGGAAGGTGCGGCGCGAACGCTCCACCTTGAAGGTATGAATAAAGCTGGTGACAGGCACGAATTCTTCCTCCACAATGGTATCCTTGGGCAGTGCGGTGCTGTCTTGCTGCATCCGCCGTTGCGCCGCAGGGTCTTGCGTGTCTTCCAACTTGGTCACTTCGCGGTAGAAGCCAAGACGGTAGCGGTGTGTCAGATAAAGATAAAAATTGTGGTTACGGGTACCTGTACCTTCCAGCCGGGTGGGGATATTCTGCGTGCCGCCCACGTCTTCCATTTCTTCGGGACGCGTAATGTAGCGGTCATCAATAATGCCACCGTTTTCGTTCATCTTGAAGAAATTGTTATTGTAGGCGGCGTGCATCTGGTATTCCTCGCCGATATAGCTGGCAAACACGCCCGCATTGAAATGCGAGGTGGCTTGGTTGGCATAATAGCCGCGCCCATACAGATAGTCAATGTTGAATCCCACAGCCAGACGCTTGTTGACGTTGACGGAGAAATAAGACTTGAAGCGATCCTCACCGTTAATTTTGCTACCCGCCTTGTAGTAGGTCAGGTTGGTGAAAGGGACATTGCTGTTGGTGAAGAGCAAGTCACTGGGCTTTACGTAAAAGCTGGACAAGGGGGCAATGAAGATTGTAGGGTATTCATCGTCGTCCCGCTCAAAGAAAATGCGCGATTGACGGGGCGCGCCGAGGTTACCCAGATAGTTGTAGTGCCCCTCCATGCCTTCCACCAGATTTGTGTTTTGGAAGTTCAGGCTGGCTGTATCCGCAGGAATAAGTGTCCGCTCGCCCAATTCACCGCTAACTTTCCACATGTAGAGTTTCGGAGGCAGGCTCTGGATATTCACAGTGCTGTCCTCTAAGTTGTCCGGCTGCAACGCAGGGTCTATCTGGTTACCATATTGGTCACGCATGTTTCCGCCTTGGTTCATCGAATTCATGGGCACCTGCGCGCTTGCGGCCAATACCCCCAAGACGGACAAGAGTATATATGTCAGTAGGATTCGTTTCATAAGTGGCGGCAAAGATACAACAAAGTCACCAAAAATCGCTACCTTTGCACCGTTTTATTCACATAGATAAACAAAACACATGGAAGCATTCACTATATCTCCCGACGAAACCTTGCTGTTAGTCCTCACAGGCGGGCTTCTTCTCATCCAAGTACTTTTCTACCTGATTCTCTACCTCCGCATCCCCCGGCACAACCACGCCGCAGCCGAAAGTGGCATCCCTTTTGCCGATGATTACCCTCCCCTATCCGTCATCATCTATGCCCACGAGTCCTACGAAGACCTAAAGCAGAACCTCCCACTCATTTTGGAGCAAGACTACCCGTCTTTCGAGGTCATCGTTATCACGGACGGGGTAGACGACGGCACCATCGATTACCTCACCCGGCTGCGGACACAATATCCACACCTCTACCACAGCTTCATCCCCGACTCCTCGAAATATATCAGCCATAAGAAACTAGGGTTGACTTTGGGCATACGCGCCGCCCACCACGACTGGGTGGTCACGACTGATACCGGCTACCATCCCCGCAGCAACCAGTGGCTCCGCCTCCTGGCACGCAACTTCACGCCAGACACGCAAGTAGTATTGGGGTACAGCGGATATGAACGAGGAAAAGGATGGCTGCACAAGCGCATCGCCTTCGACAACCTATTCACCCATATTCGCTGCCTGGGTTTTGCTTTGGGCGGACATCCCTATATGGGTTTCGGGCGCAATATGGCCTACCGCAAAGACTTATACTACCAGCACAAAGGATTCTCTGGGCACCTTAACTTACTTCGAGGAGAAGATGACCTCTTCATCAACCGTGTGGCCAACGGAAACAATACACGCGTGGAAACGCAAGCCGAAGCTGTTATGCTACGCTGTCCCTGCACACGCGCCAAGGACTGGCGTGAGGAAAAAATCGGATATGCTTCCACTGCCCGCTTCTACCGGGGCATGCAACGCTACGAGGCTGGATTGGAAACGCTGACGCGCCTGCTCTTCCACGCCGCATGGATGATAACTGCCGCCATATGCACCCTGCACGCCCATTGGCTGGGGACAGGCATCGCAGCATCGGCTTTCCTGCTAAGGCTCACACTACAAGGCTATGTGATCAATAAAAATGCAAAGACGTTGGGCGAATCGAGGAGATACTACCTCACCCTACCGGTGTTCGACCTTCTCCAACCTGTCCAATCCCTGCGGTGGAAACTCATTTGCCTCCTGCGCAAGAAGAGCGAGTTTCTCTGCAAATAAGTAGCTATATTTAGCATATATTTTCAGAGGCATTCGATAGGGTATGTTTAGGAATCCATAACGACTACATGAGGCAAAGGTGGCACCTTTGATAGTCATCATTGGCATTGATGGTAGTCATCATTGGCATTGATGGTAGGGCAAGATGAATACTACCCTTCGCTTCTTGATGCTATAAACTAACATTGAACATCTACTTTGTACCGCATTATTCATACCGTATGGAATCCGCCGGACGGATATGAGATATCAGGAAAGATGGCCCTACCAGCATTAGGACGGAAGCGGCCAAAGCACCGCCATTCAGCAGCAACAAATAGCCGATATTGAACGCCACGGGCACGGTATCCATATAATAGGTTTCCGCATCCAAGGCAGCAAACCCTGTCCAATGTTGCAGCAGGCAAAGACCGATGCCCACGACATTTCCCCATAGCATCCCCCGTCCGATGAGGAAAACGGAAAGCCAAAGGAAGACCTTCTGTATAGTGAGATTGTTCGCCCCCAGAGCTTTCAGCGTACCTATCATCGGCGTACGCTCAATGATGAGGATAAACAAGCCGGAAATCATCGTGAAGCCCGCCACGCCCATCATCAAGACGAGTATCACCCAAATATCCACGTCCAGAATATCCAACCAAGAGAAAATGGCCGGGTTGAGCTGCTCGACATTGCGGGCTGTATATTGCGCCCCGTATCGATCGGAATGGCCTTCCAGAAGTGAGGCAATCTCCCATGTGGCGTCTTCCAATTGGTCATAGTCCTTCAGCAGGATTTCCAATCCTCCGGCTTGATCGTTCTGCCACCCGTTCAAGCGGTTCACCGTATGCAGGTCGGTGAACAGAAAAAGATTGTCATACTCCGAAAAACTGGTACGGTAAATACCTACAACCTTCAACCGGCGGGCGCGCACCTCGTCTTCTATATAATAAGTATCAAGTTTGTCTCCCAACTTCAGCTTCAACTTCCCCGCCAATGCTTGGGAAATGACCACGCTATTCGAAGACGAAGCATCACTGAAGTTTGGCAAATCGCCCTCCACCAGATATTGCTGTAAAAAGCGGGTGTCATAATCCGGCGCAATGCCTTTCAGCACCATGCCTTGAAAAGCATCTGCCGTCTTCACCAACCCCGGCTTATAAGAAAAACGTTGCACATGCCTCACGCCTGGCATCGCCGCCAACTGATTCAACAGGGCTTCATCCACCCCGACAGGCAAAGGCTCGTAGAGCTGCATCTGCGCCAAGTTGGTCACTTGGATGTGCCCTCCGAATCCAACGATTTTGTCACGCACCTCCTTCTTGAACCCCGTCACCACGGACACAGCTATGAGCATCACCGCCAAGCCGATGGCAATGCCAAGCTTGGCGATAAGTACCGCAGGACGGGAAACCCAACGTTTATCCTGCTCCCCGCGATAAAGGCGGCGGGCAATGAAGAGAGGCAGGGACATACCTTATATTATATCTTCTCCTTTCTCACTCTGTCCGCCCCGGATAGGCTTCCAGCGCCTTTTTCAAGACAAGAAGAGCACGAGTCAAGTCATCCTTTTTCAACGTATACGAAATACGGACTTCGTTGCGCCCCGATCCGGGTGTGGTATAGAATCCCGAAGCCGGCGCCATGAAGATGGTTTGTCCTTCATATTGAAAATCGGACAGGCACCATGCACAGAATTTGTCTGAATCGTCCACAGGCAACTTGGCGACCGTGTAAAAAGCCCCCATAGGTATAGGCGAATACACGCCCGGAATACGGTTCAAGCCGTCTATCAGGCACTTGCGACGCTCAACATATTCATCATAAACATCACGCATATACTCCTCATCCACATCCAAAGAAGCCTCGGCGGCAATCTGGCCAATCAGAGGAGGGCTGAGACGGGCTTGACAGAATTTCATCACCGCCTGACGGATTTCCTTGTTCTTCGTTATCAAGGCGCCGATACGAATGCCGCACTCCGAATAACGCTTTGACACGGAGTCGATGAGCACCACATTCTGCTCAATGCCCTCCAGGTGGCAGGCGGAAATATAAGGAGAACCGGTATAGATGAACTCTCGATAAACCTCGTCGGAGAAGAGAAAAAGGTCATATTTCTTCACCAAGTCGCGTATCTGGTTCATCTCGCGGCGGGTGTAGAGGTATCCCGTCGGGTTGTTAGGATTGCAAATCAGGATGGCACGGGTGCGCTCGTTGATAAGTTCCTCGAATTTCTCCACTTTGGGCAGAGAGAATCCCTCCTCAATGGTGGTGGTGACAGTACGTATCTTGGCACCTGCGGAAATGGCAAACGCCATATAATTGGCATAAGCAGGTTCAGGCACTATGATTTCATCGCCCGGATTCAAGCAAGCCAAGAAAGAGAAAAGCACCGCTTCTGATCCGCCCGACGTAATGATGATATCATCGGCCGTCAAATGGATGTTGTATTTCTCATAATAACCCACCAGTTTCTCCCGGTAACTGCGAAATCCGGCACTGGGGCTATACTCCAACACCTTGCGGTCAATGCTGCGAATGGCATCCAACGCAACCTGAGGCGTCGGCAAGTCGGGTTGGCCGATATTCAGATGAAACACATGCACTCCCCTTTGTTTGGCTGCATCGGCCAAAGGAGCCAGTTTGCGGATGGGCGAGGCGGGCATTTCTGTCCCGCGAATGGATATTGTCGGCATTCCTGTTTTAATGTATTTTGGTTTATGAGCGACAAAGGTACACATTTATTTGATAAGGACACACCCAAAAATCTTTCGGTTTACAAAAAAACTAAAATCAACAAAAAACATGATGCCATATCAGCACAATAGGCTACCTTTACAGCACCAAACTTTAAATAAACAGCTACCATGATAGTCAACCTCATCACCTTTGCCTCCATGCTGCACAACCAAGCCACGGTGCGCAGTTGCCACGAAATCCTATTGGCCGAACTGGAGAAATACTTCACCGTCCACTTTATAGATTACCGGGAAATGAGCCGGTTGACCCCGGACGACTTCAGCCTGTTGTTCATCGCCACGGGTGGCGTGGAGCGACTGGTCATCCAGCATTTCGACCTCCTGCCCCGCCCTGCCATCCTCTTGGCAGACGGCATGCAAAACTCCCTTGCTTCTGCTCTGGAGATTTCCGCCTGGCTACGTGGCCGGGGCATCAAAACCGAAATCCTGCACGGGGAGTTGCCCGAAGTCATCAAACGCATATTTGTATTGCACAGCAATTTCAAGGCGCAACGCAAGTTGTGGGGTTCGCGCATCGGCGTCATGGGGACACCCTCCTCATGGCTCATCGCCAGCGAAGTGGATTACCTGCTGAGCAAACGCCGCTGGGGCATTGAATACCTCGACATTCCCTTGGAGCGCATCTACGACAACTACCGGAAAGTGACAGACGACGAAGTAGGCGAAGCCTGCGCCAACCTGGCCGAAAAAGCCCTGGCTTGCCGTGAAGCCACGCCCGAGGACATGCTGAAAGCGATGCGGCTCTACCGCGCCATCCACCGAATTGTGGAGGAAGAACGTCTGGATGCCCTCACCCTGAGTTGCTTCCGGTTAATAGACACCACAGGCACAACCGGCTGCCTGGCTTTAGCCTTACTAAACGACGAAGGCATCATCGCGGGATGTGAAGGCGACCTCCAATCCGTCTTTACCATGCTGGCCGCAAAGGTATTGACCGGCAAATCGTCTTTCATGGCCAACCCGTCCCTGATAAACGCCCGCACGAATGAAGTGGTCTTCTCGCACTGCACCATCGGCTTGCAACAGACAGAGCGCTTCATCCTGCGCAGCCACTTCGAGACGCAGAAAGGCATCGGCATACAAGGTCTTGCCCCAACAGGCGATGTCACGCTCGTGAAGTGTGGCGGCGAATGCCTGGACGAGTACTACCTCACCACGGGCACCCTGACCGAGAATACCAACTATATAAATATGTGTCGCACACAAATCCGCATCCGCATGGACACTCCCGCCAACTATTTCCTGAAGAATCCATTGGGCAACCACCACATCATCCTGCACGGCAATTACCAACTAATGATGAACGAGTTCTTCCAGGTCAATGGATGCAAGAAGATTGTGTAAAAAAAGAAGCCGCTCAAAGTTAGCGGCTTCCTTTTTATCGTGGAGCTGGAGGGAATCGAACCCTCGTCCAAACGAGGAAATCATAAGCTTTCTACATGCTTATCTTTGCCTAAATTTTCATGCCGCGGCAGAACCAAAGCCATCAACCGCAACCTTATCCTCTAAAAAACTTCATCTACGCCGCAAGGCCGACGTTGACTATCTCCGATGTAGCTGCACCACTTGACCGGAATGCTTCGGAGCAACAGCTTCCGAGTGATGTCCCGTCCCAGCACCTTGTGCCGGGATTAAGCGTCGATCTACTATGCTTCAATCACGCAGCGAGAGCGTATTGTCTTTCGCCAGATAAATTTTCGAGGACTGAGATTAAAGTGCCAGCCAACGAAGCACTGCATGCTTACCTACCATTTCTTCCCGCTGTCAAATCCAGTCAACCCCATGACAATCATTCACAACGAAATGATATTATCGTTTTGAGTGGCAAAGATAAGCAACATTTTCCACACCACCATACTTTATTGTTATTTTTTTGCATTTCACAAAAAAAAAGACTTACCTTTGCCCTCCAAACATACGTCACTATGAAAATGCTGTCATTATTTCTACTCATATCCAGCCTTGGCGCCTGCACGATGAAAGATGCAGACGGGAAGGCTGATGAACTGACCATGCTGGTAGGCACCTACACGAACGGCACCAGCAAAGGCATCTATACCTTCCGCTTCGACCAACAGACAGGAAGCGGCTCCGCCTTGGATTCGGTCGAATTGCCTAATCCCTCCTACTTGACAGTGTCGGAAAACTGCAAATTCGTCTATGCGGTCAGCGAGATGAACGACAACACGGCTGCCCTAAACACCTTGGCTTTCAATCCGGAAAGCGGAAGCCTGCGCCTTGTAGGCAAGCAACTGACTCGCGGTGCCGACCCCTGCCATGTAGTTGCCAACGACCGCATAGTGCTGACCGCCAACTACAGCGGCGGAAGCCTGTCGGTCTTCCCGCTTAACGCCGATGGCACCACGGCGCCTGCGGACACCCTCTTCCACGGGCAGGCAACCGGCCCTGACAAACTCCGGCAAATCACGCCGCACATCCATTGCGCCGTTTTCTCGCCTGACGGAAATTATGTCTTTGCCACCGACTTCAGCGCCGACCGCATCCTGCGCTTCACCGTTACCTCCAAAGGACTGAGCGCCATGCCAGAAGACACGGCCATACCCGTCAAGCCCGACTCGGGTCCCCGCCACCTGACCTTTGCCCCGGACGGCAAACACGCTTATGTCATCGGAGAGTTGTCGGGCGAAATCACCGCCTTCGCCTACGCCGACGGAAACCTGACCGCCCTGCAAACCATTGCCGCCGACACTACCGGCGCCAGAGGCAGCGCCGACATCCACGTAAGCCCGGACGGCAAATTCCTATACGCCAGCAACCGGCTGAAAAACGACGGGATAGCCATCTTCGCCATACACCCGCAGGAAGGCACACTCACACCCATAGGCTATCAACGGACAGGCATACACCCGCGCAACTTCAACATCACGCCGAATGGCAAATACCTGCTTGTGGCCTGTAGAGACAGCAACGTGATTCAAGTCTTCGAGCGAAACCTGCAAAGCGGCAAACTGAAAGACACGCATCAGGACATCCGCATAGACAAGCCTGTCTGCATCGTGTTCGTTAATAAACTCTAAAGCAACTCCCTGCTAAGCGGAAGTTGATTAACTTTGTTCCTCCGAATGGTGCAACCCCAAATATAGAAAGATATGAAAAAGAACCTGATACTTGCAGCAGCCTTACTCACCACCCTCACAGCCACCGCCCAGACAGAAGTCACGGTAGGCGTCATGCGAGGAAAAGATTATGGCGTCACCTACATGCTGCCCAAAACCGAACTGGAAATTGTCCTGCAAATCACCCGCCACACCTACACTCCGGGCGTATTCTGCCAATACGCCGGACGCTACCTGCAACAAAAACAGGTTTCGACAGAGCCGGAAGAGCATTGGACGCTGGACAACATTCAACTGAACACCGTCGGCACACCGGACAGGGAGCATGTCTACTTTGTCAAGTTGAAAGACAAGACCGTGGCACCGCTGATGGAATTGACGGAAGATG
Organism: Candidatus Bacteroides pullicola; assembly: GCA_019115825.1. Taxonomy (GTDB): domain Bacteria; phylum Bacteroidota; class Bacteroidia; order Bacteroidales; family Bacteroidaceae; genus Bacteroides; species Bacteroides pullicola. The sequence continues at coordinate 20,675 of DXCV01000021.1, forward strand.
GCATCGTGCGCTCCATCAACCTGCCTTTCAGCGGGACACCGGCCAAACAACCCGAGAACACCGTCAACCGGCAAGAAAAACAGTTGCCCGACCCGAACAAATTCCTGACCGAGGAAATCCTGCTGGCAGGCTCCACGGCTAAAAAGGCCGAACTTGTCGCCAAGGAAATCTACCTCATGCGCGAGAGCCGCAACGACCTGCTGCGCGGCGATGCGGAAAACACCCCGCAAGACGGCATGCAGCTCAAATTGATGCTGGACAACCTGGAAGAACAAGAACAAGCCTTGACGGAAATGTTCACAGGTCATACCACGAAGCAGACGAAAGACGTCAGCATCCGGATAACCCCTGCCGAGATGAAGGACAAGGTAGCTTTCCGCTTCTCGCAGAAATTAGGCCTGCTGGACAAAGACAACCTGGCCGGCGAGCCTTATTACCTGACCATCACCAACCTCAACACGCCATCCCTGCCCACCTATGAAGAAACGGACGGCAAGAAAAAAGACGAACTAGAAGGCGTGGCTTACAATATGCCCGGACGCGCAAAAATCACACTGAAGCAAGGCAACCACCTGCTGCTGGAAACGGAAACACCACTCACCCAGTTCGGCACCATCGAATATCTGGCTCCCGTGTTGTTCAACAAAAACTCCACCACGACCGTGTTGTTTGATACCACGACCGGCGGCTTACTGAAAGTGGACAGACAATGAGGCACTTTGACAACCGTTACGAGGCACTTTGACAGCCACAAAGAGGCACTTTGGCGCGCTCAAGTCCCTGTTTAGAGCATTCAAGTGCCTCTTTACGGAGACAGCCAACCGACGTTTAATTTCAACCGGCTGCACAAGATAAGGAAGAAAGTCGTATCTTTGCACCGCTCATACAGACGAAATATAAATACTAAATATAAATATGATAGAGAAAATAGAACAACTTCTGCAAGAAGTGGAGAACCTGCAAGCCGCCAACGCTGACGAACTGGAGGCTCTGCGCATCAAATACCTCAGCAAGAAAGGGGCAATCAACGAGTTGATGACCGACTTCCGCAATGTCCCCGCCGACCAGAAGAAGACCGTGGGTATGCGCCTCAACGAATTGAAGACCAAGGCACAAGAAAAGATTGCCGCCCTCAAGGAGCAATTCGCCAGCCAGGACACGGGCTTGGACGACCTCGACCTGACCCGCACGGCTTACCCCATCGGCTTGGGCACACGCCATCCGCTGACCATCGTGAAGAACGAAATCATCGACATCTTCGCCCGCATGGGCTTCAACATTGCAGACGGCCCCGAAGTGGAAGATGATCTGCACGTCTACACCAAACTGAACTTCGCCGCCGACCATCCTGCCCGCGACATGCAGGATACCTTCTTTGTGGATGTCAATCCCGGCGATGTGACCAAGAACATCATCTTGCGCTCACACACCAGCAGCGTCCAAGTGCGCGCCATGGAGCACGCGCAGCCGCCCATCCGCATCATCTGCCCGGGTCGCGTCTACCGCAACGAAGCCATCAGCTACCGCGCCCACTGCTTCTTCCACCAGGTGGAAGGTCTCTATATAGATAAAGGTGTATCCTTCACCGACCTGAAGCAGGTGCTGCTGCTCTTTGCCCAGGAAATGTTCGGCAGCGACACTAAAATTCGTCTGCGTCCTTCCTACTTCCCCTTCACCGAGCCTAGCGCAGAGATGGACATCAGCTGCAACATCTGCGGCGGCAAAGGTTGCCCCTTCTGCAAACACACGGGTTGGGTGGAAATCCTGGGTTGCGGCATGGTGGATCCCAACGTGCTGGATGCCTGCGGCATAGACAGCAAGGTCTATAGCGGCTACGCCTTGGGCATGGGCATCGAACGCATCACCAACCTGAAATACCAGGTGAAAGACCTGCGAATGTTCTCGGAGAACGACACACGCTTCCTCCGCGAGTTCGAGGCGGCATACTAAGCGGGATGAAAGACAGGCTTGTCACTCCCGGCTATTGCTTCATCCTGGCGGCCAACTTCCTGCTTTACTTCGGGTTTTGGCTGATGATGCCGGTGTTGCCTTTCTACCTGGACGAAATATTCCGGGCAGACAAGGCGACAATTGGCATCGTGCTGTCTTGCTACACCATTGCCGCCTTGTGCATCCGTCCCTTCTCGGGTTATCTGCTGGACACGTTTGCCCGCAAACCGTTGTATCTGCTGGCATACTTCGTGTTCACTGCTATTTTCGGAGGCTATATAGTAGCAGGGACGCTGACATTGTTCATCATCCTGCGCATCGTACACGGCTTGGCATTCGGCACGGTGACTGTCGGAGGCAACACTATCGTCATCGACATCATGCCCTCCTCGCGCCGCGGTGAAGGATTGGGATACTACGGATTAGCCAACAACACCGCCATGTCCATCGGGCCGATGGTGGGATTGTTCATGCACGATGCCGGCACGGGCTATCCTGTCATCTTCTGCACCTCGCTGGGGTCATGCTTGCTGGGAATACTCTGTGCTTCAATGGTAAAGACGCCCTACAAGCCACCCGTCAAGCGCCCCCCCATCTCGTTGGATCGTTTCATCCTGCTCAAAGGGATGCCCGCGGGATTAAGTCTGCTTCTGCTTTCCATCCCCTACGGCATGACCACCAACTATGTGGCCATGTATGCCAAGCAAATCGGGATGGACGTGTCCACAGGCTTTTTCTTCACGTTCATGGCAGTGGGCATGGCCGTGTCGCGGCTATTCTCCGGCAGATTGGTGGATCATGGGAAAATAACGCAAGTCATCAATGCAGGACTTTACCTGGTCATTGCCAGTTTCTTCCTGCTGGCCGGATGCGTCTATTTCATCCAATGGAATCCGGCCTTATGCAACATGCTGTTCTTCGGCATCGCGCTGATGTTGGGCATCGGTTTCGGCATCATGTTTCCCGCCTATAACACCTTGTTTGTCAACCTTGCCCCCAACAACCAACGCGGCACGGCCACATCCACCTACCTGACTTCGTGGGATGTGGGCATCGGCATCGGGATGCTGGCGGGCGGCTACATAGCCGAGGTCAGCAGCTTCGACCGGGCCTACCTGTTCGGAGCCTGCCTCACCATCGTTTCCACGCTCTACTTCCACTTGAAAGTGGCGCCTCATTACCATAAGAACAAACTGAGATGAGAAAGAAAGAGAGATACGAGAAGATTTTAGCTTGGTTTCGCGAGCATGTCCCCGTGGCAGAGACGGAGTTACATTACAATAATCCCTTCCAATTGCTGATAGCGGTCATCCTCTCTGCCCAATGCACGGACAAGCGGGTGAACATGGTGACTCCCGCCCTCTACGAAGCCTTCCCCACGCCCGAAGCCTTGGCGGTTGCCACTCCCGAGGCAGTATTCGAGTATATCCGCAGCGTCTCCTATCCCAATAACAAAGCCAAGCATCTGGTGGGCATGGCCCGTATGTTGCTGTCCGACTTCAACGGGGAAGTGCCCGACACGATGGACAACCTGCTGAAGTTACCCGGCGTGGGACGCAAGACGGCCAACGTCATCCAATCCGTGGCGTTCAACAAGGCGGCAATGGCCGTGGACACTCACGTTTTCCGCGTCAGCCACCGGCTGGGATTGGTGTCCGACCAATGCACCACACCCTTCAGCGTAGAAAAGGAATTGGTGAAGAACATTCCCAAGGCAGAAATTCCCATCGCCCACCACTGGCTCATCCTGCACGGGCGATACATCTGTCAGGCACGTTCACCCAAGTGTGATGTCTGCGGATTACGCCTGATGTGCAGCTATTACGAGCAGAAATACAAGGTTAAAGAGGATACAGGCAAAGAAAGCAAATAAAATAAGATTTTTTTATAGTATAAAAAGGAAATAAATGCTAACTTTGCAGCAACGAAAGATAGTAGAAACGAAAGTTACACTTTTAATCTAAAAATATAAAGTTATGACTATTGATCAATTTAACTTTGCCGGTAAAAAGGCATTCGTCCGTGTAGACTTCAATGTGCCCCTGGACGAGAACTTCAACATTACAGATGACACTCGTATGCGTGCCGCCCTGCCCACGCTGAAGAAGATTCTGGCCGACGGTGGCAGCATCATCATCGGTTCTCACCTGGGCCGTCCGAAAGGCGTGACAGAAAAATTCTCTTTGAAGCACATCCTGAAGCACTTGAACGAACTGCTGGGTGTGGAAGTCCAGTTTGCCAACGACTGCATGGGCGAAGAAGCTGCCGTCAAGGCTGCTGCCCTGAAGCCGGGTGAAGTGCTGTTGCTGGAAAACCTCCGCTTCTATGCCGAGGAAGAAGGCAAGCCCCGTGGCTTGGCTGACGACGCCACCGATGAGGAAAAGGCCGCTGCCAAGAAGGCTGTCAAGGAAAGCCAGAAGGAATTTACCAAGAAGCTGGCTTCGTATGCAGACTGCTACGTGAACGATGCGTTCGGTACAGCCCACCGCGCACATGCTTCCACGGCTCTTATCGCCAAGTACTTTGACAAGGACAACAAGATGTTCGGCTATTTGATGGAGAAGGAAGTGAAGGCCGTTGACAAAGTGCTGAACGACATCCATCGTCCCTTCACCGCCATCATGGGTGGCTCGAAGGTTTCCTCGAAGATTGAAATCATCGAAAACCTGCTGAACAAGGTGGACAACCTCATCATCGCCGGCGGCATGACTTATACTTTCACGAAGGCCATGGGTGGCAAAATCGGTCTCTCCATCTGCGAGGATGACAAACTGGACCTGGCTCTCGACCTGATGAAGAAAGCCAAAGAAAAAGGTGTCAACCTGGTATTGGCCGTAGACGCCAAGGTTGCCGACTCTTTCTCGAACGACGCCAACACGAAGTTCTGCGAAGTCAACGACATCCCCGACGGTTGGGAAGGCCTCGACATAGGTCCGAAGACGGAAGAACTCTTCGCCAACGTCATCAAGGGCTCCAAGACCATCTTGTGGAATGGCCCGACAGGCGTGTTTGAGTTCGACAACTTCACGCATGGCTCCCGCGCAGTGGCCGAGGCTATCGTGGAAGCCACGAAGAACGGCGCTTTCTCGCTGGTAGGCGGTGGTGACTCTGTAGCCTGCGTCAACAAGTTCGGTTTGGCCAAGGAAGTATCTTACGTATCCACGGGTGGTGGCGCATTGCTGGAAGCCATCGAAGGCAAAGTACTCCCGGGCATTGCAGCCATCAACGAATAAGCACTAAAATCATTTACCCCAAAGGCAATCCGACGGAAACGTCCGGATTGCCTTTGTTTTTGCATTGTGACAGCAATATATCCTATAATGAAGAAAAAACTGATTCCACTCTTGCTGCTTATCCTCGGGACAAGCCTGGTCGCCGCGCAAGAGAAAACCCAAAGCAAAAACAACTTAAACAACGTAGTCAACACCCTGAAGGACAGACTGACGCTGGAAGGCTACGCCCAAGTGGCCTACTCATACGACGACACGGAAGGTGCCAAAGCAAACACGTTTGAAGTAAAGCGTGCCATCTTGATGGTGCGTGGCAAAATCACGGACAAGTGGTCGTGTTACTTCATGTACAACTTCGCTAATACCAGCAGAGTGCTGGAAGCCTATACGGAATACAAGTTCTTGCCGGAGCTGACCGTACGCATCGGAGAATTCAAGACCATGTTCTCCTTCGAAAACCCCATGTCGCCCTGTTCATTGGAACTCATCAACTGCAACTCACAAGCAGTAAACTATCTGGCAGGCTATGATGGAAGCGACCCCTTGTATGGCTCGCACACAGGCCGCGACCTTGGACTGATGGTTTACGGAGATTTATTTGACAAACTTATTACCTACCACGTTGCACTGATGAACGGACAAGGCATCAACCGCAAGGACGGCAACAACCAGAAAGACATCGTAGGCTCGCTGCTGGTGAATCCCCTCTCTTGGCTCTCCGTGGGCGGTTCTTTCATCAAAGGCAAGGGTTGCGCCGTAGCCACATCGGCTATGAACCCGGACATTGCCGTTGGACAAAACTATGACCGCAACCGTTGGGCTGCCGGATTCAAGCTGCACTTCAAACCCATAGATGTGCGCTCGGAATATTTGCAGGGAAAAGACGGTCACGTCAAGAGCGAAGGATACTACCTGACCCTGTCCGCACACGTCCTGCCCAAGTTCGACATCATTGCCTCATACGACTACTTCAACCGCAACAAAACCCTGAAAGACAAACAGACCAACTACGTGGCTGGCGTGCAGTGGTGGTTCTACCCCAAATGCCGCCTGCAACTGCAATATACCTACCGCAACCCTCACTTGCGCGAAGCTTCGAACCTGCTGCAAGCCCAAGTGCAAGTAAGATTCTGAAAACAATCCAGACTTCTTGAACCCTTATGAACGAAAAAAACATCAACTCGATGTACAGCAGCATTGTCAACCTGCTGCAACAAAGCCGACTGAAGGAAGCCCAAACACAAGCCGAAGCTCTATTGGACTTATGCGGAGACTGGACCCTTGCCAACCGACTGGAACAAAACCGGACATCCTACAATTACATGTTGGACTACATGCGCCAAGGCATCAACGACCCGCAACGGGAGAAACTCTACCTCCGCCTACGCACAGACCTATGGGACATCGCTGACCGGGCACGAATCCAATTGCTGGACAAAGTCTCTACCCACTACTACCACGAGTTGAGGAGGACACAGGCTCTTTTACCACCCGACCCCAGTCTGAAAGAACAGTTGGCCGAATTGGAAAGCATCGTTGACGACATCGACCTCTGTCAACTGCCGCCGTACAACAACACCATCCCCGACGACCTGCGCCGGCGTCATGAAGCGGCATCACGCCGAGCCTTCATCAGCACCTGGATCAGCGACCCGTGGACAGACGAACAAGTAAACCAAGCCAACTTATGGCTGGAATCGAACATAGTAGACACCCATGACATCAGCCTGCTGACAAGTGCAGTGGGCATGAGCCTGCTCGAATGGTTCGATCCCCGAAAGATGCAATGGCTGCTGAGCGCCAGCGTATCGTTTGAAAGCGAAGTCTGCGAACGTGCCCTTGTCGGTGTGGCCTTGGCCTTGTTGCAATATGGAGACCGGATACCACTCTACCCCGAATTGACAGAAACCATCCGGAAACACGCCGCCGAACTTTGGCTAGGCAAGCGACTAAACACCGTCTATCTCCAACTGCTGCGCTGTCGTGAAACGGACGAAATCAACCGCAAGATGCAGGAGGAAATCCTGCCCACCATGCTGAAGAACAAAGAGCTCTTCAGCAAATTCAAGCGAAGCCTGGAGGAAGAATACGAAGGCGATGTCCCCAATTGGGCCGAGGCCATAGACCGCTTGGGACTGAACGACAAAATCCGCGAAATGAACGATCTCCAGATGGAAGGCAAAGACATCTACATGAGCACTTTTGCCCCTCTGAAATCTCACCCTTTCTTCAACGACCTGCCTAACTGGTTCCGTCCCTTCGACGTGGAGAACTCTGCCATCCCCGCCGAATTACGACAAAACGGAACATTCCAGCAAAAGCTCAAACTCTTTTTTGAAATAGGCGCCCTCTGCGACAGCGACAAGTATTCGCTGGCCTTCATGCTGCAACACCTGCCGCAAGCCCAACGTGACCTGATGTTTGCCCAACTGAGCAACGAAACATTGGAAGAGATGAAAGACGACGAACACCTGGACAAACTGCGCAACTTCGCCAACCTGCCGCAAACCATCAGTAACCAATACCTCCAGAATCTCTACCGCTTCTTCAAGCTCAGCCGGTACAAGGGACAATTTGCAGATCCCTTCCGTGAGGACATAGACCTCTATGCCAATCCCATACTGAGGATTATCCTGGACAAGCCCGAACTGAAGAGAGAGATAGCAGACCTTTTCCTCAGCGAACACCGGTGGAAAGAAGCAGGCGATATCTATATGGATTTGACATTGGTATTGCCGCCTTCAAACGAGGATTTCGAGAAAGCGGGGTTCTGCCTCCAAAAGCAGAAACTCTACGAACTGGCCCTCAGGTACTACGAACAGGCCGACCTCTTGAACCACAACAACGCCTGGACCCTGCGCCATATGGGCACCTGCAGCCGCTTGCTGGGGAAACACGAAGATGCACTGGCCTACTACCAGGAGGCGGACAGTATACAACCCGGCAACCGTGGCGTACTGTACCAGATAGCCAACTGCCTGACGGATTTGCACGAATACAAAGAGGCCATGGACCACTACTTTCAACTGGACCTGGCCGAAGAGCACAGTCTCCGCGCCTGGCGGGGCATTGCCTGGTGTGCCTTCAAACTGGAACGATGGGACACGGCAGCCAAGTACTTCGACCGTATCCCGGATGCCGAGAAGACCGCCCAAGACTGGCTAAACGCGGGACACGTCGCTCTCGTGTCCGGCCGAATGACAGATGCAGTAAACCTGTATCGCCACGCCTCGGAAAAATTTGGCACCCGAGCCACCTTCTATGATGCGTTAATGGAAGACCTTCCGGAATTGGAAAACTTCCATATAACCTTCAATGACTTGGTGCTCATGGCCGACCAAGTGCTCTAATCCCCATAGATGCCCGCCTATCACAAGGCGGGTATCTTCTTAAATTCCCTATACAACCGTTGCACAGGCAGCCCCATAATGTTGAAGTAACTGCCCGAGATGTGTTCCACAGCGACATAACCAATCCACTCCTGCACTCCGTAAGCTCCGGCTTTGTCGAAAGGACGGAAATGATCCACATACCAAGTGATTTCTTCTTCATCCAAAGAAGAGAACCTCACTTCGGTACGAGCCGTGAAAGCGCGTTGCCAACGGGGGGTGGTCAAGCATACGCCGGTATAGACATCGTGCACCTGTCCGGACAGTTTCCTCAGCATCCGTAGGGCATCATCGCGATCAGCCGGCTTGCCCAGCACGGCATCATCCAGCCAGACGATGGTGTCAGCCGTAATGAGCAGCTCGTCCGCCCCAAGGGAGGGGCGATAGGCTTCTGCCTTCTCGCGGGCAATATACATCGGAATATCTCCACCCGTCAGCTCAGGCGGAAACGACTCGTCCACATCGGGCAAGACACGTGTCTCATACTCCAGCCCCAGTCCCGCCAAAAGTTCCTTGCGACGGGGCGACTGACTCGCGAGGACAATGCGGTAATTCTTTAGATTGTCAAGCATAACTCTGAAGTTTGAAAAATAATCCACAACACCAGCCTACCAGCGCAGTTCCTCCTCATCTGAAGGCCAAATCCCCTGTGCACGGAGAACTTGCTCGATGAGGTCGCGAACACATCCATGCCCCCCGTCCGCGTGCGAAATGTATTTGCACACCCGCTTCACGTCAGGTGCCGCGTCACGCGGACAACAAGGCAGGCCGCAACGGCGAAGCACGGGAATATCCGGCAGGTCATCTCCCATATAGGCCACTTCATCCTCCTGCAGTTCATGACGCCGGAGAAAGTCACGATAATCCTCCAATTTGAAAGACGAACCGAGGTAAACATCCTTTGCATTCAATCCCAAGGAATGGAAACGATGCTGGAGAGCTTCCCCTCTCCCCCCGCTCAGGATGCCCACATGCAAGCAGCTAAGCACGGCCCGTTGCATGGCATAACCATCCTTGACATTGACGGTGCGCACCGGCCCGCCGTCGGATGCCATGGGGACAACGGTAGCGGAGAGGACGCCATCCACATCGAACAACAGGGCGCGCAAGCGGCAGAGGTCGTAATTGATAGTGCTCATAAGTAATTATTCATTTTTAGTTTATACTATTTCAGAAGCATCTGACAGGGTATGTTTAGGAATCCATAACGACTACGTGAAGCAAAGGTGGCACTGATGGTAGGAATCATTGGCATTGATTGGGGGGAATCATTGGCATTGATTCTATAAAAAGGTGGCACCTTTTATCCCTTGGGACAACAACGTATATACCTGTGAGAGGTAGGGTTCGTCAGCCAAGAGCCGCAAATGCTCCTCCATGACACTACGATCCCCCCGCGCGGCAGGTCCCGTCTGTGCCTCGCGAGGCGACAATTCATGCACCTTGCGGGCGGTCTCGTCTATCAGAGGCAGGAGCGCATCGAAAGGCAAACCGTGACGCTCCAACAAGTCAGAAGCCAACGTATATAAGTGATTAGCGAAGTTACAGGCCAAAACCGCACCCAGATGCAGGTAACGGCGTTGTTCGGACGTTGCTTCATAAACCTTCGTACTGAGGACACCGGCTACAGCGCGAAGCAAATCTGTACATTCACGATCGCAACCTTCCACAAAGACGGGGACTTGACGGAAATCCACCTCCCGACGTTTACTGAAGGTCTGCATAGGATAGAACACCCCGAACCTTTGGGCATGCCCCCTCCACACATCCATCGGCACACTGCCCGCAGTGTGTACCCATAAGGCGTCCTCGCGCCCCTGGGTCATCTGCGGAATAAGTTGGACGAGGGCATCATCGGTCAATGCCACCACAAAAAGACGGGCTTGGGCGGTCAGAGCCTCGAAATCCGTCACAGGATCGGCCTCAACCTCTTGAGCCAATGTACGGGCAGCTTCGGGCGTGCGGCTGTAGACTTGCAAGATACGGAACCCCTTGCGATAAAAGGCGCGAGCCAGATGAGAGCCGACATTGCCCGCCCCAACCATCACGATAGAAGTATCTTCGATGCTGCGCTTCATGGCTCTCCTCCTTCTGTCCAAACGTTCAGGTGGACCTTCTCCCACTGAAGATTGTCCTCATTGAAAGGCTTGCGCTGCATCCCTTTGTGGCCTATGGCAATGACGCAAAGCACTTGGAGGGGAAGTGGCAAGTCGAGCACCTCGTGCACATAGTCATTGGAGGGCTGGCCTGATGCCGTGAACCGCTCGCGCACTTGTACCCAGCAACTGCCCAAGCCCAAATCTTCGGCCTGCAGTTGCACGTAGGCGGCAGCGATGGCACAATCCTCTATCCACACGTCGCTCGCCAAAGGGTCGGCCGCCACCACAATGGCCAGGGCGGCATCCGCAATGAACTGCGAAGCCTGCGCCTTGCAGAGAGAGAGCCGGCGCAAAAGCTCCTTGTCGTCCACCACGATGAACTGCCAAGGATTGCTCCGCTTCGACGAAGGAGCCATCAGCGCGGCCCGCATCAAGGCGACCACTTGCTCCTGGGCCAGTTCCTCGCCGGTGTATTGCCGCATGCTGCGGCGTAGTTTGATGAGTTGACTGAAACTTTCCATATTTTTCTTGAGGATAAAATCGGGTGCAAAGATAATGAAACTCATAGATTATTCCTATATTTGTGCCCGATGCCTTTACTACTCACCATATACCGTGCCAAGAGTCAGCTCCCCGACCTGCCCGGAACCGACCTCTTCCATTCCACCGGGCTATTCCGCCTGTACGAGGCCACGCCTGGCTATAAACCTTTGCTGATCATAGCCAGCGAAGACGGATGCGTCAAGGGGAAATTGCTGGGTGTCGTCCGCCGAAGCGTCCGGCTCACTCCGCCTGCCCTTATCCAACGGTGCGAAGTATATGGCACGGGCGAATACTTCTGTCCCCCCGAACAACAGGAATCCGTCTTCGAAGCCCTGTTGGCCCAGCTCACGAAGGAAGCGGCACACCGTTCTTTCCTCATCGAGTTCCGCAACCTGGACGATGCCAAATTCGGCTACCGGCTCTTCCGCCAGCAAGGCTATTTCCCCATCAACTGGCTGAGGGTGCGCAATTCCCTCCACGGCCCCCACGCGCTGGAGAAACGGTTCAGCCCCTCGCGTATGCGCCAGATCCGCAAGGGACTGAAGAACGGAGCCGAGGTGCGCGAGACGCACGACCCCGCCGAAATCCAAGCCTTCGCGCGGATGCTGCACAGGGTCTACTCCTTCAAGGTGCGGCGCCATTTCCCAAGCCTGCGCTTCTTCCGCGAGATGGAGCATTGGCTCACCGAGGGCGAACGCAGCCGAATCTTCATTGTCACCTACCATGGACGCATCATCGGAGGAAGCGCCTGCATCTACTCCGGCACCAATGCCTTCCTGTGGTTCTCCGGCGGGATGCGCAAGACTTACGCCCGGCAATATCCGGGAATACTGGCCGTGTGGTATGCCTTGGTCGATGCCAAGCAGCGCGGCTACCGCCATCTGGAGTTTATGGACGTAGGCCTACCCTTCCACAAGCATGGATACCGGGAGTTTGTCCAGCGGTTTGGGGGGAGGCAGATTAGCACGCGCCGCTGGTTCCGCCTGAGGTGGCGATGGCTCAACAAGCTGTTCAACTGGCTCTACGGATAAGCCAGGCTACAGGTCCAAATCAGCGGTTGAACAACTCAAAGGTGAACTTGCACCCGATTTCCTGATACTTCCAGTTGGCGAAGCTGACAAAAACCCCGAAGTCGAACACGTGCGTGCCAATGCCGTAGCCTGCCTCGATGTAAGGCTTCAGGTGGGGCATGGCCAACGCATTGAAATAGATGCGTTCGTTCAGCACATACTGAGTGTACTTCATCAGGTGCGGGAGGATAAGGAAAGGCGCCTCATACATGACATGGGCACGGACATACTCTCTCGAGGCATTGTACCACCTGCCGTCGAGCAACTGGAACACACCGCCGATTTCGTCATTCCAACCCACGGGCAGGTTGTGGCGGGCCAGGTTGGCAAAGTCCACGAAATAGACGTCGCTCTTCTTGGTAAACCTGCCCCATCCCATCCGGTAATACAACGTATGCATCGGTCGCAAGACAATCTTGTGCTGATAGTCTGCCTCGATGCGCTCGTAGGAACCTGAGTTGGGCAGGACGCCGGGAATACCCCGCTCCCAATCCACGGAAACCGTAGGATAATGGGAATACAGATTCACCTTACGCTTGCCGTCCATATAATAGTATTGTCCCGGCGTCCACTCCAAGGCAACACGCGGGGCAAAGCTGTTGTAGGAATGACGGAAACGGTTGAGCAAATCCGGGTCGAACGCGGGAATGACGGGAAACTCGGCCGGATTGTGCGTATCACTCACCGACTTGACCGGCGGTGTCTCCGGATAGATAAACTGGAACTTGCTCGGCTCGGCCTCCACGCGCCGGTGGATGGAGAGACCCATGTCCAGCGTCAGGCCATTGACAATTTCCCACGTATGGCGCAAGCGGAAGTAGAAGTCCTTGAAATAATCCAGGTGTATCTGGTCGAAGTCGAAGACACTGTCCGGGATGGCTTTCAAATCTTCCAGGATGCGGCTGTTGTAGATACGGTTGCCGTTGCCGATGTTGATGTGGAAGGCAGCCCGCTTTTCGGGCAGGTAGCCGAAGTCAGTATCTATGGACCAATAAAACTCCTTGCGTGTGAAGTTGTAACCTATCTTGGGCACGATGCGCAGCAACTTGTCCCCCGTAAAGAGCCGACTGTACTTAAACTCCTGGCGATAGGAGAACCCATTAGAACCGCTGTAGCTGACCAGCAGGGGATTAATCAGCGGAGAGCAACGCACACTCCCTATCTTGTTCAGCCTGAGAGTATAGTCGCTGATGAGCATGTCGCCCACCTCTCCCCAGAACTCCAGCGACTTCCTGCGCGGACGCTTCCGCTGCGACACACTGTCCAGACGTTGATAGTGCTCCCGGTACAACGCCCGCTCTTCCTCGGACAAGGGCAAAGGCCGGAGTGCGTTGAACGTGGCAGTGTCCCGGACAAGGGCGTTTGTGTCACACCGCAGGACGTATGATTCCGTCAAGTCGTAGCGGCTCCGCCCTTTCCGAGGAGGAGCGGCAGCAGCAGACGAACGGGAAGTAATTTCCTTGTAATCCAGCATGGCCGTATAATTTCCGGCGACCTTATTGCCCAGCAAACCGAAACGCCCTTCCAAATCGCATGAAAGAGGGAGGAACTCATCGTCCTTGCCTACCTCACCCATTCGAAGGCGGACGTTGAAGGAGAACCACTCTGAGCGGCCGGAAAACTGCATCTCGCGCAAGCTCCACACATTGTCGCTCACGAGGACATATCCTTCCACCAGTTGGAAACTTTTCGTGCGGGGGATGAAACGTATCTTGAACGTGCGGTCATGTGGAGGCCCGACTACGGAGTCCAGCCGGTAACGGTAGTATTTAGGGGCATTGGAAGCCAGAGGGGAAATCAGCTTGTCGTTGAGGAGCGTGCCCGAATAGACATTGACGTGGAAATACTCCAGCAAGCGTTGGTCCATCTCCCAAAAGTCGGAAGAGGTGCCCATCGTAGCCATGACACGCTGGTCATAAGTGTCCGGGGCAGAGTAGTTCAGTTCGCCGTAGGTTTCCATCATATACTCCCTGACCCCCTTGTGCAGGCGGAAGATGTCCGGCCAGAAACGCAGCAGGAAGTTCTGCTTGAGGATATGTATGCGCCCCTTGATATACAAGTCCGCTTTGTAGGCGGAAACAGCCTCCTCGTACATCGGTGCAAAGAATCTGACGCGGGACATCAGCGAATCGGCCCTCAGCTCCTGCACGTCGGGGGGCGAGGGAGCCGGACGCTTCTTGGCACAGAGGCCGGCCGGCCAAAGAAGGCACAGCAGCAGTGCGGTATATATAGAATAGACTACAGTCTGTCTCACGTTCCACGCTCAATTACACGGGGCAAATATAGGAATTATCACCGGAAGTACCTGCTTTTTCACGTCATTTAGGATAATAAGAAGCAGGATTAAGACAGGACTGAAGCGGGATTAAAGGGAAGAATATCCGACTTCGAGGAGGAATCATGTACGATGATTCCTACCATCATGTACGATGATGCCTCCTCGAAGCATGGATTCGGTGGCGGGATACGCCGCTTATTGATGCACAATCAACGCCGAGCGGGGAGCGACGCTCACCTGTCCGCCACGGATAGTGCCAAGACCGCGGTCTGGATTAATCTTGCCATCGCGGCACACCACTTGCCAAGTGCCTGCGGGCAGGCTGACCTGCGTGGCCGCGGCGCGTGCATTGAGGATAACCGTGATGTCTTTCCATGTGTCTCCCGCGGGCTGACCCTTCAGGCGGAAGGCAACCACGTTATCTTCCGTATCGGGCAGGAACTCCAGATGTTCACGCACCAAGCCGGCATCGCCCAGGCGGAAGGCGGGATGGGCACGGCGCATCTTAACGAGGCCGCTCACGTAGTCGAACACGTCGCGATTCTCCCGTTTCAACTCCCAGCGGATGGTGTTGATGCTGTCGGGGCTGTTGTAGGAATTATGCACGCCCTTCTTGTCGCGCATCACTTCGTCGCCCGCGAAGATGAAAGGCACACCCTGCGAGGTGAGCACGGCAGTCTCGGCCAGCTTGTGCAGGGCCTTGCGAACGGCCACACCCGCATCGGGCATAGTGGCTTTCAAGCGGTCGGCCAGGCACATGTCGTCGTGGCAGCTGACGTAGCTGATGAACTGGGTGGGTTCGTTGGCCCAGAACTTGGGCGTGCGGCGCGCCTCGCTGAGGTTGGCCTGCGGATGCTCCACGCCTCCGGCCAAGCCGAAGCGTATGCCAGCTTCGTGCCCCTTTAGTCCGGCCAGGAAAGCACCTTGCGCGTCATTTCCGAAGGGACCGCGCAGGCTGTCGCGGAACTCGTCGCTAAAGGCAGCAATGCGCGAGAGACGGTCGATGTTGTTCTTCATCGCCAGGGAGTCTGCGGGAAGTTGGGGAGCACCGGCGGCCCATCCTTCGCCATAGACATAGATGGTGGGGTCTATCTCGTCCAAGGTTTGGCGGATGGCACGCATCGTCTGCAAGTCGTGGATGCCCATGAGGTCGAAGCGGAAGCCGTCCACATGATACTCCTCTACCCAATACTTCACGCTCTCCACCATGTAGCGGCGCATCATGGCGCGCTCGGAAGCGGTCTCGTTGCCGCATCCGGAAGCATCGGCAAAGGTGCCGTCGGACTTGTGGCGATAGAAGTATCCGGGCACGGTACGCTCGAAGTTGCTGCCCTCGGTCACGGCGGTATGGTTGTACACCACGTCCATCACCACGCGGATGCCCGCCCGGTGCAGGGCCATCACCATCTGCTTGAACTCGCGGATACGCGTGGCGGGGTCGTAGGGATTGGTGGAGTAAGAGCCTTCGGGGGCATTGTAGTTCTTGGGGTCATATCCCCAGTTGTATTGGGGTTGGTCGAGTTTGGTTTCATCCACAGAAGAATAATCGAAGGAAGGGAGGATGTGAACGTGGGTGACACCCAACTCCTTCAGGTGGTCTATGCCCGTCTTCTGTCCTCGGGCGGAAGTGGTGCCTTCTTCGGTCAGAGCCAGGAACTTGCCCCGGTGCGTGATGCCTGAGAGAGAGTCGATGGAGAAATCCCGGTGGTGCATCTCATAAATAATAATGTCTGCAAAGCTTTTCAGTTCGGGGCGGACGTCCTTGTCCCAGCCTTCGGGGTCGGTCGTGTCTAGGTCGAGGATGGCGGCGCGGTCTCCATTGACGCCCACGGCCTTGGCCCATACGCCGGGTGTGTCGCCCAGCCAGGCGCCATCCACCTTCACATCAAAGGTGTAGAACTGGCCGTTCAAGTCGCCCGATACCTCGGCGCGCCACATCCCGCCGTCGGCCTCCTTCATCGGGAGGACTTGGACAGGTTCGCCGCCCAGCCCATCGGCATAGAGCTTCAGGCTGACCTCTTCGGCGGAGGGCGCCCACAGGGCGAACTTGGTGCCCGCAGGAGCATAGTTCATTTCTTCCCATTCGCCTTCCGGCACGGGATACTTGTCATACTCATCTTGGGATGGCTGCACGTCTTGGCATCCCATTACCGACAATGCCGGCAAAATCAACAAGTGCTTCAACTTCATGGAATAAACATTTAGATGATTCGTTATAGATAATTGAGTTTTGCTACAAAGATACATGCTTTGTCCGTCATAACCTCGGAAATAGAAAGAAAATAGAGGGTGCAACAAATGCACAAGCCTGTATTTCAAGCTGGAAAGAGGAAATATCAGGTAAATCCATGGAAAGCCGGGGAAGCCAAGTCTGCGTTTTCTCACACCCGTGAACAGATGCTGACGGCACCTCCCCGCCCTATCGTCCGTTTATATTTTCATCCAGGAGAACACGCCCCACAAGTGCTTCTGGGGGCGTTTTTAGCCTAAATTGATTTATATTTTCATTCTTTGGGCGGGTGTTTCCCTTTTCTCTCACTACATTTGCGTCACGATTATGTAAATTTACTAATACCGAAACGACTTATGACGATTACCTTCAGAATTCAGTATCACACCACGTGGGGCGAGAGCCTGCGTGTCCTTGTCAACGAAGGACCCGAAGCCGAGTTGTCCACCGTGGACGGAAACGTATGGCAAGGTCAAGCCCATTTCCGGCCGGCCAACCCCGATGCCCCTGTATCCTACCGCTATGCCGTCTACCGGGACGGGCATCCCGTGCGCGTGGAGTTCGGAGCCATCCCGCACACGTTCTGCCCTGTGGACGATGATTCGCGCCACTATCTCCTGCAAGACGCCTGGCGCGACCTGCCCGCGGAATCCTACCGCTTCAGCTCCGCCTTCTGCCACACGGGCGAAGAAAGCACGGGAGAGACGCTCCCGCAGCCCGCAGGCGACACGCGCATCATCCTCCGCGTCCTGTGTCCCGCCGGAAACACGAAACGCCGCACGCTGGCCCTGTCCGGCAACTGCAAGGCGTTGGGAAACTGGGGAGCCTCCGCCCCGCTCCGGATGCAGGAGGTGTGCCCCAACGTGTGGCAACTGGCCTTGGACGCCTCCACCCTGCCCCCCGCTTTCCAATACAAATATGTGACCCTCGATGAAGACGGAGAGGGCATAGCCGAATGGGAGTCGCACGACAACCGCTTCCTGGCTCCCCCCGCGCTCCAGCCGGGCGAGACCTACGTAGGCGTGGAAGAAGAAGCCTTCTTCGCCAGCGAGCACTACAAAGTGGCGGGAAGCGCCATCCCCATCTTCTCCCTCCGCTCCGAGGGAAGCTATGGCGTGGGCGACTTCGGAGACCTGAAGACCTTCATCCGCTGGGCGGCGGACACACACCAGCACGCCGTGCAGGTGCTCCCCATCAACGACACCACGATGACCCAGACGTGGACGGATTCCTATCCCTACAGCTCCATCTCCATCTACGCCTTCCACCCGATGTTCGTGGACCTGCGCCAGCTACCGCCCCTGCACGACCACGAGGCCAGCATCGCCTTCGAGCAGAAACGCCAGGAACTGAACGCCCTGCCCCAGGTGGATTATGAGGAGGTGAACCACTGGAAGCGTGCCTACCTGAAAGCCGTCTTCCAGCAAGAGCAGGAAGCCGTGCTCGCCTCCGAAGGCTACCAGGCCTTCTACCGGGAGAACGCCTCGTGGCTCCGCCCGTATGCCGCCTTCTGCTACCTGCGCGACCGCTTCCAGACACCCGACTTCCACCAATGGGGCGAATATGCCACCTACCGCACGGAAATAGCCGAGCAACTCTGCGCGCCGGAGAGCGAGACCTACGCGGAGACCTCCTTCCACTGCTTCGTGCAATACCTGCTGCACATCCAACTGCTGGACGCCTGCAACTACGGCCGCGAACGGGGCGTCATCGTCAAGGGAGACATCCCCATCGGCATCAGCCGCACAAGCGTGGAGGCCTGGGTGGAGCCGTATTACTTCAACATGAACGGACAAGCCGGAGCACCCCCCGATGCCTTCTCCACCAAGGGACAGAACTGGGGACTGCCCACCTACAACTGGCGCGTGATGGAAGAAGACGGCTACCAGTGGTGGAAACGCCGCTTCCGCAAGATGGCCGACTATTTCTCCGCCTACCGCATCGACCACATCCTGGGCTTCTTCCGCATCTGGGAGATTCCCACCCACTCCGTGCATGGCCTGCTCGGCCAGTTCGTGCCCGCCCTGCCCATGAGCGTGGACGAAATCCAACGCTACGGCCTGCACTTCCGCAAAGACTTCATGACGCTCCCGTTCATCAACGACTTCATGCTGAACCAGATGTTCGGCCAGCGGGCAAACATGGTGCGCGACACCTTCGTGCAACCCCTGCACGACGACCGCTACGAGATGCGCCCCGAGTTCGACACCCAGCGCAAGATTGAAGCCTACTTCGCCGGACAGGACGACGCAGACGCCCTCGCCTTGAAGGAGGGACTCTACGCCCTGGTGAGCGACGTGCTCTTCATCCCCGACCGCGACAACCCAGAGATGTACCACCCGCGCATCGCCGTGCAGAACGACTACGTCTACCGCCAACTGAACCCGTGGGAGAAGGACGTCTTCAACCGCCTCTACAACGACTACTACTACCGCCGCCACAACGACTTCTGGTATCGCGAGGCGATGAAGAAGCTCCCCGTCCTGACGCAATCCACGCAGATGCTGGTGTGCGGCGAAGACCTCGGCATGGTGCCCGACTGCGTGCCCTGGGTGATGGAGCAGCTCCAGATTCTCTCGCTCGAAATCCAGCGCATGCCCAAGCATCCGGAGGACGAGTTCGGACACGTGTGGGCCTACCCCTTCCGCTCGGTGTGCACCATCGGCACGCACGACATGAGCAGCTTCCGCGGCTGGTGGGAAGAGGACCGTATGCAATCCTCCCGCTTCTTCTACAACGAGCTGAGGCATTGGGGCGAACTGCCCGAGCACGCTCCCGGCTGGCTGTGCGAGGACGTCATCCGCCGGCACCTCTACAGTCCCTCGATGCTCTGCATCCTGACGTGGCAGGACTGGACGGGCATGGACGAGACGCTGCGCAACCCGGACATCGCCATCGAGCGCATCAACGTGCCTGCCAACCCGCACCACTACTGGCGCTGGCGCATGCACGTCACGCTGGAGGACCTGATGAAACAAGACGCTTTCAACGAGAAAATCCGAAAGATGATTGACGAGAGCGGACGGTAAATGATAATTTAGTTGACGAGTTGACAAGTTAACAAGACTACGAGGACAGGGCTTATCACTTGTAAATCTGTTTACTAACAGGCCTCGTTGCCTCGTTAACTCGTCCCCTTGTCAACTATTTACAACACCAAAACCAATGAAAGAAATACCCAACCATAGTTTCTGGAAGCTGTGGAACATCAGCTTCGGCTTCTTCGGCGTACAGATAGCCTACGCCTTGCAGAGCGCCAACATCAGCCGCATCTTCTCCACGCTGGGCGCCGACCCGCACAGCCTGAGTTACTTCTGGATACTGCCCCCGCTGATGGGCATCATCGTGCAGCCCCTCATCGGGATGTTCAGCGACAAGACCTGGTGCCGCTTCGGGCGGCGCATACCCTACCTCTTCGTGGGGGCCACGGTGGCCGTGCTCGTCATGTGCATGTTGCCCAACGCGGGCAGCTTCGGCATGTCGGTGGGCGCGGCGATGGTCTTCGGACTGATTTCGCTGATGCTGCTGGACACCAGCATCAACGTGGCCATGCAACCCTTCAAGATGATGGTGGGCGACATGGTCAATGAGAAACAGAAGGGCCTGGCCTACGCCATACAGAGCTTCCTGTGCAACGCCGGGAGCCTGGCGGGCTACCTCTTCCCCTTCATCTTCGCCGCCATAGGCATCAGCAACATCGCGCCCAAGGGGGTGATACCCGACTCGGTGATTTACTCCTTCTACATCGGCGCGGCCATCCTCATCCTCTGCGTCGTCTACACCACGCTGAAGGTGAAGGAATATCCCCCGAAGCTCTACGCCGAATACCACGGCATCAGCAGCGAGGAGAAGCAGGAGAAGGTGAACATCTTCCGCCTCCTGGCGCGTGCGCCCAAAGCCTTCTGGACGGTGGGACTGGTGCAATTCTTCTGCTGGTCGGCCTTCATGTTCATGTGGACGTACACCAACGGCACGGTGGCCGCAGGCGCCTTCGACACGCCCGCCGTGGAGCTGGTGAAGGACGGGGTGACGAGCCTCGTGCTGGACACGCAGTCGCAGCAATACCAGGATGCGGGCGACTGGGTGGGCATCCTCTTCGCGGTGCAGGCCGTCGGCTCGGTGGTGTGGGCGATGGTGCTCCCGCTGTTCAAGAACCGGAAGCTGTCCTACTCGCTGAGCCTCGCCTTGGGCGGCATCGGATTCATCTCCACCCTCTTCATCCACGATCCCTACCTGCTGTTCGTGTCGTTCCTGCTGATAGGCTGCGCGTGGGCGGCGATGCTGGCCCTGCCCTTCACCATCCTGACCAACGCGCTGAGCGGCGGCCACATGGGCACGTACCTGGGCCTCTTCAACGGCACCATCTGCATCCCGCAAATCGTGGCGGCCGCCCTCGGCGGGCAGGTGCTGCACCTCTTCACGCGGCCCGGCGCGGTGCCTCCGGAGGTGAACATGCTGGTGCTGGCGGGCTGCCTGCTGATAGTGGGGGCTTGTTGCGTGGGCATCATACGGGAGAAATGACAATTGTCAATCAATCCTCATCACCTCCTGCTCGAACTTATCTTTGTCGCCCACAGCCTTGTTGCGCATCTTGCTGCGGTAGTTATACACCGTGGCGAGGGAGTAACCGAGGAAGTGGGCGATGCTGTTCGTGTCCGTCACGCCCAGGCGGATGAGGGCGAAGATGCGCAGCTCCGTGTTGAGCAGCTCGCCCGCCTTGGGCGCGACGCGCCCGTCCTCCTGCAAGAGGTTGTTGAAGCGCTCCACGAAGCGTGGGAAGAGGTCGAGGAAGGACTTGTCGAAGTCGCGGTAGAACGCCTTGCGCTCGTCGCGCAGGAACTGGTCGGAGCGGATGGCCTTGAACAGCGCGTCGGTCTTGGAGGCCATGGCCAACTTCTCCAGCGAGCGGCGATACTGCTCCAGCTTGTCCAGGTAGGTGACACAGCGGTCGAGGTAGCGGGCGATGTAGACCTCCTTGATGCGCCCCGTCTGCTCCAGGCTGAGGTTGGCGGCGTGCAGGCGGCGGTTGGCCTGGTAGAGGTCGCGGCGCATGGCGGCCAGCTTCTTCATCCAGCGGTAGAGGTAGACCACGGCGCCTACCAGGAGCAGGGCCAGGACGCTGAGGACGATGAGCAGCCCGGTGACCACCGCCCGCTCGTGGGCCGCCTTGTCGCGATAGGCGCGGTCGATGATGGGATAGATTTCCGTCACCTCCAGCGAGCGCAGGCGGGCGTGGCAGGCCACGGCGTCCTCCATGGAGCAGTTCAGGTAGGCGTAGGCGCGGTCCAGGTCGCCCCGTTCGTGGAGCAGGCGGGCCAGCTTGTGCAGCGAGGCGTATTCGCGCACGGAGCGTTGCAGGTCCCAGAGGGCGGTGCGCGCCAGGTAGTAGGCTTGCCGCGCGGTGTCGCCCTTGGCCATGTATGCCTCGTAGAGGGTATAGTTCAGGTAGGACAGGATTTCGGGGTCGTCCGTCTCCTGCAAGAGCCGCCGGAGTATGCCCACCGCCTCGTCCGGCTTTCCGCCCAGGGCGGCTCGCTCGGCCCGCACGATGTCGCAGTCCAGGCTGCGGATGGCGTTCTGGGCGATGGAGTCGCGGTAGAGGTCGGTCTGCGCCAGGTACTTGCGCTTGACGCGGTGCTCGATGGTGTAGTCTGCCAGCCAGCCGTAGCACGTGCGGCACGCATGATAGTAGTCCACGCGCAGGGCGGTGTCCAGGCGGGCGGCGTCCACGCGCTGGAGGTGGTGCAAGGCGTCGGCATAGAGACCCATGACGCCCAGCACGGCGGCGCGGTCGATGTCCACCTCGTCCACCAGTTCGGGATGGCCGTGGACGGGCAGCAGGGCGGCGCGGCGGTTGATGTAGCGCACGGCGGAGTCGGCCTGGTAGTGCAGGTATTCTTCGCTCAGCTCCTTGCAGAGGGCGTACTGCTGCAGGGTGTCCGCAGTCAGGGCGAGGCGGCGGCGCAGGTCGGCGATGCGGGCTTCCTTGCGGGCGCGGTATTCGGGCTTGCGGGCGATGGCGCCGTCCAGCTCGTCCAGGATGGCGCGCACGGAATCGGCGGGCATCGGGGCGGGCTGTGCGGAGGCCGTGGCGGGCATCCACACCGGCAGCAGGAGGAGTATCAAGGTCAGTACAAAGGTCTGTATCATCGTTTCTGGTGTTTTCGGTTAGACAATGTTTGGCAAAGGCGGGCTTTCCGGTTCTTCTTGGCAAACGTTATGTTTGGCGGAACGGGCACGTATCGCCTTGCACAGCACAAAGATAAGCAAAAGGGGCGAGAACGCCAAATTCCCAGGCTCGAATAAGGGGTCTTTTTTCCCCTTTTTGCTACAAAAATATTTTTCGGATTGATAATGAGGATGTTATACGACTAAAGAAAGCAAAATAAACAGCTACCATCCGGGCAAATCCGACAAACGACAAACGACAATTAAAAAACACGAACCCCCACTGCCCGAATTTTCTCCCGAAAAAAGTTATAATATATATAATATATATTAT
>DXCV01000001.1 GCA_019115825.1 Candidatus Bacteroides pullicola
GCAAAAGCGTCTGGCCAAGGAAGTAACTGTGATGGTTCACTCCGAGGAAGACTACAATGCGGCTGTGGAAGCATCGAACATCCTCTTCGGCGGTGGCACGAGCGAGGCATTGAAGAAGCTGGACGAGCAGACGCTGCTCTCCGTCTTTGAAGGCGTGCCCCAGTTCGAGGTATCGCGCGATGCCTTGGGTGCCGGCGTGAAGGCTGTGGATCTCTTCGTGGAGAACGCGCCCATCTTCTCCTCCAAGGGCGAGATGCGCAAGCTGGTGCAAGGCGGTGGCGTTTCCCTCAACAAGGAGAAGCTGACAACTTTCGACCAAATCGTCAACACCAACGACCTGCTGGACGACAAGTACCTGCTGGTGCAGCGCGGCAAGAAGAACTATTACTTGGTGATTGCGAACTAAGCCTATTCGTAGCAATAACTCATAAATCAGGCGTGGATTGCGTGGAATTTCGCGTAATCCGCGCCTTTTTTGATAAAAAAACAGTCAAATGTTTGCAGATATGCTGACAACTCCCTATCTTTGCACCGCTTTTTAACAGAAAGCCCCTTGTGTTTGGACTATGGTGTAATGGTAGCACAACAGATTTTGGTTCTGTTTGTCCAAGTTCGAATCTTGGTAGTCCAACCTCATTTCAAAATCCATTCCCCCTCCGAAGAGGATACGTCTTGATGACGTGTCCTCTTTATTTTTATCCCTAAGAGCAGCCATATCCCCGCCCGTGCTTACCTATGCCCGCGCCCGTGCTTACCCGTACCTCCGTCCACGCTTACCCATATACCTGTCCGCAGGCGTTGATATCTCCGCCCCAAAGCCTTGACGTACGGACATAAAAAAAGGGCTCCGCTGAGCCCAACCTTTGTTAACCTTAAATCTAATACTATGAAAAACACATTGCAAATGTACGGCTTTTTGGCGGAGTTGCAAATAATCCAAAGAAAAAGATGTGTTTTATAACATGAATTAAGAGGATACGGCACTTTGTTAAGCCTTGCTAAGGATTGAAAGCCCTTTTTTCGCCCTTTTCGGGAAAAGAAGTATCTTTGCAGGACAAAAGAAGAATGTGAAAAGAAGCACTTGCAATATGACCAATAAAGACATTGTCCTCACCCCCATGATGAAGCAGTTTCTCGACCTCAAGGCCAAGCACCCGGACGCCGTGATGCTGTTCCGCTGCGGGGACTTCTATGAGACCTACTCCACCGATGCCATCGTGGCTTCCGAAATCTTGGGCATCACCCTGACCAAGCGGAACAACGGCAAGGCAGGACAGACCATCGAAATGGCCGGTTTTCCCCACCATGCCTTGGACACCTACCTGCCCAAGCTGATACGGGCGGGCAAGCGTGTGGCCATCTGCGACCAACTGGAAGACCCCAAACTGACAAAGAAACTGGTGAAGCGCGGCATCACGGAATTGGTGACACCGGGTGTGTCCATCAATGACAATGTGCTGAACTACAAGGAAAACAACTTCCTGGCTGCCGTGCACTTTGGCAAAGGGACGTGTGGCGTGGCCTTTCTGGACATCTCCACAGGCGAGTTCCTCACGTCGGAGGGAACGACGGACTATGTGGACAAGTTGCTGAACAACTTCGCGCCCAAAGAAGTGCTGTTCGAGCGGGGCAAACGGCCAATGTTCGAGGGCAACTTCGGCAGCAAGTTCTTCACCTTCGAGCTGGACGACTGGGTGTTTACCGAAAGCACCGCCCGCGAGAAGCTGTTGAAGCACTTCGAGGTGAAGAACCTGAAAGGCTTCGGCGTGGAGCATCTGACGAACGGCATCATCGCCTCGGGCGCCGTCCTGCAATACCTCATCATGACGCAGCATACCCAGATAGGGCATATCACCTCCCTGGCCCGCATTGAGGAAGAGAAGTACGTCCGCCTGGACAAGTTCACCGTACGCAGCCTCGAACTAATGGGCTCGATGAACGACGGGGGCAGCAGCCTGCTGGGCGTCATAGACAAGACCATCAGCCCGATGGGCGCCCGCCTGCTGAAACGCTGGCTACTCTTCCCCCTGAAAGATATACGTCCCATCAACGACCGCTTGGACGTGGTGGAGTATTTCTTCAAGCATCCCGATTTCAAAGAACTGATAGCGGAGCAGTTGCATCCGGTGGGCGACTTGGAGCGCATCCTCTCCAAGGTGGCCGTAGGCCGTGTCTCGCCCCGCGAACTGGTGGCATTGAAGGTAGCCCTGCAAGCCATTGAGCCTATCAAGGCCGCCTGCCAAGAGGCCGACAACGCCAGCCTGAACCGCATTGGCGAGCAACTGAACCCCTGCCAGTCCGTGCGCGACCGCATCGAGCGGGAAATCAACAACGACGCACCCCTGCTGGTCAACAAAGGGGGTGTCATCAAGAACGGCGTCAGTGAGGAACTGGACGAGCTGCGCCGTATCGCCTACTCCGGCAAGGATTACCTCTTGCAAATTCAGCAGCGCGAGAGCGAGGAAACAGGCATCCCCAGCTTGAAAATAGGCTATAACAATGTCTTCGGCTACTATATCGAAGTGCGCAACGCCCACAAGGACAAGGTGCCTCGCGAATGGATACGCAAGCAGACGCTGGCAAACGCCGAACGTTACATCACACAAGAACTAAAGGAATACGAAGAAAAAATACTGGGCGCCGAGGATAAGATACTGATACTGGAGACGCAGCTGTTCAACGACTTGGTGCAGTCGCTCGTGGAGTTCATTCCTCCCATCCAGATAGACGCCAACCAACTGGCCCGCCTGGATTGCCTGCTGTCCTTCGCCACCGTGGCGCAGGAGAACAAGTACATCCGTCCCGTCATTGCCGACGACGACGTGCTGGACATCCGCCAAGGCCGTCATCCGGTCATCGAGAAACAGTTGCCCATCGGCGAGCCCTACATTGCCAACGATGTTCGCTTGGACACCGAATCCCAACAGATTATTATCATCACCGGCCCCAACATGGCCGGTAAGTCCGCCCTCTTGCGCCAGACGGCCCTCATCACGCTGATGGCACAGATAGGCTGCTTTGTTCCGGCGGAGAGCGCGCACATCGGCTTGGTAGACAAGATATTCACCCGCGTAGGCGCCAGCGACAACATCTCCGTAGGCGAATCCACCTTCATGGTGGAGATGAACGAGGCGGCCAACATTCTCAATAACCTCTCGCCCCGCAGCCTGGTGTTGTT
Source organism: Candidatus Bacteroides pullicola (assembly GCA_019115825.1). GTDB lineage: Bacteria > Bacteroidota > Bacteroidia > Bacteroidales > Bacteroidaceae > Bacteroides > Bacteroides pullicola. The sequence goes on from DXCV01000001.1 coordinate 3,179, forward strand.
CGACGAATTGGGGCGCGGCACGTCCACCTACGACGGCATTTCCATCGCCTGGGCCATCGTGGAGTACATCCACGAGCATCCGCGGGCCCGTGCACGCACCCTCTTCGCCACGCATTACCACGAGCTGAACGAGATGGAGAAGACTTTCAAGCGCATCAAGAGCTACAACGTGGCGGTCAAAGAGGTGGACAACAAGGTCATCTTCCTGCGCCGCCTGGAGCGCGGGGGCAGCGAACACAGTTTCGGCATCCACGTGGCCAAGATGGCGGGTATGCCCAAGAGCATCGTGCGCCGTGCCGATGAAATCTTGAAGCAACTGGAGCAGGAGAACCGCCAGACAGGCACCGTCAGTGGCAAGACCATCACCGAAGGAGCCTCATCGGCGGGCGGCATGCAACTCAGCTTCTTCCAGTTGGATGACCCGGTGCTTTGCCAAATCCGCGACGAACTTCTAAATCTCGATGTCAACAACCTGACGCCGTTGGAAGCACTGAACAAGCTGAATGACATCAAGCGGATTCTGAAAGGAAAGTAACACAAAATTAGGCACGGATTGCGTGGACGATACGGACAAATTAATGAATCCGTGAAAGCCACGTAATCCGTGCCTAATTTCTATGCAACCTTTAGGCTTTCTGCTTCTTCCCGTAGAAATACATGCAATACAGCCCGATGAGCACAAAGGGGATGCTGAGCCACTGGCCCATATTCAGCGTCATGCCTTGCTCGAAGGCCACTTGGTCCGCCTTCAGGAATTCCACGAAGAAGCGGAACACGAAAATCTCCGTCAGGCACAACCCAAAGTAGAACCCACGACGATGGGGGAAGGCAGCAGGCAGGGCGACCACGGCTTCTTTCCTCATGCCGATGGTTTCTTCAGCCCGTTTCCGTAGTCCACGACGATAGAGGTACAACATGCCCAGACAGAAGATAAAGTAGGCGATGGCCTCATACAGCTGCGCCGGATGTCGGGGTAGCGGGTCCACACGCTCGAAGACAAAAGCCCAGGGCACCGTAGTGGGGTTGCCAATGATTTCGGAGTTCATCAGATTGGCCAAACGGATGCAGCAGGCGCAGATGGGCGTAGCCACGGCAATGATGTCCAGCACGTCCATGAAGTGCATCTTCGTCTTGCGGCAGTAGAGCCAGAGGGCAATGATGAGGCCCAGTGTACCGCCATGGCTGGCCAGTCCTTTGTAGCCTATCCACTTCCAGCCGCCGTCCGGCAGGAACTTGATGGGCACGAACATCTCGATGAAGGGCTTCACGCCGGACAGGTAATACTCCGGCTGGTAGAACAGGCAATGCCCCAGGCGGCATCCCACGAGGATGCCGATGAAGCAGTAGAAAAACAGCGGGTCGAACTTGTCGTCGCCAATCTTCAAGTCGCGGTATTCGCGGCGCACGATGAAGTACGAGCACGCGATGCCCACTACCCACAGCAAACTGTAGTAGAGGATGGGGAACCCGAAGAGATGAAACAGCGTCGGATCGGGATTCCAGTTGATGGTCAGGAGAATGTCTTGCATATCAGTTGTATTTAATGAATTTCTGTGCCACCATCCGGTACGTGGGGATGTCCACGCCGTGTGCCTCGGCAGCGTCTATCAGGTCGAACAGCAGTCCCTGCACTTCGCTTTCGTGGCCGCGGGCCATATCCTTTTGCATGGAGGCGGTGCTGTGCGGGTCCAGGGAGTCGATAACTTTCAAGTTGTATTCCACCAGGTCGGCGGGGGTGTCGATGCCCAGGCGACGACCCAGTTCGGCACTCTCGCGGGACAGTCCGGTGAAGGTGTCGCGCACCTCGCCCGGCTTCTGCACCTCGCCCATAGGCACGTCATAGTAAGCGCCTGTCACGGCCATGGCCGAAATGAACGACCACTTGACGAAGGTGTCGCGGTTGATGTCCTCAGAGATTTCGGCCTTGATGCCGCTTTCCTGCAAGTCGTGTTGCACGGCTTCCAGCGTTTCGCGGGCCACGGGCGTGCCCTTGTGTGCGCCGTACACCAAGCGGAAAATCTTTCCCATCTGCGTGATTTCCCCCTTGCCCGAGACAAAGCCCACGATATAGATGCAGCCGTCCAGCACCGTCACGCCGGACACCAGCCGCTGGATGCGCGGTCCTGTGCCGTAGACGTTGAGGATGGGGATGACCACCGTTTCGGGCTTCGCCGCCCGGCGGATGAGGTCGGTGATGGAGTCAATGGAGTAGCCCTTGACACAGACAAAAATGACGTCTGCCTTTCCTTGGTATTCTTCGGCCGTACAGGCAGGCACGTGCAGGGTATGCTCGCCCTTCAGGTCGCTGTGCAGTTGTAATCCATGCTCACGGATGGCAGCGAGATGTTCGCCGCGGGCGATGCAGGTGACATTCTTGCCTGCCAGTGCGAGGAAGGCGGCAATACTGCCACCCACGCCTCCGGTTCCTGCGATTAAGTAATTCATAATGTATACGTATTCTTATTAATTCTTTCAATCAGTTCTTGTGTGTCCATATGCAATCGGGCGAATGCGAACCATTTCTTCCCCAAGTCCTTCAGCGAGGCACCGATGTGATAAACCTCCTTGTCGATGAGCAGGAAACGGTCGTGCGCCTGTTTGTATTCAGCCAACTCAATGGATGGATATTCTTCGTTGTGCCGTTTCAAATCCAGCAACAGGCGCTTGTCTGCTTTTCCTGTGTAAATGGTAGCCTTTACGTTTTCCTTTCTTTTGCTGAGCATCAGCAAAGTGCTTTCATCCACGTAATTATCTATCAGTACTATACTTTCTTTGGCAGACTTTATCAGATCGGTGGCAAATGTGTAAGCATCAAATATCTGTCCGTCGTAGAAAATGCCTTCTACAGGCGGAAGAGAGGTACGGACAAAGAAATCAATTTTCTCCGTATGGTCAGCCACAGTCTTTTCCAGCTTTTCAAGGCGGCGGTTGATGGCGTAGCCTCGAAGCAGGTAGTCCTTCAGTACCTTGTTGGCCCATTGGCGAAACAAAGTGGCATTCTTGCTATTGACTCGGTAGCCGACAGACAGTATGGCGTCTAAATTGTAAGTTTTTGTCTTGTAGGTCTTGCCATCTGCGGCAGTTAGTTCCAAAATGGAACATACTGCGTCTTCTTGCAGTTCTTCGCTGTTGAAGATATTCTTTAAATGCTTGGTGATGGCTTGCCTGCCTGTGCCGAACAACTCGCCGATTTGTGCTTGCGTTAGCCAAACAGTTTCTCCTTTCAAACGGACTTCCAGCTTGACATTTTTGTCGGGCTGGTAAAGTATGATTTCATTTTCATTGTCCATGGGAGACCTCTCTTCTCTTTACACATTGAACCGGAAGTGCATGATGTCCCCGTCCTGCACCACGTAGTCCTTGCCTTCCACGGCCAACTTGCCGGCTTCGCGTACGGCGGCCTCGCTACCATATTTTATATAGTCGTCGTACTTGATGACCTCGGCGCGGATGAAGCCCTTCTCGAAGTCGGTATGGATAACACCGGCGCATTGCGGAGCCTTCCAACCTTTGCGATAGGTCCATGCCTTCACCTCCATTTCGCCGGCAGTGATGAACGTCTCGAGGTTGAGCAGCTTGTAGATGGCTTTGATAAGGCGGTTGCAGCCGCTTTCCTTCAAGCCGAGGTCTTCAAGAAACATTTGCTTCTCCTCGTAGGTCTCCAACTCTGCGATGTCAGCTTCGGTCTGGGCGGAGATAATCATCAGCTGGGCATCCTCGTCTTTGATGGCCTCGCGCACCTGCTCCACATAGGCGTTGCCCGTGGCGGCAGAGGAATCATCCACGTTGCAGACGTAAAGCACGGGCTTGGTGGTCAGGAGGAACATCTGGCGGGCGCAAGTCTCCTCGTCTTCGTTTTCAGGCACAACGGTGCGGGCACTGCGGCCTTGCTCCAGGGCTTCCTTGTAGCGCACGAGGAGACCATATTCGGTCTTAGCCTGCTTGTCGCCGCCTACTTTTGCCTGTTTCTCCACACGCTTGATGCGGTTCTCCACCGTCTCCAAGTCTTTCAGTTGCAACTCGGTGTCGATGATTTCCTTGTCGCGTACAGGGTTGACGGAACCGTCGACGTGGACGATATTGCCGTTGTCGAAGCAGCGCAGCACGTGGATGATGGCATCACACTCGCGGATGTTGCCCAGGAACTGGTTGCCCAGACCTTCGCCTTTGCTGGCGCCTTTCACCAGTCCGGCAATGTCCACGATGTCGCACACGGCGGGGACAATACGCCCCGGATGTACCAGTTCGGCCAGCTTGGTCAGCCGTTCGTCGGGTACGGACACCTGCCCCATCTGGGCATCGATGGTGCAGAAAGGAAAGTTTGCCGCCTGCGCCTTCGCGCTGGACAGACAGTTGAAAAGGGTGGATTTGCCCACGTTGGGCAGGCCCACGATACCTGCTTTAAGTGCCATAAGCTTATATCTGTTTTTTAGAAGTTGACAAAAAATAAATCCGTGCAAAGGTACGGATTTATCGCTTATGTACAGCAAGCAAACATGAAAAAACGGCTGCAAGTGCTGGGTGCGACTTGCAGCCGTATAGGTCAGGGAGTCTTTGGAGACAGGCTTAGAAGCGATACATAGCCGTCACAAGCGGTACAAACTGGCTGTCGCTCATGATCTGGCCCTTCATTTCGGCACCCAGTTTCCAATGTTCAGTGATGTTGAACATGATGCCGACGCCCAAATTTACAGCAAACCAATTTTCTTTCCAGTCACCGGCTTTCTCATGCAGTATGCCGATACCAACGAGAGGATAAACCTCGAAAAGGGAATGATGATAGACGTTCCAGTGGAAATCGGCGTTGATGTCCCAAGCCTTCGCATCATGCTCTTTGAAGTAGCGGTTGAAACTGCCCACCACGTCAAAGCGGTCATCTATGTCATATAATACACGACCACCCAAAAAGCCTTGGCCACCCAACTCGTTCGTACCATAACCTAAATTCAGGCCAATGCCCCATTTGCCCTCTTGGGCCTGCATGCCGACAGCTGCAAACAAGCATACCATCAGCGTCAAAAACAACTTTTTCATATTCATTCTGCTATTTAAGTGAAACAAATTATATGCTAAACATATTCTCTTAACAAAGAAACATTCCCTTTTGTTTGCTCCGGTTGCATTTTTTCTATACACTCACGTCCGCTATATACCCGCCATTGCCCCGTGTCTTCCCCACTACATGTCCACTTCATGAGATTGGGCAAATAGTGGAGGGGAATTGGGGAGGAATTGGGCAGGAAGTGGCGAGGTGATAGAAAAAACACCTACCTGTCAACCGGCAGTTCCCACCATATTCACGGCATAGTAAGTAAAGAAAAAAATGATACAAACAAAGGAGAAACAGATGCGGAACACCGTACCTTGAGGAGCATCGTCCTTATGACTGCGATAGAAAAGGAGCATCTTCACGGTGAAGTACAGCGAAGCCACGGCGGACAGCATAGAGACATGAATCAGGGTAGGATGCCCCCAAAAGCGCGCCGCACCCAGCAACACGTAACACAACAGGTTAAGGAAAGATACAGTAACGTAATAGTTCATTGGGTTGATGTTTGGTTTATATAAGATTACTAAATTAGCAAAGTCCGGTTATTCCGCCGGAAGCGGCTGAAGCACAGGGCGCGCCATCAGCCGTCCGTAGGCATCCTCGTTCAGCACTTTCAAGGCTTGCTGGACGGTGCGGTCGGTGGCGTTCATCACTTGGAAGTACTCGCTCATGTCCCACAAATCGCGGGCGATGAGGGCTTTCAACTGAGTCTTTATCAAGGAGAGGGAGCGGGTATATTCCTCTTCGTTGAACTTGATTTTCTCCTTGTCGGCCAGGGCACGCACCTCGGCCATGAAAGCATCATCTATCTCGAACTTCTTGTTGAAAGCCTTGAAGTCCTTATAGTTGTCTTTCAGTTCCTGGCGATGCTTCTCAATGTAGCCGGTGGTGCTGCGGATGATGACACCTTTGGCCACGAGATTGCGGTGATAGTCCGAATAGAAAGTAGTGTCAATAGGTACAAAGAAGTCCGGCATGATGCCTCCTCCACCGTAGACAGTACGTCCCAGCCGTTTTGTGCGATACTTCAACGAATCGGGGAAGTGGATACTGTCCGCGTGCATCAGTTCTCCGTGGTCGAAACGGTCCAGCAGGTCGCGGTGGTACTGCTCCAACATATCGTCGCCATCGCCCGTGGTTTCATAAGGCTTCTGAATGCAACGGCCGGCAGGAGTATAATAGCGTGCAACGGTAAGCCGTATCATCGAACCGTCGGGCAGGTCAATGGGGCGTTGTACGAGTCCCTTACCGAAGGTGCGACGGCCTACCACCACTCCACGGTCCCAATCCTGGATAGCACCTGTCACAATTTCGCTGGCCGAAGCCGAATATTCATCCACCAATACTACGAGGCGTCCTGTACGGAAGTCACCATTGCCCTGTGCCATAAACTCCCGACGACGTTCTGCACGTCCTTCGGTGTAGACTATCAGTTCGCTTTGTCCCAGAAATTGGTTGGCCAAATCGATGGCAGCATTCAGGTAGCCGCCACCGTTCCCTTGCAAATCCAGTATCAGGTCTTTCATACCTTGGGCTTGCAGTTTAGCCAAGGCTTGGGCAAACTCCTCGCCTGTAGTGGCAGCAAAGCGATTGATGCGTATGTAGCCGGTTTTGGGCTGAATCATATAGGCGGCGTCAAGACTGTGGATAGGAATCTTGTCGCGCTTCACGGTGAACAACAACGGATCTTGGACACCCCGCCGTACGATGGTGAGGTTCACCTTCGAGTTCTTCGGCCCACGCAGACGGCTCATAATCTCGTCCGTGCCCATCTTGACGCCTGCGATGGCGGTGTCATTGACAGCCGTGATACGGTCGCCTGCCAAGATACCCACTTTCTCGGAGGGTCCCCCGCTGACAGGCTGGATGACCAGCAGTGTGTCTTCTATCATCTGAAACTGGATGCCGATGCCCTCGAAGTTGCCTTGTAGCGGCTCGTTCATGGCCTTGACCTCTTCGGCATTATTATAGGTGGAGTGTGGATCCAGCTGGGCCAGCATCTCGATGATGGCGCTTTCCACCAGTTTGTCCTCGTTCACCGTGTCTACGTAGAGACGGCTGATGGCGAACTCAGCCATCTGGAGCTTGCGCAAGGGCATATTGCCTTGGGCTATGGCCTGAAGAACAAAGGCGATGAGCAGCAGGCTGAGTATTATTATCTTCTTCATTGTCTTCTAGTTTTTATCCATTTATATTCATTCCTTTGGGTACGAACTGACTGATGTCCTTGCCGAACGACAGCAGTTCGCGCACGATGGTGGAGCTGACACACGTCAGTTCCGGCTCGGTGAAGAGCAGGATGGTCTCGATGCCTGTCAGCTTGCGGTTGATATCAGCGATGGTTTCCTCGTATTCGAAGTCCTTCACCGTGCGTATGCCGCGGACGATGAGGTTGGCGCCTGCCTGACGGGCGAAGTCGGTGGTGAGGCAGTCATAGGTCTCGACCGATATACGCGGGTTGTCGCGATAGTAGTCGCGAATCATGCGCAAGCGTTGCTCCAACGGGAAGTGCGTGTGCTTGTTCTCGTTGATGCCGATGGCGATGACGATTTCGTCGATGAACGTCAGCGCACGGCTGACGATGGAGGCGTGTCCGACGGTGAAGGGGTCGAACGTGCCGGGAAAGATGGCGCGAGTCATAGATATATTATAAACCTTTAATCCATTTCTTGCCTGAAGGCGTGCAAGTCCATAGGCCAAAGATACTACTGATGACAGCCAAGATGATAAAGGTAACGCTCAATGTATCCATAAATTCTTATCCTTTCAAGATGTTGTTGGCACTAACGGCAAACCAATAGGTAGAAACGATGCCTCCTATAATGATTGCCCAATTGATTCCATTCTCTGTTTGAGTCAACAGCGGAGTGATGGCTCCTACCACCAGTCCTGCGAAGCACAGCTTCGCCAAGTCGAAGAAGAATCCCGCCAGTTTCTCCCGTCGGGTTTTGTCTTTCTCCTTGGCTTCCTTCTGTTGGTGTTGCTGTTCCATCCACTTTCCCATTGGTCTTATATCTATTAAGAAAGAACAAAGGTAAGAGATATTTTTGAGACTGGGCAGGGAAGTGCGTTTATTTTTGTTATTCCTCCTCCACCAAATCCTCTTCAATCACCAGGTTTTGTATGATAAAATTCTGACGCTCCATCGTATTCTTGCCCATATAGAACTCCAGCATCTCCTTCACGAGGTCGGTCTTGCGGAGGCTGACCGGCTCCAAGCGCATGTCCTTGCCGATGAAGTGGCGGAACTCGTCGGGCGAGATTTCTCCCAAACCCTTGAATCGGGTGATTTCCGGGTTTGGACCAAGTTCCTGGATGGCGCGGATGCGTTCGTCCTCGGTATAGCAGTAGGTGGTCTTCTTCTTGTTGCGCACACGGAAGAGCGGCGTTTGCAGGATATAGACATGCCCCTTCTTGATGAGGTCGGGGAAGAACTGGAGGAAGAAGGTAATCATCAGCAGGCGGATGTGCATGCCGTCCACATCGGCATCGGTAGCCACGATGACCTTATTGTAGCGCAGTCCTTCCATGCCGTCCTCAATGTTAAGAGCCGCTTGGAGCAGGTTGAACTCTTCGTTCTCGTACACCACCTTCTTGGTCAGGCCGAAGCTGTTCAGCGGCTTGCCGCGAAGGCTGAAGACTGCTTGCGTGTTGACATCCCTGCTCTTGGTGATGGAGCCGCTGGCCGAGTCTCCCTCGGTGATGAAGATGCACGACTCCGCCTCTTGCTCCTTGCCTTTGCCGTCGCTCAGATGGTAGCGGCAGTCGCGCAGCTTGCGGTTGTGCAGGTTGGCCTTCTTGGCGCGTTCGCGAGCCAGCTTGGTAACGCCGGCGATAGCCTTGCGTTCTTTCTCCGAGTCTTGGATTTTCTGGAGCATCACCTCGGCCACCAGCGGATTCTTATGCAAGTAGTTGTCCACCTCGGTTTTGACGAAGTCGCCCACATACTTGTTGATGGTGGGTCCTGCGGGTTTATCCTCCTGGGGGACGGCAGGCCACATGTTGTTGCTGCCTAATTTTGTCTTGGTTTGGCTCTCAAACATAGGCTCCTCCACATTGATGGCGATGGCGGCCACCAGTCCGTTGCGAATATCGGAAAAATCGAAGTTCTTGTTGTAGAACTCTTTGATGGTACGGGCCAGATGCTCCTTTAAGGCTGACTGGTGGGTGCCACCCTGCGTGGTGTGCTGTCCGTTGACGAAGGAGTAGTATTCCTCGCCGTATTGGTTGGTGTGCGTGAAAGCTATTTCGATGTCCTCCCCTTTCAGGTGAATGATGTCGTAGAGACCTTCACTGGTCATATTGTCTTTCAGCAAATCCTCCAGGCCATGGCGCGAGAGGATGCGCTGACCGTTATAGATAAAAGTAAGTCCCGTGTTGAGGTAGGTGTAGTTGCGCAGCAGGCTCTCCACGAACTGGTTTTGGAAGCTAAAGCCGGTGAACAGCGTGTCATCCGGCTCAAAGTAGATGAAAGTGCCCGTCTCTTCCGCCGAGTCTTCGGTGACGTCACTTTGCAATACGCCCCGCTCGAAGACAGCGATGCGCACCTTGCCGTCGCGATAGCTGCGCACCTCGAAGCGGCTGCTCAGCGCGTTCACCGCCTTGATGCCCACGCCGTTCAGGCCCACGCTCTTCTTGAACGCCTTTGAGTCGTATTTGCCGCCCGTGTTCAGCTTGCTCACGGCTTCCACCAGCTTGCCCTGCGGGATGCCTCGGCCATAGTCGCGCACGCTGACGCGGCGATTGTCCTCGATAGTTACTTCAATTTTCTTGCCAGCGCCCATCTTGAACTCGTCTATCGAGTTGTCCAGCGTCTCCTTCAACAGCACGTAGATGCCATCGTCGCTTTGGCTTCCGTCGCCCAGCCGTCCGATGTACATACCGGAGCGGACACGGATGTGCTCCATGTCATCCAGGTGTCGGATGTTCTCCTCGGTGTAGTCCACGGCGGAGGTGTTGGTGCCGGGCATGTCGTTTGCCTCATACAGCGGCAGCATTTCGTTGTTTTCCTGTATTTCGTTCATAGTGTAAATCGTGCATTTCGGGGCAAAGTTAATGAAAAAAATGACAAGTTGCACGTTATTAGGTTGGTATCAAACACCTAAAAAAAGAACTTCACTTTACCGCCCCACCCCGGCAGCAACAGAAATTTGACCCCTATCGTGCTGAAATTGAAAATAAACCCGTAAATTTGCAGCGTTTATAGCAACTAACTCAGTATTCAATCACTATTACAAGAAACCAACATGGAATATAATTTCAGGGAAATTGAAAAGAAATGGCAAAAACGGTGGGTGGACAACCAGACTTACCGCGTGAAGGAAGATGAAAGCAAACAGAAATATTATGTCCTCAACATGTTCCCCTATCCCAGCGGGGCGGGGCTGCACGTGGGACATCCGTTGGGCTACATCGCTTCGGACATCTACGCCAGATATAAACGCCTCCAGGGCTTCAACGTGCTGAATCCCATGGGCTATGACGCTTACGGACTGCCCGCCGAGCAATATGCCATTCAGACTGGACAACACCCTGCAATTACAACCGTCAACAATATCAACCGCTACCGCGAACAGCTGGACAAGATAGGCTTCTCCTTCGACTGGAGCCGCGAAATCCGCACCTGCGACCCGGAGTATTACCACTGGACGCAATGGGCTTTCCAGAAAATGTTCAACAGCTACTATGACAATGACCGCCAGCAGGCGCGCCCCATTGAAGAGCTGACGCAATGTTTCGCGGAGACGGGCACAAAGTGCCTCAATGCCGCTTGTTCCGAAGAACTTTGCTTCACGGCCGAGGAATGGAAGGCGAAGAGCGAGAAAGAACAACAAGAAATCTTAATGAATTACCGCATCGCCTACCTGGGCGAGACGATGGTGAACTGGTGTCCGCAACTGGGCACTGTGCTGGCCAATGACGAAGTGGTGGACGGCGTCTCCGAACGCGGCGGCTATCCCGTGGTGCAGAAGAAGATGCGCCAATGGTGCCTGCGCGTGTCGGCCTACGCCCAGCGCTTGCTGGATGGATTGGACACCATCCAATGGACGGATTCGCTGAAGGAAACGCAACGCAACTGGATTGGCCGGAGCGAAGGCGCGGAAGTGAAATTCCACGTGAAGGACAGCGACATCGAGTTTGTCATCTTCACCACCCGCGCCGACACGATGTTCGGCGTCACCTTCATGGTATTGGCACCGGAGAGCGAGTTTGTGGAGAAAGTCACCACCGAAGCGCAGAAGGCGGAAGTGGAAGCCTATCTGGATAGAACCAAGAAGCGCACGGAGCGCGAGCGCATCAGCGACCGCAGTGTGACGGGCGTCTTCACAGGCTCCTACGCCATCAATCCCTTCACGGGAGACGCAGTGCCCATCTGGGTGAGCGACTATGTATTGGCCGGATACGGCACGGGTGCCATCATGGCCGTGCCTGCGCATGACAGCCGCGACTATGCCTTTGCCAAGCATTTCAACCTGCCTATTGTCCCGTTGGTGGAGGGATGTGACGTGAGCGAGGAGAGCTTCGATGCCAAGGAAGGCATTGTATGCAACTCGCCCAAAGCCGGTGTCACTCCTTATTGCGACCTGAACCTGAACGGATTGACCATCAAAGAGGCCATCGCTACGACCAAGAAATACGTCAAAGAGCATAACCTGGGCCGCGTGAAGGTGAACTACCGCCTGCGCGATGCCATCTTCTCGCGCCAACGTTATTGGGGTGAACCCTTCCCCGTCTACTACAAGGACGGCATGCCCTATATGATTCCCGAAAGCTGCCTCCCACTGGAGCTGCCCGAAGTGAAAAAGTTTCTCCCCACGGAAACGGGCGAACCTCCCTTGGGACACGCCACCCAGTGGGCTTGGGACACGGTGAACAACTGCGTAACAGACAACGAGAAGATAGACAACGTAACCATCTTCCCCTTGGAATTGAACACGATGCCGGGCTTTGCAGGCTCCAGCGCTTATTACCTGCGCTATATGGATCCGCACAACCACCAGGCTTTGGTGGACAAGAAAGTGGACGAATACTGGCGCAACGTAGACCTCTACGTAGGCGGCACAGAGCACGCCACCGGACACTTGATTTACTCGCGTTTTTGGAATAAATTCCTGCACGACCTGGGCATCTCCGTAGTGGAAGAACCCTTCCAGAAACTGGTGAACCAAGGCATGATTCAGGGACGAAGCAACTTTGTCTATCGCATCAAGGATACAAACACCTTCGTTTCCCTCGGTTTGAAAGACCAATATGACACTACCCCACTCCATGTGGATGTGAACATCGTGCAGAATGACATCCTGGATATTGAAGCCTTCAAGAACTGGCGACCGGAATACAACACCGCCGAGTTCATCCTGGAAGACGACAAATACATCTGTGGATGGGCCGTGGAAAAGATGTCCAAGTCTATGTACAACGTGGTGAATCCCGACATGATTGTAGAAAAATACGGTGCCGACACGCTCCGCATGTACGAGATGTTCCTCGGCCCGGTAGAGCAATCCAAGCCGTGGGACACGAACGGCATCGACGGCGTGCATCGCTTCCTGAAGAAATTCTGGTCGCTCTTCTACGACCGCACAGGCAAATGGCAGGTGACGGACGGGGAAGCCACACCGGAAGAACTGAAATCCCTGCACAAACTCATCAAGAAAGTGACGGGCGACATCGAGGCATTCTCTTACAATACCTCTGTCAGCGCCTTCATGATATGCGTCAACGAGCTGGCTTCCTTGAAGTGTACAAAGCGCGAAGTGCTCACGCCGCTGGTCATCACGCTGGCTCCCTTTGCCCCGCACATCTGCGAGGAATTGTGGGAGGCATTGGGACAAACTGGCTCGATATGCGACGCCCAATGGCCGGCATGGAATGAAGAACACCTGGTAGAGAACACAGTCAACTACACGGTATCCTTCAACGGAAAGGCACGCTTCAACCAGGCCTTCCCCGCCGATGCGGCTTCTGACGACATACAGGCCGCCATCCTGGCCGATGAACGCTCTGCCAAGTGGATGGAAGGCAAGCAGGTGGTCAAGGTCATCGTGGTGCCGAAGAAGATTGTCAACATTGTAGTCAAATAAGCGTATGCAACTCAAGAAACCAACAAAAGCCGAAATTCTGCGGGAGAGCCGGGACTATCTGATGATAGCCGTAGGCCTCTTCAGCTACGCATTGGCGTGGGCCGTATTCATGATTCCCTACCAAATCACCACAGGCGGAACCACGGGTATCGGCGCCATCATCTATTATGCCACGGGCTTCCCCATCCAGTACACGTACTTCCTCATCAACGCGGTGCTGATGACGTTGGCCATCAAGGTGCTGGGTCCCAAGTTCAGCATCAAGACCACGTATGCCATCATTCTGCTGACCGTGATGCTGGAGTTCACCCAATGGCTGGTGAAGAATCCGGACGGCACCTTCCCGCAATTGCTGGGTCCCGGACAGGACACAATGGCCTGCCTCATCGGATCGGTGATGTGCGGCGCGGGATTGGGCATCGCCTTCAACTGCGGAGGCAGCACGGGTGGCACGGACATCATCGCCGCCGTGGTGCATAAATATAAAGATGTGGCCTTGGGCCGTATGGTGATGCTGGTGGACTGCCTCATCATCAGTTCGTGCTACTTCGTTTTCCACGACTGGAGACGTGTGATTTTCGGTTTTGTGACGCTGTTCGTGATGGGCTTTGTGATAGACTATATCGTCAACAGTGCCCGCCAGTCTGTGCAGTTCCTCATCTTCAGCCGCAAGTATGAGGAAATAGCCGACCGCATCACCCGCGAGACACACCGTGGCGTGACGGTATTGGACGGCACGGGATGGTACAGCAAGGGAGACGTCAAGGTGTTGGTAGTATTGGCCTACAAACGCCAGTCCCACGAAATCTTCCAACTGGTGAAGGACGTGGACCCCAACGCATTCGTCTCGCAAAGCTCCGTCATCGGCGTCTACGGTGAAGGTTTCGACCGGTTGAAAGCCAAATAAGGAAAGCCCCTTAAGCAATACCTGGCAAACACATCCAACGGAACAAAAAAGAAGCAGAAAGTTATGAAGAAGTTTGTATTTGCCACTAACAACGCCCACAAGCTGCAGGAAGTGGAAGCCATCGTAGGCGAGAAGATAGAAATCCTCAGCTTGAAAGACATCGGTTGCCAAGCCGATATCCCCGAAACGGCAGACACGCTGGAGGGGAATGCCTTGCAAAAGGCCCGATTTATTTATGAGACATACCACCAGGATTGCTTCGCCGATGACACGGGCCTGGAGGTAGAAGCCTTGAACGGCGCACCGGGCGTCTATTCGGCCCGCTATGCAGGCGACGCCCACAATTCGGAAGCCAACATGCGCAAGCTGCTCCAAGACCTGGAAGGTGTGGAGAATCGTCGTGCCCGTTTCCGCACGGTCTTTGCCCTCATCCTAAACGGCAAGGAACACTTGTTTGAAGGCATCGTCAACGGCCAAATCATCAAGATGCGCCGCGGCACGTCAGGCTTCGGCTATGACCCTATTTTTGTTCCCGACGGCTATACACAAACTTTTGCCGAGATGGGCGATGCGCTGAAGAACAAAATCAGCCACCGGGCCGTAGGGGCGCAGAAGTTGTGCAAGTTTCTGAATACTTTATAAGAAAGTCATCACGGCAGAAAAGGACGGAGTGAAAAATCTCCGTCCTTTTTTTACAGCCCTTCCTTATAGCCCCAGACGTGTCGAAATCTCCAGCATCTTTTCTATCGGCTTCACGGCTCGTGCGGCAATCTCCGGGGCAACGGTGATTTCTGGCGTTTCGTCGCGCAGGCAGTCGCGCAACTTCTCCAGCGTATTCAGGCGCATGTAATTGCACTCGTTGCAGGCACACGTGCTGTCTGCAGGCGGAGCAGGAATAAAAGTGGTCTGCGGGCACTGGCGACGCATCTCGTGCAGGATGCCCGACTCGGTGGCCACAATATAGGTATTTTCCGGATGCTTCACGGCATATTTCAGCAAGGCGGCGGTAGAGCCTACCACGTCAGCCAGCTTCAGCACAGCGCCCTTACATTCGGGGTGGGCGAGGAGCAGGGCTTCGGGATGCTCCCGTTTGATTTCAACTATCTTTTCCACCGAGAATTGCTCGTGCACATGACACGCGCCGTCCCATAACAACATATTCCGTCCCGTTACGCTGTTGATATAACTCCCCAGGTTCCGGTCAGGGCCGAAGATGATTTTTTCGTCCTGAGGGAAACTTTCCACGATTTGCCGGGCATTGGTGGAAGTGACCACCACATCGGTCAGCGCCTTGACGGCAGCCGTAGTGTTGACGTAGGAGATAACCGTATGACCGGGATGCTCCTTGACAAACTGTGCAAAGCGGTCGGCCGGACAACTGTCTGCCAGCGAACAGCCTGCGGCCATGTCCGGTACCAGCACCTTCTTCTGCGGGCAGAGCACCTTGGCCGTCTCGCCCATGAAGTGAACGCCGCACATCACGATGATGTCCGCTTCCGTCCGTGCGGCCCATTGGGCCAGGGCCAGACTGTCGCCCACAAAGTCGGCCACGTCCTGCACTTCGCCGCGCTGGTAGTAGTGTCCCAGGATAACGGCGTTCTTCTCTTGCTTCAATCTTTCGATTTCTTCCTTGATGTTAGCCATAACACATTATAATTATATCTTTTCTTCTTCTTAAAAGAAAAAACTATGTTGATGATGATAGGCTGTTAATAGTGTGGATAATTTCCGGGACAGTTTCTTGCACAAGAAGTTATTGTTTCCAGCCTTGGAGTTATCCGATGGTTGTCAACACCGGGCCATTTCCTTAATGTCTTGATATAGATGTCTGTCTCCCTTCATAACCGCACAGAATTAACACCCTGTAGATAAGTTGCAAAGTTAATAACTTTCGGGTTATGAACAGTGCGGTTTAGGCTGAAAAATCGGTTTATTATCAGATAGCATTTTGTAGCTAACTTTTTTGGCGGGTTCATTCCCTCGGCTGTATAACAGGAGATATGAAGATTGCAAGCAGAAATTATGAAAATCTTTCCCGTGACTATTGACAGGTTTTCCACCGATATTAACCGGGATGTGAACAGAAAGGCGTATCTTTGCACATCCATCTATAGAACTATGCGCAAACTGAAGATAACAGAGATGAACCGCCTCAGTGCGGAGGAATTCAAGGCGGTGGAAAAGCTGCCTTTGGTGGTGGTGCTGGACAATGTGCGTTCGTTGCACAACATCGGTTCGGTATTCCGCACGTCGGACGCCTTCCGTGTGGAGTGCATCTACCTGTGCGGCATCACGGCCACGCCTCCCCATCCCGAGATGCACAAGACGGCGCTTGGCGCGGAATTCACCGTAGATTGGAAATATGTTAATAACGTGGTGGAAGCTGTTGATAACCTCCGTGAAAACGGTTATACGGTGTTCGCCGTAGAGCAGGCGGAGGGCAGCACAATGCTTCAAGATCTGACGTTGGAGCGTGGACGTCGTTATGCCGTGGTGCTTGGCAATGAGGTGAAAGGCGTGCAGCAGGAGGCTATAGACCATAGCGATGGCTGCATCGAGATTCCACAGTATGGCACGAAACATTCGCTCAACGTGTCGGTAACGGCAGGCATCGTCATCTGGGATTTGTTCAAGAAGCTTACTTTCTGATTTTCTTCTCCTTTTCTGGGTTTATTTAGGGGTATCTCTGGGCACGGGCGGCGGTACGCCTAAGCGTGCTCTGCTGTACAGCTGTCCGTGCTTAGGCGTACCGCTAAGCAAACGGCTGGCAATGACTCTGATTATCAGTGGGTTGCTTTGGTCTTTTTTCTGTCCTTCAACAGGGTGTTGAAAACTCTTTGAACAGCTTGTTGACAAACTCTTTCTAAAATGGTTATTAACTGATAGTTGATTACTTATTAACAGGATTAATCATTTGAATATAAAGTAGATAGATTGGTTTATGTGGCAGTTATTAGTATATCTTTTCACTTCTTGATTTTGGTGGATAAAGAGGTGTACAAGTCGTTGGACTTCCAGCCGTATGTTTTTATATCCACACCTGCTTTGCGGAAATAGCAAGTTTCGGATTGTTTGTTTGAGGCGGATGTGGTAACTTTGCATCAAAAGAAATAGGCTTATGCACACACAGCAACTATTGAACTACGAACGCATTGCTTCTGCCATCCGTTTCATACGCGACAATCTGAACGTGGAGTATGCCAAGCGTATTTTGCAGGAGACGCACGCCTTGCTTTTCGACACCGCTTGCGAGGTTGGATTGTCGGGTACGGGCAGGCTTCACGACCTGTTTGTCCGCATCGAGGGAATGACTCCCGGTGAATACAAGAACGGTGGCGAGAACCTTTTCATTCGGTATAGTTTCGCGGAAAGCCCCTTTGGGCAGACCTTTGTGGCTTCCACCGCCAAAGGAATCTGTTGTCTGGAGTTTGCCGACACCCCGACGGATAGCCTTGCCCGACTGCTGAAAGGGACGGATTTCCAGTTGAAAGTATGGGAAGCCTTGCTTAAAATTCCGCTGGGCGGATTGGCTACCTATGGCGACATTGCAGCCGGGATTCATCATCCGAAGGCTTGCCGCGCAGTGGGCACGGCAGTGGGCGACAATCCTGTGGCTTTCCTGATTCCTTGTCATCGCGTCATCCGTGCCACGGGCGAGTGGGGCAATTACCGTTGGGGCGAGGTGCGCAAGACGGCACTCATCGGTTGGGAGGCTGCCAAGCGGGAAGAAAAGAAATAGGCGGCTGTTTTTGTGGTGGTCCGGAAGATTTTTCGTATATTTGCCGCATAAATATGAAGTATATGCGTAAGACGATTTTTTCTTGGATAAACATTTTCATCGGATGCACCATCATGGCGGCGGGATTCGTGTTCTTTATCAATCCCTACAACTTGGTGCCCGGCGGCGTGTATGGTGCCAGCATCGTGTTGCACAACCTGTTTCCTTCCATCCAGGTGGGTACATTCGGCTACATGTTCGACATTCCGTTGCTCATCCTGTCCGTGGTGTTATTGGGCTCTAAGTTAGGCGGGCGCACCATAGCCGCGGCATTGACTACGCCACTCATCATGAACGCCATTTCCGCTTTGTCCTATCCGTCGGAAGAGGCTTTGCATGCGTTGGACCCTTCGCAGTTGTTGGGCGGCGCGTTCGATATGACGGATCATCTGATGCTGACCACCGTCATCGGTGCGGCGGTCATCGGCATCGGTCAGGGCATTGTGGTGCGCAACCAGGCCACTACGGGCGGTACGGACATCGTGGCAATGATTCTCCAGAAGTATGCGCATTTCCGTTTCTCCAACGCCATCTTGTTGGTGGATGGGCTTGTGGTGCTTTTCGGCCTGCTGGTCATCGGCTTCGGCATAGGCGGCGCGGAAGATGTCAGCCAGCCTTCGTGGCATTTGTCATTCTATTCGCTCATTGCCATTTTTGTCTGCTCCCGCGTCTTGGCTCGGGTTATCAATGGCGAAAAGAACGACAAGCTCATCTTTGTCATCAGCAACAAGAAATTGCTGGACTTGCACCACTATATCATCCAGGACATGGACCGTACGGCCACCTGCATCAAGAGCAGCGGTCTCTATACGAAGGAGGACAAGGAAATGCTGTTCCTCGTGGTGAGTTACAAGGAAGTGGCCGGTCTGAAAACAAAAATCAAGGAAGCCGATCCCAACGCCTTTGTGGTGGTGACGGACGCTTACGACACCTTCGGCGAAGGGTGGAAAGAGTTGCCTTCGAAGAATGAGGTGCAGCCGGAATAAGGTTGTATATAAGATAAATGAAAGAAATTGCACTATGAACGTGCAGAAATTGGCTGATTTCTGCACGTCCGTGGTGCAATTTTTTATAACTGTCCATTCTCCACCATCCGTACCACTCGTTCCGTCATCGCATCTTCTCCTTCCGGGTCATACTCTTTCTTCAGGCTGGCACCGAAGAGGGCGGCAAAGGCTTGGTAGAAACCCGCACGGAAGGGACCGAGAAAGGCTTTCACCAGTTCATAGCCCGTGGAGTTGGTCTGGCGGTCCACCAGTTTGATGAGCAGCTTGCCTTGCGAGAAGGTCAGCTTCTTCATCCGTGGCGTATATTGTTCCTTTATGCTTTTCTCCACGGCTTTCAGGTGTTGCTGGCGGGCTTTGTCATCGGGCAGGGTCATCAGGTATTCGTAGGTCTCGATGATGGCGCGTTGCACTTCGTTGGCGATGGGCAACACCTTCTTGACGTCGCGCACCAGCTTGTTGTAGCGGCGCACCTGCCGGTTGTTCTTGAATTGCATCGGCTTGTAGATATAGACGGCGGGGAAAGAAACAGAGGGGATGGTGTCGCCTTCGTATACGCACATAGGGGTCAGGTAGGAAGTGTTGGATTCCGTCTTTTCTTGGGCGAGGCAGGCCGTGGCCGTCAGGCAGAAGAAGATTGTGGACAATATGGTTATCTGTCGTAAGTGCATGGGCACAAATGTACACCATTCTGCTGATACTTTCCCGTGCATGGCTTTGGTTTTAACTTATTTCCACAGATTCTTGTCCTCCTGTTGATGTTTTTGGGGTAAATAGTTTACTTTTGCATCCTGTTCATAAACCTTAAAAACAGATATGACCTTATGAAGACAAATGTATTGTTCGGCTTGTTGCTGGCAGCCCTGTGCGGTTCGTGCACAGCCAAAAAGCCTCTGGCAGATGCTCCTGAACCTGTATACCCTGTTCCCTTGCCCAAGCAGGTGGCATGGCAACAGATGGAGACTTATGCTTTTATCCATTTCGGCTTGAATACTTTCAATGACAAGGAGTGGGGATATGGTGATACTGATCCGCACACGTTCAACCCCAGGAAATTGGATTGCGAGCAATGGGTTCGCACCTTGAAGGAAGCCGGCATGAAGGGAGTCATCCTGTCGGCCAAGCATCATGATGGCTTCTGCCTGTGGCCTTTTGAGGGAACAGAATATAGTGTGAAGAATTCCCCTTGGCGCGGCGGCAAAGGCGACTTGGTGCGCGAGCTCTCCGATGCTTGTCGGAAATACGGCTTGAAGCTGGGCATTTATCTTTCGCCATGGGATCGCAACCGTGCTGATTATGGTACGCCGGAATATGTGGCCTATTATCACGCCCAGTGGAAAGACTTGATGACCAATTACGGCCCCTTGTTCGAGGTATGGTTCGACGGGGCCAATGGCGGGGATGGCTGGTATGGCGGCGCCAAGGAAAAGCGTACTATCGACCGAAAGACCTATTATAATTTGCCGGCCATTTTTGCTGCCTTAGACAGTGTCCAGCCGCAGGCCGTCGTTTTCTCCGATGGCGGTCCGGGTTGTCGTTGGACGGGTAACGAGCGGGGCGTGGCAAGCGAAACAAACTGGTCGTTCTTGCGTAAAGGCGTGGTTTATCCGGGTTATCCGAATGCCGACGAATTGCATACAGGCCATGCCGATGGCGATATGTGGGCGGCGGCCGAGTGCGATGTATCCATCCGTCCGGGCTGGTTCTATCACCCGGAGGAGGATGACAAGGTGAAGAGCGTGGAACAACTGGTAGATCTTTATTATCGCAGTGTGGGTCGCAACGCCACGTTGTTGTTGAATTTCCCTGTGAACCGGGACGGGTTGATACATCCCACGGACTCTGCCCATGCCGTCCGTTTCTATCAGGAGATAAGTCGGCAGTTGGCTAAGGATTTATTGGCAGGAGTAGTGCCTTCTGTATCGAACGAGCGGGGAGAACCTTACGTGGCCGGAGCATTGACCGATGGGAAGTATGATACCTATTGGGCTACGGAAGACAGCGTGACGAGCGCTACGGTTGAATTCAGGTTGCCGTCCGTCATCTCTGCCGATTGCCTGATGTTGCAGGAATATATCCCCTTGGGTCAACGGGTGCAATCGTTCTGCGTGGAATGCCTGGTGTATGGGCAGTGGCAACCCATTGACACGGGCGGCGAGGCCATGACTACTATCGGCTACAAACGTCTGCTTCGTTTCAAGCGGATGTCCATATCGGGGCTTCGCGTTCGTTTTGATAAGGCAAGAGGACCGCTTTGTGTGAACAATATAGCGTTGTATGACACACAGCAGGTGATAAACGTGAAGGATGTGGACGGGAAGTAATTGAAAGTAGTTGTGTCCGGGCGCATCCCTATATATAGTTAGCCGATTGTGGGGAGCATGTCCGGTGGAAATCCCGACAAGTGGGTATTTCGGTTTAGGCGGGAATGTCTTTACTTTGCAATCAGCAATTTATAAGACGATTACAATGAAAAAGATTGGTATTTTCTATGGTTCCAGCACAGGAACATGCGAGGATCTGGCTAACCGCATAGCCGACAAGTTGGGAGTGTCCGCACAGGACGTGCATAGCGCCGACAAGCTGACGGAGGCTATGGTGAAGGAATATGACGTATTGCTGTTGGGCAGCTCCACGTGGGGCGACGGCGACATGCAGGACGATTGGTACGACGGCGTGAAGGTGCTGAAGGCATCCGACCTGTCCGGCAAGCTGGTGGCCCTGTTCGGTTGCGGCGATTCCGAGTCCTATTGCGATACGTTCTGCGACGCCATCGGCGTGCTTTACGAGGATTTGAAGGGTACGGGTTGTACCTTCATAGGCAATAAGGTAAGCACGGACGGCTATTCTTATTCTTCCTCCATTTCTGTGGTGGACGGCTGCTTCGTGGGCCTGGCCCTGGACGAAGTGAACGAGAGCGACAAGACCGACGAGCGCATCGACGCCTGGGTGGCCGAACTCCAAAAAAGCCTTTGATTCTTTACCTTCATAATTGTGAACGATGGACAAGTTATCGCCTGATATCCAAACTGCAGAACTGAAAGTCTTCCTGAACCACGTCTACGAATTTCAGAAAGGCGTGCGCCAGATGGTGCTCTACACGGTGAACCGTAAGTACGAGGCTTTTGCCGTTTCCCGGCTGGAGAAGCAACACATAGACTACCTTATCCAGCCCATTGACGGAAAGAAAATCAACCTGTTCTTCGGCAAGCCGGAGTGCATCCATGCCATCCGTTGCATGGTGACGCGCCCGCTGAACCAGTTGACGCCCGAAGAGGACTTCATTCTCGGCACGATGTTGGGCTATGACATTTGCGCCCAGTGCAAGCGCTATTGCCAGCGCAAGGAGCGGACGGAAAAGGTGGCTTAGTCGGTCGTTCGTTTGCTTTATCTCACAGGCGCGTATTCCTGGACGGTTGTCGGGGAATACGCGCCTGAATATTTATATGAATATCTGCAAAAAGCCAATGTCGCAGTTCATAAGGGTTCCATCCGTACTGGAACCGAGTTCCATCCGTATTGGAACCGAGTTCCACCCGTACTGGAACCAAGTTCCACCCGTACTGGAACCAAGTTCCACCCGTACTGGAACGCTGTCACATCCGTACAGTGACAATATGTGAATGCTTGATTGGCCGATGGCGGATATTCCTATCATAGTTTCCATCCCGCCGTTTCTTCCTGAATCTGCCAGAGGCGGGCGTAAAGTCCGTTATGCTGGATCAGTTCTTCGTGTGTGCCTTGCTCCGCTATCCGTCCTTCGTCGAGGACAACGATGCAGTCGGCATTTCGGATGGTTTTCAGGCGATGGGCGATGACGATGACCGTGCGTCCTTGGATGAGGGTGTCGATGGCTTTCTGCACTTCCACTTCGTTTTCGGGGTCGAGGGAGGCGGTGGCTTCGTCCAGCAGGATGACCGGCGCGTCCTTCAAGAGGGCACGGGCTATGGAGAGGCGTTGTTTCTCGCCGCCGGACAAGGTGCAGCCGCCTTCGCTCACCATCGTGTCGTAGCCTTGGGGCAACCGCATGATGAAGTCGTGGCAACAGGCACGGCGGGCGGCTTCCTCAATCTCGGCATCCGTGGCATCGTTGCGTCCGAAGCGGATGTTGTTGCGTATGGTGTCCTGGAAGAGGTAGACATTCTGAAAGACCATGGAGACCCGTTGCATCAGGCTTTCCGGCTCTATCTCGTCCATAGGGATGCCGTCGAAGCGGATGCGCCCCTGTTGCGGGTCGTAGAAGCGGGCGCAGAGTTTCAGCAGGGTGCTCTTGCCGCTGCCCGAGGGACCCACCAGGGCGGTCAGGCTGTTCCGGCGCAGGGTGAGGG
>DXCV01000022.1 GCA_019115825.1 Candidatus Bacteroides pullicola
TTGAGCAGTAAATGAATGTCACTTCATGAAGGGAAGAATGCAGAAAATACCGATGTCAATCGATAGCCGCCCTCAAAAGGATAGCACGGAATGCGAAAGCTATGAGGGGGTGCAGACCTTCATGGACATGATTGAAAACAACCTCAAGGAAGTGCAATTTGAACGGGGAAACCTACTTGAGTTCATCCTCTCGCCGTATAACCTTAACCGTGCATACCTGCAAGTCAAGCGTAATCATGGCAGTGGTGGAGTGGACGGATTGTCAACCGAGGAATTGGGTGGCTATCTGAAAGAACACAAGGACGAACTCATAGCATCCTTGAAATTGGGCAGATACCGCCCGAATCCCGTCCTCCGTGTAGAAATACCGAAGGATAACGGCAAGAAACGTCCACTTGGTATCCCGACCGTGGTGGACAGGGTAATCCAACAGGCCATCAGCCAGATACTGAGTCCCATTTATGAACGGCAGTTCAGTGACAACAGCTTCGGCTTCCGCCCTCACCGGAGTTGCCACAAGGCATTGAAGAGAGCGCAGGAATACATAACCGGAGGGTATAAATACTGCGTGTCCCTCGACCTTGAACGTTTCTTCGATACGGTAAACCACAGCATGCTGATAAGGATACTGTCCCGCACCCTACGTGACGGACGTGTAATATCACTCATCCACAAGTACCTTACGGCAGGTGTCATGGTGGAACGCAACTATGAGGAAAGTGTCGAAGGTGTTCCCCAAGGCGGCCCGTTAAGTCCATTGTTGGCGAACATCATGCTTAACGAGCTTGACAGGGAACTCGCCCGCAGGGGACACAAGTTTGTCCGCTATGCTGACGACTGCATGATATTATGCCGGAGCAAGCGGGCTGCGGAACGTGTCCGTGATAGCATCTCCACTTTTATCGAATCGAAACTCCATCTTAAGGTGAACCGAGAAAAGACAGAAGTGTCATACGTGGGCAGTGTGAAGTATTTAGGTTACTCCTTCTATATGATGAACGGGAAGTGCCGCCTGCGTTTGCATCCCAAAACGGTTATGAAAATGAAATCAAGATTAAAAGAACTGACATCAAGAAGTAACGGTTGGGGGTATGCAAAACTGAAAGACAAACTGAACCGATACATCAATGGTTGGTTGAACTACTTCAAACTGGCTGATATGCGGAACATTCTCCAAACAACAGATGAATGGCTTCGTCGCAGAATACGGAGTTATGTGTGGAAAAGTTGGAAGAAGATAGGCACAAAGTTCAAGAACCTCATGAAATGTGGCATAGACAGGTGGAGGGCTTGGCAATGGGCTAATACCCGCAGTGGGTACTGGAACGTGGCAAGTAGTCCGATACTAAATCGAGCCATGAACAATGAGAGGCTAAAACTTCAAGGTTACCCTTGCCTTGTGGATTTATACATCAAATTGCATCAGTACTAAGGAACCGCCGTATGCCGAACGGCACGTACGGTGGTGTGAGAGGTCGGAAAACGAAAGTAGGAAGAAAACTACTTCGTTTTCCTCCTACTCGATTCAAAAGTGGCACCTTTGCCTACCAAAGGTACGACCTTTGCCTCATGTAGTCGTTATTAAGACTTAAACATGCCACACAGATGCCTCTGACATACTATCAGTCTAAATCTGAATAGCTATTTATCCGGTTTGTCATTGCCTTCGTTTGCAGGGCGCTTGATGTGCAGAACTGTTAAACGAATATAATATATAGTAGTTTGCAATACATAGTACTGAAATAATACATATATTTGTGCCATGCAAATAAGCAAAGAGAACCAGTACATTTAAAATTAGAACGAAAATGGACGTGAATAATGTAAAATCGCAGATGCGGAAGGGTATGCTGGAGTACTGCATCCTCTTGTTGCTGCACCGGGAGCAGGCGTATGCTTCGGACATTATCCGCAAGTTGAAGGAGGCCCGGCTCATCGTAGTGGAGGGAACGCTCTATCCGTTGTTGACGCGCCTAAAGAACGACGACTTGCTGAGCTACGAGTGGGTGGAGTCCACGCAAGGACCGCCCCGCAAGTATTACCGGCTAACCGAGAGGGGCGAGGCTTTCCTCTCCGAATTGGAAACTTCGTGGCGGGAGTTGAACGAGACAGTCGAGCAACTCCGCAGCCAAGGAACTGTAAATCAAGCATAGATGAATACCATTAAAATTCAAGGAATATGAAAAAGACATTGACGGTTAATCTGGGCGGTACGGTCTTCAATATCGACGATGATGCCTATCGCTTGTTGGATAATTATTTGAACAATTTGAGGCACCACTTCCGCAAGGAGGTTGGGGCGGATGAGATTGTGGACGACATCGAACGGCGCATATCCGAATTGTTCACCGAAAGATGTTCGGCGGGCAGGCAAGTCATCACCTTGGCGGATGTGGAGATGGTGATAGCACGCATGGGCAGGCCGGAAGAGATGGAGCAAGACGATGCGGAAAGTGCTGCGCCGAATCCTGAAGAGCAACAAGCTGCTTCTGTGCCTCGGAAACGACTTTTCCGCGACCCGGATGACAAGATCCTGGGCGGTGTGTTCAGCGGAATAGCGGCCTACTTTGGGGTGGACGCCGCTTTGCTGAGGTTGCTCATGTTCGTGCTGTTGTTGACCACCTCGGGCTTTATGATACCTGCTTATATCCTGTGCTGGATTTTCATCCCGTTGGCCCGCACCGCGGCGGACAAGTTGAGTATGCGAGGCGAGGCGGTGACCGTGGAGAACATCGGACGGACGGTGACCGACGGTTTCGAGCGGGTCAGCAACGGAGTGAGCGATTATGTGAGGTCGGGCAAACCCCGTACTTTCCTGCAAAGGTTGGGCGACGCCTTGGTGACGATTGTCGGCTGGATACTGAAAATTGCGCTGGTGGCCCTTGCCATTATCTGCAGCCCTGTATTGTTGGCATTTGCTTTGGTGTTTGTGGCCTTGCTGTTTGCGGCGGTGGTCGTGCTCATTGGAGGCGGGGCGGCGTTGGTTTCCCTGTTCCCCATGTACGATGTGGTATTGCCTGCTTCCCCTCTTCCGGCCATCGTGATGTATATATCCGGCATTTTGCTGGTGGCTATTCCGCTGATGGCCATCGTCTGGGCTGTCTTCCGGCAAGTCTTCAGTTGGCAACCGATGTCCACGGGATTGAAGTGGACGTTGCTGGCCCTTTGGGTGGTGAGCGTGGTTTGTTTCGGCATCTGCTTCGCCATGCAGGGAGGAGAGTTTCCGGTGATGGGCTTGCTCAGTGCCTGAGGATAGGATAGGAAAAAGACAAAGCCTCGCGGAGACAGTCGCTTCGCGAGGCTTTGTTTGTGTCTTGTCGAAAGATTTACTTCTTCATGCGCAGGACGCGGATGCCTGTCCATTTCTTATTGTCTTTCAGCATCTGCGCCAGCGTGGTGGTGGAGGCTATCACCTTGCCTTTCTCCGAAGAGGCGTGAATCAGGGTCAGCTTGCCGTCGGCATAGAAGGCGATGCCCAGGTGGGCGATGTCCAAGCCCGGCGTGTTGGTGGTGATGGCGATGATGTCCCCGTTCTTGATCCACGGCAGGCCATTGTAGGGCACCTTGTCTTCGGGCAAGTAGTGGACGGTTTGCCCGGTGAGCGACTCCTCGATGCGCTTCATGGTGGCCACATCTTCCGGCGAGTTGGCCAGTTGTTTGTAGTCCTGCGGATGCGTGCTCATATAGTTCAGGTTGAGCTGCTGCGTGTCTTGGCTTTTCTCGGCAGTGATGTCTTCCAGGAAACCGTTGCGTACGCCGTTGTTTATCCAGTCGCTGATGTAGTGCAGGCGCGAGGGATATCCGTTGATTTTGCCGTCGCGGTAGCGAATCAGTTGGAGCTTTTGGGCGAATGTACCTTCGGAAATGTCACCGTTGACCACCGGGCAGAGCGATTCGGCCAGGACATACTCCACGAGCGTGGTGCAATCCACTTCGTCGCAGTTCAAGATGAGTTCTTCCGGGCCGTCCAAGTCCAAGGTATGCTCCACGTAGGGAGTGTCGAGGTACTTGATGGCATTAGTCAGCATGACATCCTCGTTGGCGATTCCTTGTGCGGAAACCGAGAGGCTTACGGTGTAGGCACACGCGACGCCCAGCATAAGTTTTTTCATTGTTTTCATTGCTTTCTTCTTAAGTAAACGTATAAAATAAGTGATAATTAGCCGGTGTAGGCGGGGGAAAGCCCCGCCACTACACTTCTTATTTGGTTTTCAACACAGATTTGACAAAGTAGGTAATCAGCAAAGCGTAGGCCACAAAGGCAGCCACCTGCGACCATGTATTGGCCAGCCAAGCCTCGTTCACCCAGTTGATACCGCCGAAGCGCATGCCGGCGCTGACTACACCCATCAGCGCACCGCCTGCGATGAAGCCGGAAGCCAGCAATGTGCCACGCTCTCCGCGGCGGGTGTTGAGCCCGGCGTCTTTGCTGCGGCTGGTGACGTACCAGTTGATGGCGCCTCCCACCAGCAAGGGGATATTCAGCTCCAAGGGGATGAACATGCCCAAAGCAAAGGCCAGGGCGGGGATGTTGCAGAAGTTCAGGATGATGGCCAGTACGGCACCGATGCCATAGAGCAGCCAAGGCGCCTCGACACCGTTCATCAACGGTTCGATGACAGCAGCCATGGCGTTGGCTTGCGGGGCAGCCAGGTCACCGCTGGTGAAGCCGTAGGTCTTGTTCAGGATAATCATCACGCCGCCCACGGTAGCTGCCGAGACCAGGGTGCCCAGGAATTTCCAGCTCTCCTGCTTGACGGGCGTGGTGCCCAGCCAATAACCGATTTTCAAGTCGGTGATGAAGCCTCCTGCCATGGACAAGGCCGTGCATACCACACCGCCCATCACCAGAGCAGCTACCATGCCGCCGGGGCCTTTCAAGCCTACGGCCACCATGACCACGGAGGCCAGGATGAGCGTCATCAGCGTCATGCCGGACACCGGGTTGGTGCCCACGATGGCAATGGCGTTGGCCGCTACCGTGGTGAACAGGAAAGCGATGCCGGCCACGAGCAGGATGGCCACTACCGTGTGCAAAAGGTTGCCCTGCATCACGTCGAAGTAGAAGAAGAGCACTACCAGTATCAGCGTGAGGATAGAGCCGATGGCGATGAACTTCATCGAGAGGTCGCGCTGGGTGCGAATCGTCTGTGCCTCCACGTTCGACTTGCCTTTCAGCTCCTTGGAAGCCAAGCCCACGGCGCTCTTGATGATGCCCCACGACTTGATGATGCCCAGGATGCCCGCCATGGCAATGCCGCCGATGCCGATGCTCTTGGCGTAGTAGTTGAATATCTGTTCGGGTGTCATGGAGCCGACGGCTTGCGTGACTTCCGGATTCCATTGGTTCAGCACCATGTCCCCGCAAACCAGCGAGAGGCCGGGGATGAGTATCCACCAGACGAAGAGCGAGCCGAAGCAGATGATGGCTGCGTATTTCAGTCCGACGATATAACCTAAGCCCAATACGGCAGCTCCCGTGTTGACCTTGAACACGAGCTTGGCTTTGTGTGCCAGCAGTTCGCCCCACTGGCAGACGCGGGTGGTGAAATTCTCATTCCACAAACCGAAAGTGGCGGTGATGAAGTCATACAAGCCGCCCACCAATCCGGCGGTCAGCAGCGGCTTGGCCTGGTCGCCCCCTTTCTGTCCGGACACCAATATCTGCGTGGTGGCCGTGGCTTCGGGGAAGGGATACTTGCCGTGCATGTCGCTGACGAAATACTTGCGGAAAGGGATGAGGAAGAGGATGCCCAGGATGCCGCCCAACAGGGAGCTGATGAACACTTGGGCGAAAGTCACGGTCACTTCGGCCGGATAACGCTCCTGTAGGATGTAAAGCGCGGGCAGGGTGAAGATGGCGCCTGCCACGATGACGCCCGACGAGGCGCCGATGGACTGGATGATGACATTCTCGCCCAATGAGTTTTTGCGCTTGGCCGCTGTGGAGAGGCCCACGGCAATGATGGCGATGGGGATGGCCGCCTCGAACACTTGTCCTACTTTCAAACCCAGGTAAGCCGCCGCGGCGGAAAAGAGCACCGCCATGCAGATGCCCCAAAGGACCGACCAAAGGTTCACCTCCGGGTAGGTCTTTCCGGGGCTCATCAATGGGTTATATACTTCTCCCGGCTTCAGTTCGCGGAAGGCGTTTTCCGGCAAGCCGGTGATTTGTTCTTCTTCTTGTTTCATGTCTGGTTATGCTTTTTGTGCTTATTCGCCTTATTTGGCTGTCATTTCTCCTTCGATGTAGAGGCGTATCATCTCGGTCTCCGCATTGGTGCGCAGGGTGATGGATTTGCGGAAGTGGCCGGGGTAGCGTCCGGTGCCGTTGTAGGTCACGGTGACGGTGCCCGTCTTGCCCGGCAGGATAGGCTCTTGGGTGTACTTGGGCACGGTGCATCCGCACGAGGCGATGGCTTGGTGGATGACGAGCGGCCCCTTGCCCACGTTGGTGAAGGTGAAGGTGCAGGTCACAATAGGGTCTTCCTCGGAGAAGGTACCGAAGTTGTGCGTAGTCTTGTCAAACTTGATTTCTGCCTTGTTTTGTGCAAAGGTATAGCCGATGCCCAGCAGAAGAAGCATCATGCACAATACTGCTTTTTTCATTTTCAATTTTTAGCTTTGATTTTTTCAATGGGGACAAAGATACGGGATTTTTGATAGAGTAGGGGCATCCCCGTGCGAAATTGTATTAATTCGCCTTTTTTATCCTCACTTTTGGTGACAATGTGGCGGCATTGGCGTATCTTTGCGCGACAAGTAGAGAAAACCATGCATTTCAACCACCCTCATACCCTCAAGGATAATTATATACACCTGACCACCCGTCCCGTGCCCCGGCTCGTCATGTCGCTGGCCGTGCCCACCATCATCAGTATGCTGGTGACTTCCTTCTACAACATGGCCGACACGTATTTCGTGGGAAAAATCAACACGCAGTCCACGGCTGCGGTGGGCGTGGTGTTTTCTTTCATGACCATCATCCAGGCTGTGGGCTTCTTCTTCGGGCATGGGTCGGGCAACTACATTTCCCGCAGGTTGGGCGCGCAGGACATAGCCAGTGCGGAGAAGATGGCAGCCAACGGCTTCTTCCTGGCTTTCCTCATGGGGGTGGCGTTGGCCGCGCTCGGTCTGGTGTTCCTGACGCCGCTTTCCTTGCTGCTGGGCTCCACGCCCACCATCTTGCCCTATACGGAGCAATACCTGGGCGTCATCCTGCTGGGTGCTCCCTTCATGGCGTCTTCGCTGGTGCTGAACAATCAGATGCGCTTCCAGGGCAACGCCGCCTACGCCATGGTGGGCATCGTGTCCGGGGCGGTCATCAACGTGGTGTTGGATCCTATCCTGATTTTCGGATTCGACATGGGCATAGCGGGCGCGGCGTGGGCCACGGCCATCAGCCAGTTCTGTAGCTTCGTGCTGTTGCTGTTCATGGTCCGCCGGGGAGGCAACATCCGCATCCATTACAGGAATTTCACCCCCACCTTATTTTATATAAAGGAAATCATAGGCGGAGGCACGCCCTCGTTGGCGCGGCAGGGCCTGGCCAGCCTGTCCACCATGTTGCTCAATGTGGCGGCAGGCGCGTATGGCGATGCGGCCATAGCGGGCATGTCCATCGTGTCGCGCATCGGGATGTTCATCAATTCCTTCCTCATCGGCTTCGGGCAAGGCTTCCAGCCGGTGTGCGGATTCAATTACGGGGCAAAGTTATATGCACGGGTTCGCCAGGGATTCTGGTTTTGTGTCAAGGTGGGGTTCATCTTCCTGCTCTTGTGTGCCGTGGCCGGTTTCGGATATGCCGAAGAGATTGTGGAGTTGTTCCGCAAGGGCGATGCCGCGGTGATAGACACAGGGGCGGCGGCTTTGCGCTGGCAGTTGGTGACCTATCCTTTCGGGGCATGGATTATCATCAGCAACATGATGTTGCAGACCATCCGTAAGCCTGTCCGCGCCACCATCCTTTCCTCCGCCCGCCAAGGATTGTTCTTCGTGCCCCTCATCTTCATCCTGCCCCATTTCTTCGGTTTGCAGGGCGTGGAGATGTGCCAGGCGGTGGCGGACATGCTGACTTTCCTGCTGGCCATCCCCTTGACGTGCGGGGTGCTGGTCGAGATGAAGCGCAAAGAAGGCGGCTTGGAGGGTCGTTGACAATGTTCTGCCAAAGCAGCGTCTTTGTTCTGCTAAGGCAGCGTCTTTGTTTCGCAATGCCTGCGCCTTTGCTTAGCCGTACCTGCGCCCGTGCTTAGCCGTACCTGCGTCCTTGCTTAGCCGTACCTGCGTCCTTGCTTAGTCGTACCTCTGCCAAACAAGCCCATTGCCCCACCTTACAAATATAATCACTCCATTTCGCGTCTGCGGTGCTTCTTGATGTCCGTCATTCGTCCATTTCAACCCCTATGCACTTCCCTTGTTCACCCCATGCATGTCTCTTTGGGAAAGAGACTTGAAAGAGACCTGAAAGAGACTTGAAAGAGACTTGAAAGAGACCTGAAAGAGAGTTTTTGTACTCTGCAATGGTATCATATCTACCTTGAATGGATATTCTTGTAATATTTTAGAATAAGGGGACTAAGTGGACAGAATTGGATGACTTACTTAATTCCAAGTAGGTCGCGGATGTAAATTGAACTGTGTCAGCAGACCAAAACTGCTTGTTTCCTTCCCGTTGGTCAAAAGCCATACTCTGAATTACGGTTCTGCTATTCCAAGGAACTTGCTCATACGTTCAACACACTTCTTTTTCTGACTAAGATTTGGATGCACATATAAGTTAAGTGTTGTCGCCACATTGGAATGACCGAGTATCACGCTTACTGTTTTATAATCGCACTGGCTTTCTATACACCGGGTTGCAAAGGTGTGCCTAAGGCCATGAAATAC
Source organism: Candidatus Bacteroides pullicola (assembly GCA_019115825.1). Lineage (GTDB taxonomy): Bacteria > Bacteroidota > Bacteroidia > Bacteroidales > Bacteroidaceae > Bacteroides > Bacteroides pullicola. Next base: position 8,887 of record DXCV01000022.1, read on the forward strand.
GATTTGAGGTATTCCGAGACGCTTTAATAACCGGGAAAAATAGTCACGATAAGAGCGAGGCTCTTTGGAATGTTCTGATGTGCCGACCACAAACGGAGAGGTTGCGGTTTTCTTGACCGTTTTCAGACATTGGAACAATTGTTTGGAGATGGGTATCTCACGGCATGAATTTCTTGTTTTGGGCGATGATTGTATTTTCTCGGTGGATTTCAACTCGCAATTGTAAACCCGTCCAACGGTATGCCTTACTGTGATAATCCGTTGGCGGAAGTCCACATCTTGCCATTGCAGTGCGCATACTTCTCCTATTCTCATACCTGTGCAGAGAGACAACAGTACACCTATATTCTGTGCTGTCGGTTTTTCAATCAGATGTCGCATCAGTATGCGTTGATGTTCTATTGCCAAAGTTGGCAGTCGGCTCATTTCTGTATCTGTAGGATACTCTATTTCCCAATCCTCGAATGGAAAAACTTTATGTTTTCTTCCGTATTTGGCTACAGATTTTAATACGGCTACCATATCCCTTACGGTTTTACGCGCAAGGCCGCATGAAAGTTTATGAATGACAAACTGCTGGACTTCATCCTCTGTGATGGCTGTTTTAGTACCAAAATAAGGCTGCAAATGGGTTTGTAGCGTTAGCAAATAAGCACACATGGTAGAGTGCTTTACTATCGGGCGTTTGGTTTCGCACCAACTTTTTGAAATTTCTTGAAATGTTTTCTGCATATACAATTTTGAGGAAGTTAATACTTTCATAACTCCCTCAAAATACGCATATTTTGTGATATATTACATTATTTGTTGCCTTTTGAACGGTTATGTGTCTTGCACAGCATTTCGCAATTTTCAATAGAAGTAGCACCGCCTTTGCTCCATGCGGTCACATGGTCGGCATCCATTTCATTGAACTTGTAAATTCGTGTTTTGTTGGCATTGTCGCCTATGGCACACAGAGGGCAGTTGGAAATGCCTTTTTCTTTGGCTGCCTCGGTTTGGCGGGTATATGCTGCACGTTTAGTTGACTCCTCGAACAAACGGATTTGAAGCAGGCTTTTGTCTTGTTCGCTACCTAAGACGTACTCATAGATATTGCGTGGGCATTTGATGCTCTCATCTGCTTGCAGGGCAAGCACACGCTCTGTTACATGGTCGATGCTGTAAGGTGTCTTATGGTAAGTTTCGTAGAGTCGCCCCCATTCCAGACCGCACATATCCCGTTCCACCATAGTGAATGTAGTGGAAACCCAGTCTATCACGGAGCGGAAATAGTTTTCAAGTTCGCTTATGGAGCTGTCGCGTCGGTGCTGGCTCATGTAGGCATCTATGGTCACTCCTCTGCTTGCGCATACCCATTTTAGGGCTTCCGCTAAATAATCTTGACGTTTGACATCTCCCTTTATGTAATGGCTCCATTTTTGGACTTCGGCGTTCTGTGAGTTGCTGAACACGCGCTTAGCTGCCGTAACAAACTCACCTGAATAAATGGCATTGAGCTTTTCCTGCTCGTTCAGCGGTACACCCGTGATGTTGATCGTTTGAAACCAATCTTTTATTTCTCCTTCTTCTCCCTCGCATTCGTAGATAAGCAATGGGGACAGCATAATCCTTTGTTGCAATTCTTGGGGCAAACCTGAGAAATACTGTACATTGTCGTTGGCATCTTTTATGGCAAATTTCCCAGTGACGAACCGACCAAAAGAAGTGATGCGTTGCTGCCCGTCAAGCACCTCATACCGTCCATCACTTGTACGGTTGAAGTATATCAGCCCAATGGGGTAGCCTTTCAACAGAGATTCGATGACTGCCACATCCCGTTTACCGTCATTGTAGATGTAATGACGCTGGTACTCAGGCTGGATGGTAAGCCGTCCGTCAAGACCGAACAGACCTTTCCCTTCCAATTCATTGTATGTGAAACCTTTGCAGACATCTGCAACAGTCCATTCTGTATGTAATGTTGTTTTCATGATTTCAATTTAATAATTATTCTACTTCTGTATGATCTTCATCGTTTCTTCTTTTCACCCGTTTTACCGTATGTTTGATTTTGCCTATCAGGAAGTTGATTTCAAGACTTGATTCCGTTTCGGATGTTTCCAAATCTGGCATGACAATGCTGGAGAGCATTTCCCCGAAGTGATGCATCTTTGACTGTTGCCTGTCGGCGTCCGTTTCTTCATGCAGATTGCGGAGTTCTCTTTTGAGTTGTCGAACGGTAGCAAAAGTTTCTATAATGGCAATGGTAGTTTGTGTGGCTTGTGGGCTTTTCAGAATAGTAGCAAGCATGTATAGTCCTTTTTCGGTGAAAGCTTTGGGCATAACCGGAGAAAACTTCAATTTAGGGTTATCGAAATTTTCGATAACCTGCCTCTTTTCCTCTTTTGTCAAGGTCAAGATATAACCATTCGGAAATTTGTCCGGGTTGTTTTTAACAGCCTCATTGATGCGCATAGTCTCTACCCCGTAGAGTTTGGCCACATCGGCATCCAATATCACCTGGCAATTTCTGACAAGTATGATTTTTTGTCGCACTTGTTCAAACAGGCTGATTGTGCTTAGAGAAGTGCTTTTTGTTTTTTTACTTATATAATTGTCTTTTTCCATGATTAAATTTAAAACATTATATCGTTAGTTGAAATCTTAGGTGCAACTGAAAGTGAGGGAAAAGGATTTTCTAATAACTTGTGGAAAACAAGCAGTAATGTCGCCCAGCCACTCGTTGATGGAGAACGAAAATTCAAGCGGATATTTATCAAAAACAATGTTCATAGCTCATAACATTATGTTGATGAAAAATACAAAGCTCTTTGAAATCTTAGGGATAACTGATAGAGGAAATATGTGGGGCTTGAAAACCAAAGAATACACCATTTCAGACACACCTAACTTTGCGGATTTGAACCGTAGGGGAACTGTTCGGAGCAATGGCTTTTTAGCCTCAACATATGCTCGATTACTCATACGCAAATTATGATTTGATATGTCTAATAAGAACTCTTGCATAAACTTGGGTATAATATCGTCCGTTAACCATATAATATGTTTCATTATGAGGAATTTCGGAATGTTGCAATACAGCCCCGTCATTGAGTTTCGTCACTTTGGATTCTTTTCCATGACGGTCAACTTGGATTTGCTCAGGGTAAGTCTTGGAAGCACTGCCGAACCAAGTTTTTGTTATCCCTAAGATTTCAATTGCTCCGGACAATACTTTATCAGAAATGAAATAGGCACACCCATCACGCCGTCATAATCCGATGGTATCGCATCAGTAAACGGTACTTCTATTGCATCGTAATTATCATAATGGGCATAAGTGGTTTTACCACGTATTTCTTTATGTTTGGAATATCGTAGATTATCGGCCATTGTCATCAATGAAAGAGGCTGGTGGCGGCGTCCATGTTCTATGCTTGTAAACCAGCAAGAGTTTCCTAATCGAGTATAATTCCCGATATACCCTAATCTGGCAGCTTTTTGTCTATCCTTATCGTCAACTTTGGCTCCTTCAGGAACACCAAACACCATATCATTGCCATTTCCTGTTGCCCCAAGCCATATCTGATTACTTTTTATCAAGGGGAAAACTTCTTTATAAGTAATGGCATTCATGTTACCTATAACCGCAAACCTTTTTCCTCCCTCCATTATCCATGCCAAGAATTCCCTGAAAAGAGAAAATGGAGGATTGGTGATGATAAAGTCTGCCTCATCTCGCAATTTAGTGACTTCTTTGCTACGGAAATCACCGTCACCGTCCAAATATTCCCACTCAAGGTCGTCTATATTGATACGCCCGTCGCCGCTTTTGTCTTGTTCTAATACGAAAATCTTCCCTTTGATGGAAGTCTTGGCACTGTCGAATTGTGGAGCTTCCTGCTCGAACAATGACGGTTGGTAAGGCACTTTATATCGTTTGCTATCCGGCGCATAACTCGTAGAAATCAATTTTTTCAACCCAAGTTCATCGAATTTGGCGGCAAAAAAACGTGTGAAGTTACTCCATTCAGGGTCATCGCAAGGCAATAAAATCGTCTTTCCCCTGAACACATTTGGGTCATATTCAAGGTATGCGTTCATCTCAATTTCTATATCATGGAATTGAGTATAGAACTCATCGTTCTTGGCCGCTTTTGCTTCTTTCAAATTACTATTTGCCATCATATTTTCTTTTCGTTGTTTACCATGTTATCTACTAATCTTGTTAGGTATTAACAAGTGTCTGACAGTTACAAAGGTACAAAATTTTATTTGGTAATTGACTCGTTTTAGAAAAGAAAAGTTTCTATGTTTGTATACGTTGACTGTGGATAGTCCTGCAAGAGCCCAATCAGTCGCTTTCAGCAAAAACCGTCCCTGCCCATCCTCCAGCAAAGGCGGCCCCTACGCCCAACAGGATGCTCAGCGTGATGTAGAGGAAGAAAGTGCCGTAGAAGCCTTGCTTGAGCATCGTCATCCCTTCGTGGCTGAAGGTGGAGAAGGTAGTGAAGCCTCCGCAAAGTCCCGTGGTGAGCAGCAACCGGGTGTCGTCCGACAGGTTGAAGCGGGCCGTCCAGGCATAGAACAGGCCAATGCAGAAACTGCCCAGGATGTTGACGCTGAGCGTTGCCCACGGGAAAAGGAAGGGCGTGATGCGTTGGTGCAACATCAGTTGGACGCCATAGCGGAGCAAGCTGCCCGCGCCGCCTCCCAGGAAAATGAAAAGCAAGGTTTTGGCCATAATGAGGTGAAATAATACTAAAGACATGCAAAGGTAAGCAAATAATTCTTCAAGATAGATAAGAAAGGTCCTCAGAGTTGGTCAGTCCGATAAAGATTCGTACCTTTGTATGCTTATGTTAAGCTACAAGGTAAAAAGTTGTAGTTTTCATGCAGGTGTTAGTTTTTGAAGCCGTTTCCGGAGGCAGGTTTCTGCAGGCGGGGGCGGCTTCTTTTTTGACCTCTATTTCGAGGGGATGAGAAAGAAAACTTCGCCCTGTTTATCGGATGCAGCCGTTTTTTTTGTACCTTTGCGCGCATAAATGCTAAATTAAAATACATAGTTTATGGGAGGCTTTTTTGGTACAATAGCCAAGGCGCAATGTGTGACCGACTTGTTTTATGGCACAGATTATAACTCGCACTTGGGAACCCGACGCGGAGGCATGGCCACGTATGATGCAGAGAAGAAACAATTTACCCGTTCCATCCATAACTTGGAAAGTACGTACTTCCGAACGAAATTTGAAGACGAATTAGACAAGTTTTCCGGCAACTCCGGTATAGGCATCATCAGTGACACCGACGCGCAACCCATCATCATCAATTCCCACCTCGGGCGTTTCGCCATCGTGACCGTAGCCAAGATTCAGAACATCCAAGAGCTGGAGGGCGAATTGCTCGCTCAAAACATGCACTTCGCCGAGTTGAGTTCCGGCAAGACTAATCAAACTGAACTTATCGCCCTGCTCATTATTCAAGGCAAGACTTTCGTGGAAGGCATAGAGAATGTCTACAACCGCATCAAAGGGTCATGCTCCATGCTTTTGCTGACGGAAGATGGTATCATAGCTGCCCGCGACAAGTGGGGGCGCACACCTATAGTAATAGGGCGCAAGGAAGGAGCCTACGCCGCAAGCAGCGAGTCGAGCAGTTTTCCCAACTTGGATTATCAGATAGACAGTTACCTGGGTCCGGGTGAAATCGTGCGCTTGCGTGCCGACGGCATCGAGCAGATGCGTAAGCCGAACGACAAGATGCAGATTTGCTCTTTCTTGTGGGTGTACTATGGCTTCCCCACTTCTTGCTACGAAGGCCGCAACGTGGAGGAAGTCCGTTTCCTCTCCGGCTTGAAGATGGGACAGACCGACCAGTCGGAGGTGGATTGTGCCTGTGGCATACCCGATTCGGGCGTGGGCATGGCGTTAGGATATGCTGAAGGCAAAGGGGTGCCTTATCATCGTGCCATAGCCAAATATACGCCCACCTGGCCGCGCAGCTTCACGCCCAGCCGTCAAGAACTGCGTAATCTAGTGGCCAAGATGAAACTGATACCCAATCAGGCCATGTTGCGCGACAAGCGGGTGCTGTTTTGCGATGACTCGATTGTGCGTGGCACCCAGCTGCGCGACAATGTGAAGGTGCTCTTCGACTGCGGAGCCAAGGAGGTGCATATCCGCATCGCTTGTCCGCCGTTGATTTATGCCTGTCCTTTCATCGGTTTCACCGCATCGCGCAGCAACCTTGAGCTGATAACCCGCCGCATCATCAAGGAACTGGAAGGCGATGAGAACAAGAACCTGGAGAAATATGCAACGACCGGTTCGCCTGAATATGAGAAGATGGTGGAAATCATTCGTGAGAGATTCGGATTGAATTCTTTGAAATTCAATACTGTAGAAACATTGGTAGAGTCCATCGGACTGCCCAAATGCAAGCTTTGCACGCATTGTTTCGACGGTACGGGGTGCTTTTGATGACAAAATGATGAAAATATACGTGAAAAGGGGCGTGGATTGCTTGGCAATTCGCGCCCCTTTTCTTAATTTTACAGCGGAAAATGGAAATTATCATTTAGCATATATGACACTGATAGAACGATTTTTGAAGTACGTCAGTTTCGATACGCAATCAAGCGAGGAAACGAATGTGACCCCCAGCACACCGGGGCAAATGGTGTTTGCAAAATACTTGAAAGAGGAATTGGAGTCCTTGGGCTTGCAAGAGGTGTCCTTGGACGATAACGGCTATCTTTACGCCACGCTTCCGGCCAATACGGACGAGGCGGTGCCTGTGGTGGGGTTCATTGCCCACATGGATACCAGCCCGGACATGAGTGGGAAGGATGTGGCTCCCCGCATCGTGGAGAACTATGACGGGAAGGACATCGTGCTTTGTCCGGAAGAGAACATCGTGCTTTCTCCCGCCCAGTTTCCCGAATTGCTGGAGCACAAGGGCGAGGATTTGATTGTGACTGACGGAAGGACCCTGTTGGGTGCGGACGATAAGGCTGGCATTGCCGAGATTGTTTCTGCCATCGTCTATCTGCAGCAGCATCCGGAAATCAAGCATGGCAAGATTCGCATCGGTTTCAATCCCGATGAAGAAATCGGATTGGGCGCGCACAAGTTCGATGTGGAGAAGTTCGGTTGTGATTGGGCATACACCATGGATGGCGGTGAAGTAGGGGAGTTGGAGTTCGAGAATTTCAATGCCGCTTCGGCCAAACTGACCTTCAAGGGACGCAACGTGCATCCGGGTTATGCCAAGAACAAGATGATTAACTCCATCCGCGTGGCCAACCGCTTCATGGCTCTCTTGCCGGATAGCGAGACTCCCGAGCATACTGAGGCTTACGAAGGCTTCTATCACCTGATTGGGGTGAACGGCACAGTGGAGCAAACCAATGTTTCTTATATTATCCGCGACCATGACCGTGCCCGCTTCGAGGAGCGCAAGGCCACTATGCAGCGTCTGACGGACTTCTTCAATGCCGAGTATGGCGAGGGCACCGTCGTGTTGGAGCTGCATGACCAGTACTACAACATGCGCGAGCAGATAGAGCCGGTGATGCACGTCATCGACATTGCTTTTGCGGCCATGAAGGAAGCAGGCGTCGAGCCGCGCGTGCGTGCCATCCGCGGAGGGACGGACGGGGCACAGTTGTCGTTCAAGGGATTGCCTTGCCCCAACATCTTTGCCGGAGGACTGAATTTCCACGGACGGTATGAATTTGTGCCCATCCAGAGCATGGAGAAGGCCATGAATGTCATCGTCAAGATTGCAGAACTGGCGGCTACCCATAAATAGCAGATTATTTACCCCAAAAATATATTATCATGAAGACAACTCCGTTTACTGAAAAGCATATTGCCTTAGGCGCAAAGATGCACGAGTTTGCCGGCTACAATATGCCTATTGAATATTCCGGCATCATAGATGAACACTTGACCGTATGCCAAGCCGTGGGCGTGTTCGATGTGTCCCACATGGGCGAGTTTTGGGTGAAAGGCCCGAAAGCGTTGCCTTTCCTGCAAAAGGTCACTTCCAATGACGTGTCGGCCTTGGTGCCCGGCAAGGTGCAGTACACGTGTTTCCCCAATGAGACGGGAGGCATCGTGGACGACCTGCTCGTCTATCAGTATGAACCCGAAAAGTACCTCCTGGTGGTCAATGCCGCCAACATAGAGAAGGACTGGAACTGGTGTGTCTCGCACAACACGGAAGGAGCCGAGCTGGAAAATGCCTCTGACCGCATGGCGCAGTTGGCCGTGCAAGGTCCCAAGGCTATCCAGGCTCTACAGAAACTGACCCCCATAGATTTGTCCGCCATTCCTTACTATCACTTCACGCATGGCGAGTTTGCCGGCGAGCCGGATGTAATCATTTCCAATACCGGTTATACCGGTGCCGGTGGCTTTGAGCTTTATTTCTATCCGGAGGCAGCCATGAAGATTTGGGATGCCGTCTTCGAGGCCGGTGCAGAGTTTGGCATCAAGCCTGTCGGATTGGGCGCGCGCGACACGCTCCGCCTGGAGATGGGCTTCTGCCTGTATGGCAACGATTTGGACGATACCACCTCGCCCATCGAGGCCGGTTTGGGTTGGATTACCAAATTCGTGGAAGGCAAGGACTTCATCAACCGCACCCAGTTGGAGAAGCAGAAGAAGGAAGGCGTGACCCGCAAGCTGGTAGGTTTTGAAATGATTGACCGCGGCATTCCCCGTCACGGCTACCAGTTGTATAATGCCGAAGGCGAACCTATCGGCTCGGTGACCTCGGGCACCATGTCGCCCATGCGTAAGATTGGCATCGGCATGGGCTATGTTAAGCCGGAGTATGCCAAGCCGGGCACCGAAATCTGCATAGATATGCGTGGGCGCAAGCTGAAAGCGCAGGTCGTGAAGCCGCCTTTCCGCAAGTAAGCGTTTTCTTGGGTAACCGCCGTATGCCGAACGGTGCGTGCGGTAGGCATGAGAGGGAGGAAAACAAAAGTAGGAAGAAAACTACTTCGTTTTCCTCCTACTCGATTATAATCAGTAATTTGGATTACTTGTTCAGAGCCAAAGCCACGTTTACAGCGCAAGCCACGGTGCAACCTACCATCGGGTTGTTGCCGATGCCCAGGAAGCCCATCATTTCCACGTGGGCGGGCACAGAAGAAGAACCGGCGAACTGGGCGTCGCTGTGCATACGACCCATAGTATCGGTCATACCATAGGAAGCAGGACCAGCGGCCATGTTGTCCGGGTGCAATGTGCGACCCGTGCCACCACCGGATGCTACGGAGAAGTAAGGCTTACCGGCCAATACGCGTTCTTTCTTATAAGTACCTGCAACGGGGTGTTGGAAGCGCGTGGGGTTCGTGGAGTTACCCGTGATGGATACGTCCACGTTCTCATGCCACATGATGGCAACGCCTTCGCGTACATCGTCTGCACCATAGCATTTCACCTTAGCGCGGGGACCATCAGAGTACGGAGTCTCTTTCACTACCTCCAGCTTGCCCGTGTAGTAGTCGAACTGGGTCTGCACATACGTGAAGCCGTTGATGCGGCTGATAATCATGGCAGCGTCCTTGCCCAGACCATTCAAGATACAACGCAGAGGATTCTTGCGCACCTTGTTGGCCATTTCGGCAATCTTGATAGCGCCTTCAGCTGCTGCGAAAGACTCGTGGCCTGCCAGGAAAGCAAAACACTGTGTCTCGTCGCGGAGCAGACGGGCAGCTAGGTTGCCGTGTCCCAGACCAACTTTGCGGTCGTCTGCCACGGATCCGGGGATACAGAAGGCTTGCAGGCCGATGCCGATAGCTTCGGCAGCGTCGGCGGCGTTCTTGCAGCCTTTCTTCAGAGCAATGGCGCAACCTACTACGTAGGCCCACTTGGCATTCTCGAAGCAGATGCCCTGCGTCTCTTGGCAGGTCAGGTACGGGTCGATACCGGCGGCGTCACAGATGGCGTTGGCCTCTTCGATGTCTTTGATGCCGTATTCGTTCAGTGCGGCAAGAATTTGCTTGATACGGCGGTCTTGGCTTTCAAATTGTACGGGTCTAATCATTGTCTGTGTCCTCCTTCATTATTCTTTACGTGGGTCAATGTATTTAACTGCGCCCTGTTCGGGTTTGAAGCGACCGTACGTGCCGGTGACAGCCTTCAGGGCTTCGTTGGCGTCTTTGCCGTTCTTCACTTGCTCCATGAACTTGCCCATGTGGACGTATTCATAGCCGATGACTTGGTCGTCTGCATCGAGGGCCATGCGGGTAATGTAGCCTTCGGTCAGCTCCAGGTAGCGCGGGCCTTTGGCCAATGTGCCGAAGAGGGTACCCGTCTGGCTACGCAATCCCTTGCCCAGGTCTTCCAAGCCGGCACCAATCATCAGACCGCCTTCAGAGAATGCGGACTGTGTGCGTCCGTAGACGATTTGCAGGAACAGTTCGCGCATGGCCGTGTTGATGGCATCGCAAACGAGGTCCGTGTTCAGGGCTTCGAGGATGGTCTTGCCCGGCAGAATTTCAGAAGCCATGGCGGCAGAGTGGGTCATACCGGAGCAACCCAGCGTTTCAACCAGACATTCCTGAATGACACCGTTCTTAACGTTCAGTGTCAGCTTGCAGGCGCCCTGTTGGGGAGCGCACCAACCCACACCGTGGGTCAAGCCGGAGATGTCTACGATTTCTTTTGCTTTCACCCACTTGCCTTCTTCGGGGATGGGAGCCGGTCCGTGGTTGGGACCTTTCTTTACAACACACATGTGTTCAACTTCGTGTGAATAAGTCATAATCAGCTCTATTAATTAGCTAATATAATTAATGAATGTAAGTTTCAGTGTCTTAACCGAACCGTCTGCAAAGATAATGATTTTCTAGCAACTGACAATTTTTCCGGCCGACTTTTTGCACAAAAAAAGACTACCTTGTCCAGGCAGCCTTTTTTATACATAAATGTGTTTTCGGGGGCGTTCTTTATTGTTTGGACGCTTCCAAAGATGCCTTGCGGAATTCTTTCATCGTTTTTTCGATTTCCAGCGAGCTCTTGCGGGCGCGGGTACCGGCAGCTTTGTTGCCGTTTTCCAATTGAGCTTTGGCATCTTTTTCAAATTCAGCATATAATGCTGCAAGTTTTTCAATCAGTTCTTTCATAATCCTTTTGTGTTACTTCGTTTTATAATGCAGGGCAAAAATACATTCTTTCTTGGAATAAATGGAGAAAAATGATGTTTTTTTGTCGGATGGTGATGTTTTTTTTGATAGCAGATGCCCTTTCGGTGTTTTTTGCCTACTTTTGCGGCATGAAAAGGATGACGGATACGGATTATATTCACTCGCTTATAGCTGAGGGCGAGCATCAGCAGCAGGATTTCAAATTCGAGATTTCCGATGCGCGTAAGATTGCCAAGACGCTTTCGGCTTTTGCCAACACTGATGGCGGGAGGCTGCTTGTCGGAGTGAAGGACAATGGGAAGATTGCCGGTGTCCGTTCCGAGGAAGAGCGGTATATGGTGGAAGCCGCTGCCCGGCTGTATTGCACGCCGCAGGTGGATTGCGAAATGCAAGCCTTTATGGTGGAGGGACGCTGTGTGCTCGTGGTGACTATACCTGAGAGTGTCCATAAGCCCGTATATGCCAAGGATGAATCCGGCAGGAATTTGGCTTATCTGCGTATTGCCGACGAGAATATTCTGGCCACCCCTGTGCATCTTCGTGTATGGCAGCAAAGCGACAATCCCAGCGGAGAGTTGATGGCGTACACCGGACGCGAGCAGCTTTTACTCCGTTTGCTGGAGGAAAATGAGAGTCTGTCTTTGAATAAGTATTGTCGTATGGCGTGCATTTCACGCCGGGCAGCCGAGCATTTATTGGCCAAATTGATACGTTATGACATCGTGGAGCCGGTGTTTGAAGGGCATAAGTTTCATTTCCGACTGAAAAGTTAGGCTGTCTGTGGTGGAAGATTGCAAAAAATGATTTATTTTTGCAGGCAAATAGCCGGGCAAGTTGTCTGGCATGGGATTTATTAATAAGTAGTTTATATTGATATGGGTATAATAGCCAGATTGTTCAACAAAGACAAGCAACAAGTTTCGCCCAAAGGTGTGGAGGATTTCATTTCCTTGACGCGTGTGTATTTCCAGTCGGTAATAGCGGTCAACCTGGGCATCACCAATATCCGTTTCATTCCGGATGTGGCCAACTTCAAACGTCTGTTCAAGGTTCCCACCCAAGGCGGTCGTCTCGGCTTGGCGGAAAAGTCCGCCTCGCGCAAGATGCTGATGCAGGATTATGGTATCAGCGAGAATTTCTTCAAGGAAATTGATGCCTCGGTGAAGAAACATTGCCGCACGCAAAACGAGGTGCAGTCCTACTTGTACCTCTACCAAGGTTTCTCGAACGATTTGATTATGCTTATAGGCACTTTGATGCAGTGGAAGTTCCGCCTTCCCTCCATCTTCAAGGGAGCTTTGCGCACCATGGTGGAGAAGACCATGCACGATGTCTGCACCAAGACGGTGTGGAAGAAGGACGATGTGCACAAGACCGCCATGGCCGTCCGCCAATACAAAGAACGTTTGGGATATTCCGAGCAATGGATGTCCGAATATGCCTACAATGTCATTATGCTTGCCAAGAACGAACCTCGGCACAAGAAGGAAGAAGACGACGGAAAGGATAAAAAATAATTCTTATTGGCAGGAAGCCAACTGACTCCCAAAGGGACCGGTTGGCTTCTTCCGTTTTTATAGCGTCTTTATGGCGCTTTTTTTATTCTACTATTTTCTTGTAGTATTCTGCTTTCCACTCTATCGGGCGCGGATAGGCGCGTGAGGACGAGGGCATCCGCCAGACCTTGATGTCCCTTCCCAAGTATGTGGTTTCGATGGCTTCGCCGACAGACAATGCGGGACAACCGATAGTGGCTTGCAGGGTTTCTGCCGATTTCTGTCCGGTGGCCACAAGGGTATGGCATTCGGGCAGTTGCTCCAACAACCGGGCAATGTCGGTAGGACGGACTATTTGCAGGAAGTTGTCCGAAGCGTTGTTTTTCAATCGGATAACCTCTTTCGCCGTATCATAGAGGGCGATGCCCTGTGCGCGGCAGAAGTCTTCTATTTTCGTTTTGTCAAACCGCTTTTCGTCCGGTATGACGAAATAATTCTTGTCCCCGTGGGCGATGTATCCCCAAATCCTCCAGAAATCATTTCCCCAATTGGGGTAAAAGAATTCCATGCACCACCTTTTTCTGGGAGGCGGAAAACTGCCCAATATCAAAATCTTGGCTTCCTTGGGCAGGAAGGGCTTCAATGGGTGAAGTTCAGTGCTCATAATCAATCTTTTCTGTGGGTTATGTGTGTGCAAAGTTACGCGAAATCATGCGGATTTCCGTCTCTGTTGTGGGTTTCATGGAGGAAAATCCGGTAAAAAAGTAACGAAAACCCTTGCAGATTTAAAACTTTGCATTACCTTTGCAGCCGCAAACACGGGAATAGCTCAGTTGGTAGAGCATCGGTCTCCAAAACCGAGTGTCGGGAGTTCGATCCTCTCTTCCCGTGCAACGATAATCCGGCATGAATCAATGATTTATGCCGGATTTTTTTCAATATCCCCTATTACCCTTTGGCTTCTTGGTACATGAATCTCTTGATGCTCTTCTTGGCCGTCTTTTCGAACTCCTCGAAGTGGATTTTCACTTTGGAAATCTGCGAGTAAGGAGGGAGTAGCTGGTTGAGTTCTACCCGGTTGGCTTCCATGGCTTTTTCCACATCTTCCGGTTTCAGACCTTGGGCGAAAGCTTCGTCGAAGTCCGGGTAGATGAGGGCCACCAGCTTTTCGTTTTGCAGGACAATGAGCGATTCGGATACGTAGGGCATATTGTTCAGCTTGCTTTCAATCTCTTCCGGATAGATGTTTTGCCCGGAGGATGTCAAGAGCATATTTTTGCTTCGGCCACGCACGGTGACGTAGCCGTCTGCGTCCATCGTGCCGAGGTCGCCCGTGTGAAGCCAGCCGTTGACGTCGATGATTTGTGCCGTTGCTTCCGGGTTTTTGTAGTAACCCAACATGGTGTTCGTGCCGCGGCAGATGATTTCACCGGCTATGTTTTCCGGGTCGGGCGAGTCAATCTTCACTTCCATCCGTGCGGCAGCCCGTCCGCATGAGGCGAGCTTCAAAGTCTCCCAACGGTTGGAGCAGATGATGGGTCCGCACTCCGTCATGCCGTAGGCGATGGTGTAGGGGAAACCTATCTGCTTGACGAAACGTTCCACGTCCGCATTGAACGGGGCGCCGCCGATGATGATTTCGTCGAACTGACCACCGAAGATTTCCATGGCCTCCTTGCGTGCCGCGGCTTTGATTTTGTCGTTCACGATGGGCACGCGCAGCAGCAACTTGCCTATGGTGTTGTCCACGCGGGGCAGGATGTTCTTCTTGATGATTTTCTCCACGATGAGCGGCACGCACGAGATGACTTTCGGGCGAATCTCTGCAAAGGATTGGGCGATGATTTTGGGTGAGGGCATCCGTGTCAGGAAGTACAGATGCGCCCCGGCTGCGAAACCGTAGAGGAAGTCATATACCATGCCGAACACATGACCCAAGGGCAGCATCGACACAATATGGTCTCCCGGATTCACGCGCAGCATCTCGCGGCAATAGTCCACGTTGCTCCACAAGCTCCGGTAAGGCAGCATGACGCCTTTGGAGTAGCCCGTGGTGCCCGAAGTGTAGTTGATGATTGCCAACTCGTCCGGCGAAGCTTCGCGGCGGTAATGGATATGTTCGGGGCGGAAATTCTTGGGGTAACGGGCACCATAGCGGGCGTTGCGGTGCTCGAAGGCTTCCATCAGCGCGTCGTTGCGGCACACCACGGGGGTGAAATCCTCCAGCAAGACGATGCCTTCGAGGTGGGGCATGGCTGCCTCGTCCAAGGCTTCCCAGGCACGGGCGCCAACAAAAAGCAGCTTCGCTTCGGAGTGGTTGACGATGTGGTGGATGTTGTCTGCCTTGAACTCATGCAGGATTGGGACGATGACTGCGCCGTAGGTCACCGTGGCCATGAAGGTCACTCCCCAGTGGGCACTGTTGCGTCCGCACACGGCAATCTTGTCGCCCGGTCGTATGCCGGCACTCTCCAAGACGATGTGGAACTTGGCTATCTTTCGTGCCACGTCCTTGTACTGCAGGGTGATGCCCTTGTAGTCGGTCAGGGCGTTGAGGTCCCAATTCTGTATGATGCTCTGCTCGATATATTCAATAAAGGTGGATGCTCGTTCCATTGTAGTTGTGCAAAAAATGAATTTCCGCGCAAAGATAGGGCTTATTTATGGTTCTATCAGTATGATTGAGGCATTATTTGCAAGCGTACCGATTACTCAACGTTCAATCTCTTCTCTTTCCGGCCTTAAGCATGACCCTTATTGATTCGCTATTTCTCCTATTCCGAATAGGACTAATATAGGAGTATAATAGGAGTAACATAGGAGTAACTATGGAGGGATAGTGGAGGGGAAAACACCAAGCAAACATCGTTTGGTAATTATAGAATATATGTTATAAAAATATCAGGATACTATTTTTATATTTGAATATCTCATGATAGATGATATTGAGAAGGCTTATAAGATTTTATTTGGAATATAACGTGTATTATAAAAACAAATGACTACCTTTGCACTCGAATCCTTCATGGATGTTCCCTAGGCAACTTGTTGGAAACATCGGCAGACCCACCTGCATCAAAGGCGCGCAACCGAAAAGCGTATAAGAAGTAGGGCTACGTTTATAATGTGTTAGACTATGAAATCGAGAATCTTGTGGCTTCTCTGGATGGGCATGGCCTTTATTGGTGGCACTGCCGCCGCTGCGGACTTCAGGGCTGTCTATGCGTTCGAATATACGAAAGACAGCATCCGTTCCATCCGGGGGGAAGACATCCTTAACTTGGAGTTATGCGACGGTCATTCGTTCTGTTTCAGCCAGTACACGTGGGAGACGGACTCCCTGCACGCCACGCCCGGCGGGGATGCCGTTTGGAGAAAACTGTTCACTGCCGCCCTGGCAAAAGAGGGAACCAACGCCATTTCCTTTCCGCACAAGCGCAGCACCTTTCTGATTACCAAGTATCCTGCTTCCGATACTATACATATTAAGGATGTTATCGATGGGAATGTTTATGAATATGACACCTTCAAGAGCGAGTTCCATTGGCAGTTGTGCGATTCAACCAAGACTGTCAGCGGCTTCGAGGCATACCAGGCGACTTGCACGTATCATGGCAGAGAATGGATCGTCTGGTTCTCGCCCGATATTCCTTTCAGTGACGGGCCTTGGCAGTTCTGCGGCCTTCCCGGCCTTATCCTCGAAGCATACGACAAGGATCATCTGTTTTCCTTCCGCCTGATAGGGTTGGCAGCCCATTCAAAGCCCCAAAAGGATTGGCTGGGCAAGGGGAAACGGACAGACCGGATTTCTTTCCTGAAGAGGGATTATCAATACCTGAAAAACCTTCCGCGGATTTCTAATGCGATCATTGGGACAAATGCCCCGGAGGGTAGGGATACCCGCTACCTGGATGGATTGGAACCGGATTTCAAACGATAAACCCTATATGACGATGAGATGCCTTAGTTTATGCCTGTTGTCATTGCTGACATTGAACGTGACAGCACAAATCATCAAAGACAAGGAACCCGCCATTTTAGAAGTCCACTATATTAAAACTTGGGTGGCGGACACTTTGGAAAACCGAAGTTATACCGACCCTATGACTTTGAGGATTGGTAAAACTTCAGCTATGTTTTACCCAACTAAAATGATGTGGGCAGATTCACTATTACAGACGGATTATGCACTTTACGAGAAACTCCACCGGGAAATGAATCCACCCGGACAGTCAGAATACAAGCCGCTTGGAGGTATGGAGCGTGAATACCTTTTTCGCAATATCAACGATGGAGAAACGATGGTTTATCGAAAAATTGCAGGAGATGCCTATTCGTACAAGGAATCCACAGAAATGCCGACATGGCAAATCCAGTCGGAAACGAAAGAGGTCATGGGGTATAGCTGTCAGCTTGCCTCATGCGATTTTAGGGGACGCACATGGTATGCCTGGTTTTCAACCGACATTCCCATCAATGAAGGACCTTGGAAACTATTCGGCCTACCCGGTCTTGTCTTGGAAGCATGGGATAGTAAAAAGCATTATGCCTACAAGGCGGTCGGACTGTACACCAAAAAACTTTCTCCCGTGGGCATAAGGCTATATGTCAGAAACAAACCTTATGTGCTAAAGTCCAGACAGGAATATCTCCAAAAGATGTATAAAGAATACATCATGGGTAATTTTGCATTCAAAATGAGTGCCTTGTATGGCAATGGTGCGCAAGGGAACACTGAAAGGGCATCTTACGATTATGAAGAGAGGGATTATCCGCATGAGTGAAAATATCTGTCAACGAATTATGTGGCGTCGCTTGTACATATTGTTACTTTGCTCCTTTGTATCTGATTTTGCTATGTCGCAGACGGATATTCACGGCTTTGTTAAGTTGCAGAGCGGTCAAGGCATTGGTTTTGCCAGTGTTATCGTTTCTCCGGTTACTTCACCGAAAATGATTCTCGGTTCGACTTTTACGGCAGAAAACGGGAATTTTCGGTTGAACGTCCATAGTGACTGCGACAGCCTTATCTTGAAGGCTTCAAGCATGGAAATTTCGCCGACTGCCATCACCATCCCCAATCGATCGGGAGTATATGATATTATCGTGGAAGAACGGGTGATTGGATTAAAGGAGGTCGTTGTCAAGGCGAAGAAAATCTACTCGCAAGGCGACACTTTGAATTATAATGTTGCTTCTTTCCTCTCACAGTCAGACCAGTCCGTGGCTGACATATTACGCAAGATGCCTGGAATAACCGTATCTGAGGCCGGACAGGTGTCCTATCAAGGCAAACCCATAAAGAACTTCTATATTGAGGGGCTTAATCTTATGAAAGGCCATTATGGTATTGCTACAAACAATATTGATCCCCAAAGTATTGCGACCGTACAAGTTTTGGAAAACCATCAGGACATCAAAGCCCTTGAAGGACTTCGTCCGGAAGAGCAAGCTTCGATAAACCTTCGGTTGAAAGAAGGGGTTAAGGGCGTATTCAACCTTATAGCTACCCTTGGCGGCGGATATGGCAAGGATGCTCAGTGGAACAATTCGGCCATTGCTACGTATTTTCGCCGCAACAGTCAATTTTTGGTAACTTATAAGGGCAACAATACCGGCGAGGACCTTTCACAAGAACTGTATTCTTTCGATAATGATTACTCCCGTACCAACAATATATCCTCCATCACAATGCCGTCTGCTCCGGGTATAGACAAACGTTTTTACTATTTCAACCGCTCACACAGCGCAACATATAACAATGTTTATCGTATGGGCAAGTCTGGTGAGTTTGGCATAAACGTCGCTTATCTCAATGACCGAGACAACCGCAATAGTTTTTCTTCCATCTCCAACACATTGCCGGATGGTTCGCAAAACACAGTCGATGAACAGATGACTGGCATAGCACGTATGCAAAAGGCATACGGCGATCTGACATACGTGAACAATTCCGAACAGAGCTATCTGAAAGAGCAGATGAAGTTAGATTGGAGCAAGACCCATGCGGACAGCCGCATATTTGCTGATGACGAGAATATAAGTCAGTTTGGCAACACCGACACTTATCGCCTATTGAACAAATTTCATATGACGCATCGTAATTCAGGCAACCGGGGTTTCGAGGTGTATTCGCTGTTGAATGTGGAAAAGCGGCCGCACAGCCTTACAGTGTTTCCAAATCTGTTTCCCGATTTGTTTGCAGGTGACATGCTTAGTCAGAGCGTAGACTATCGCAATATCTCCACTGAAAACAGATTCGCTTTCCTCTCAGCGTTCAAGTATCGCAACTTCTCGTTGCATCCTACCGTGATTGCCAACTTTAGTCATAATTCGTTGGAAAGTAGACTTGCCGACTCCCGCAACGACCTTACCCTTGATTGCCTTGATGCCGGGATAGGTGCGGAATTAATTTACAGCATCCGAAAACTACATGTTTCGCTAATGCTGCCGCTAAAATACAAGCGGTTCAGCCTTGACAATCGTAGCGAGGGCGTCGTAACGGATAAAAATCGGTTTAGAGTGGAGCCAGATTTCCACCTCTCTTACAATATCAATGCCAGTCACCATCTATCGGTAAAGTCTGCGTTGAATTATATGACGCCATCAATAGAATCCCTGTACTCAAACTACATCTTGACTTCTTACCGCTGTCTTTCGGCTTATGAAGTTGCAGGGCTGTATGAAGGAAAAACGTTATACAACAGCCTGTCATACAGTTTTAAAAATATCCTCTCCATGAGTTTTGCCGGCATTGATTTGAGTTGGCAAAGACAATCGCCCGAAGTACTTTACGGTTCATATTACGACGGCTTAGTCCAGCGCACTATCAGTCAGCAGACTTCTGAAACTGGAGATATGCTTTCGGCTAAAATCCATGCAAGCAAAGGCTTTGACTGGCGACGGCTTAAAATAGGAGCCTCGGTGTCATACTCCTACTATGACAACCCTTTGCTCGTGCAAAATCAAGTGGTGCGCTACACAGGCAATTCAATTCAGGCAAATGCAGACATAAGTGTTTCGCCATTCAATTGGCTTGCCGCATCATGGGAGGGTTGCTACTATCAAACGTCAAGCCGACAAGAGGGACATAACTCGATGCCGTGGCTGCGCACAGTAACCAACAAGGCCTCGCTCGATTTCACAATACCCGGCGGAGTGACGCTGAAGACCTCAGTGTACCACTATTACAACAATTTCAATAATGGAGACAAGTCGTTTGTGTTGCTTAATGCCGAGGCTCGTTATTCTATCAAGCGTTTCAGCTTCACGCTTGTCTGCGATAACCTGCTGAACCGCAAAACCTATCTCTATTCAAGTCAAGCCGCACTCACTGAGTCACGCTCAGTCTATGGGATACGTCCTCAAAGCGTGCTATTTAAAATAAGATGTAGAATATTCTAAAAACCAGTAAAATATGAAGAAGATAATACTGTTTTGGGCTATGGTTATAGCAGTTTCCGCAAATGCGCAAGTGCCGTTTGCGCAATCGTTGGAAAGAGGCACAGCCATTGATACGGCAAAGTACAAAGTAACCTATCAACTTATGTATAAGAATCATCCTGACGACAAAGACACCAAGGAAGATATGCGCATTGTTCAGATAGGGCGAAACACGGTAAAGGATTACAGTGACATCCTGTTTCACTTTGATTCGTTGAGGACAGAAAGCGAGCGTGAAGGTGCGGAGATATATTCCAATGCTTCCGGCAATCCTTGGCCTATGGAAATTACGAACTACGTCCGTAGTAAAAATACAGCTATAAAATACCGCTTGCCAATCCAGATAGGGACGCTTTGTTATGCTGATTTCACACCTTCTTTGGCATGGAATTATATGAATGAGCAAAGCGATACCATTTTGGGTTATGAATGTCAAAAGGCCACCGCCCTCTTTGCCGGTCGTACATATACGGCATGGTTCACGACTGAAATACCATTGCCGTATGGCCCCTATAAGTTTGGAGGATTGCCAGGATTGATTTTGAGGATTCAAGATGCGGATAAGCAGTTTTCCTGGGAGTGCATAGGGTTTGAACGCTCATCTTCACCCATCATACAGTATGAATACGACAATGAAAAGAAATGTTCCCCAGACGATGCAAACAAAACTATTGCCCGCTACTACCAGTCTCCGTACTCGTTCCTGTCTGCCGGAATGGGAGGGGCAAGGATTATGATCAAAGGCGCTGACGGCAAGTTCCGTAGTTCCGCAGATGTTGAAGGACAATCAATACCTTATAAACCATTAGAATTAGAATAAAAATGAAGGCATTATATCTCATAGCTCTTGCCTTGGTGTCAGCAGGTTGCGTAAACTCACAACCTTCCATTGATACGGTCCGACTTGACTGTATGGGGCAGCCTCTACCTAAAATCCGACATATAGTTGAGATGAAGGCTATGGCAGACACACTCTTTTTTGTGTATGAAAGCGAAGAGGGATTTGGGCAACGTATCCTTCAGCGTGCAACGATTGACAAGAAAAACCGCAGGATTGTCATCGGTCCTGAAATCGGGAAACGGGATGGCGGCTACTATGTTTCATACATGCCATACCCGTTTGTCGGTGCTGACGGCAAGATGCACGTTGTAAGTCAAGACGATGGAGGTATCTATAATTTGGTGCATGACAGTGTCTTGGTAAGAACAAAGACTGGCCTGTTTAGTGCCAAGGTTCCTATGCCAATGTCACAATATGCACAGGATGTATACGCAATCTCGCCCAATAAATATGTTCTTATCGGGCGTGAGCCGAAAGGAGGTTCGCAATATGTCTTGTCTGTAGATATGACTGTTACGAAAATGGACACCATCCATCAAATCAGAATTTCTCCTACGTTGACTGCGTGGATGGCCAATGTGGGTAAAATGGTCTATTCAGGCAAATACAATCGCATGGCATTTGCTTATCGCTTGCATCCAATAGTGGAAATTTTCGATACGTATGGTAAATTGGTTAAATCTGTGAGAATTGGCGAAGACACTTTCAATCCGGTAACTCTCAACGAAGCCGACTTTGAGGAGTTGAACACATTACACACGGTAGATGTGACATATACTCCGAATTATATATATGCTCTTCATTGGTCTTGTAAATATGACGAGACTCAGACTGCATCACCAACCCTGTATAAAATAGACTGGAATGGCAAGATTGTTAACCAATATGTCTGTCGATTCACCCCTTTGTATGGCATTGCCGCTCTCAATGATTCACATCTTGTCGGGTGGACAGGGACAGAGTTTGTTATGCTCATTTTAAGATGAATTATCAATGACCATAATCAGCCATATCTCGCTTTTCAAAATGAAGATATACTGCATCCGCAGTTCCATATATACTGAAGTTGCCATAGGAGATATACTGCATGGGCAAGGTAAGTATATCTTCGTTTTCAAGTTTGTTTGGCTGTAATGAAATGATAAATATTAATCTTGCTATGAAGTTACTTTTTGCATTACTATTGGTTGCAACAATTAGTGTAGGTTCCTTTGCGGCCAATCCCGTGACCGGCACTGTCATCCAAGCCTCCGACCAATCTCCAATATCGGGTGCCAATGTCTTATTGAAAAATGCCGAAGGGAAGTTGCTGGCCTACGGAGTGACTGATGCCAATGGACGGTTCTCCATTATGCTGCCCTCAACAAGAGAAAATCTTACCATTCATGTCACCATAATGGGATACCGTACCTATTCCGCCCCTTTGACGCTTGATAGCAATCCTCTTGTAATCAGGATGGAAGAAGGGTCTTTCCAATTGAAGGAAGTAACCGTCAAAGCCGACCGTATCCGGGAGAGTGGGGACACGATAACCTATAACGTGGGCAGTTTTGCCAAAAACAGGACCGGAGCATAGGTGATGTGCTGAAACGTATGCCCGGCATTGACGTGGCCAACAACGGGAAAATTCAATATCAAGGAATAGACATCAATAAGTTCTACATTGAGGGCAGCGACCTCTTGGGCGGAAAATACGGCATTGCGACAAATGGTATCGCTTACGATGACATCGGCGCCGTGGAGGTCATGGAAAACCATCAGCCCATGCAGGTGTTACGTGGACTGAGTTTTTCAGACCAGGCAGCCATCAATCTGAAGATGAAGAACAGCGCGAAAGCGACTTTTCTTGTTCACGGCACATTGGGCGGCGGCTGGTCTGAACAGCCGCAAGGTGCGCTCTGGCAAGGGGACATCTTCACCATGATGGTCACAGGAAAGTACCAGATGATAACTACGTTTAAAGGAAACAACACCGGGCTGAATCTTTCAGATGAGCTTTTGGACTTTACTTCTGAGAAATCGGATGAAGAATTGGACGGGTATATATCTTTGTCCACGCCGGCTACTCCCAACTTGCAACGACGCAGAAGCTACTTCAACCGTTCGTGGATGGTATCTTCCAGCCACCTCCTCAAAACAAAAAACGGAGGGGAGTTCAAAGCCCAGATTGACTACAACCATGACCGTGTTTCTGCACAAGGAGCAAGTACGACGACCTATTTCCTGGAATCAGGCGACAAGATTATTCTTGAAGACAAGAACTCACTATCGCACCGCAATGCCCTGACCGGGAAGTTTTCTTACGAAGTCAATGAAAAGACCTATTTCCTCAACAATACCTTGTCGGCTGACTTTTCATGGAATGATTTGACACTGAACACCACAGGTTCATTGCCCACTGCCCAGTCGGCCTGGATGCCGGAATATGCGGTGAGTAATCTGTTGAAACTCATCAAGCGTTTCGGCAACAACAAGCTGGTCACCTTCACCAGCCGCAATGAATGGAACTCCCTGCCCGAGAAGCTGACCGTCAATCACGAAGGGCAGGATTACGGACAAAAGATAAAGCAGCATGCCTTCTATACGGACGAGCGAGCTTCATTGGGTTTTGTATTCAATAAGGTGCTTCTGTCCCTTGAAGCCGGTGTGTCTGGATATTTCAGAAATCTGGATACCAACCTGTTTGGAGTGGACAGGACGGATGTAACAGAGACAGAAGCATTAACTACCGATTATTTGCGCGTTTTCGCCTCTCCGAAATTCGAGTGGAAGTACAAGAAACTGGAACTTACTCTGAACCTTCCAGTCAACCTGTATTCTTATTTCTTTTCCGGAGGCATAGACAACCGCACGGAGTTCTTCCTGTCACCTTCGCTTGCGGCAAGGTTCCGCATCACGCCCCGAATGTCGCTCACCTTGCGTGGCAGTGCCCGACGCTCTCCTGCATCCTTGCACCATATCCATGACTCTTTCATACTTACCGATTACCGGTCGTTCAGTGCCGGGGTGGATGACTACTACACTTCGTCCGGACAATCCCTTTCTGCTTCCTACAGCTATCGGAATGCCCCAAGCGGAATATTCGTGATGGCCATGGGCAGTTATGGATGGAATAAATCAAAATTTGGGACGGTGCAGGATGTGGTCGGTGATTATGTTTTCTACTCCTATCAGTCCCAACCGTCGGATTCGCGCAACGCGATGGCATTTTTCAACGTGAGTAAGACCCTTGACTTCATGCGGGGAGCCATAGGGGTGAAAGGCATTTATAGCAGGATGGAAAATAATCTGTTGTCTCAAGGGATTTCCACTGATTACTGCCATGATTCCTTTTCGTTGTCGCCTTTCCTGAACGGGAACCTATCCACCTGGCTGAACTGGAATTTCCGGTTTACATGGGACAAGTCTTGGCTGAAAATTTCAGATATGCCGGGTCGTAGTTCCAACAATTACATCTATTCAGGAAGTGTGACGCTCACACCGTGCTCTTTGATAACCTGGACGACGGGAGGGGAATATTACCGTAATCAGATAGAGGAAGGACGCTACAAGGAAATGTTTATGCTGGATACCAAACTGACGTTCAACATAAGCAAACGTATCGAGCTTTCTGCTTCAGTCACCAACCTGTTCAACCGAAAAGAATATAGCTATACCTCATACGGCACCGTATCACAGTACGAGCGTTCAAGCAAACTCCGTGGACGTGAATTCATGCTTTCACTCTACCTGAAAAAGTAATGGGAGTTTCAGTATTCATTTCAGCAGTGCATAGAGCTGGTCATACGTTTGTTTCAGCCTGTCTATGTCGTATCCGCTTTTGGTAAATACGCCATGAAACGCCCGGCCTAAATAGGCGTCTTCGTAAAGATAACTGAGGGTGGATGCATCCAAACCGTTTCTGATTTCTCCGGTGGCCGTTGCTTTTTCAATGACCGATTTCCAAATTTGCAGTTCTTCTGCATACCATAGGGCGGTTTGCTCCTTGAAATTCGGTATATAGGTCAACGCTGAATTTTCGATGCGCATCAGTGCCTCATTGATGTTGACAATACCCATGGCGAACAGCTGTTCTTGTTCACGCTTCAGCGTTTCGATGAAATACGTGTAAAACGAGCAGAGGGACAACTTGTAGGCATCGGGCACAGCTTTCAGGGAAGATGCTCCATAGACGAAGGTGCGTACCACCTCGCTGAACAGTCCCTCCTTGTTCTTGAAATAATACACCATGGAGCCGCGACTGATTCCGATTTCTTTCTCCATGACGCTGAACGACACGCGGTCGTAGGGCATCGTGGCGAATAGCCTGAATGCCTCCATGAGAATCTTCTGACGACTGGTATCTCCTTTGCCCATACTGATATATCGGTTTGAATCCGTGTGCGAAGGTACGAAGATATGCCGATATAGGGAAATTTTAGCATCATTTCTCTGCCCTTTCCTGTCTCTTTTCCCAATAAGCCTTGAAAGAGACATAAAAGAGACCTGAAAGAGACTTGAAAGAGACCAGAAAGAGACCTGAAAGAAACCTTTAGCAAATGCCGCGTTGGGATTTTGGGGAGAAAAGCGTACCTTTGTGACCAGTTACCAATCTGCTTCATCGAAGAAAGAGAATATGAGGAATATCGTCCGCATCGTCCTGCTTTGCGCCTTGGCCTTGGGGCTGGCTGCATGCTCCACCACCAAGTACGTGCCCGAGGGCTCGTATTTGCTGGACGATGTGCACATCCGGACGGACAACAAGGACGTGCGTCCCTCGCAACTCTCGATGTATGTCCGCCAGCATCCCAACTCCAAGTGGTTCAGCCTGATAAAGACGCAACTCTATGTCTACAACTGGTCGGGGCGCGACTCTACCAAGTGGATTAACCGTGTGCTCAGGCGGATGGGCGATGCCCCTGTCATTTATAGCCATGAGGAGACGGAGCGCACAACGGAGGAAATCACCAAAGCCGTGCGCAACATGGGGTATATGGGGGCCACGGTGGAGCCTGTCCGCGAGGTGTCCGGTCGGAAAATGACGCTGGCCTATCGCGTGCAGACGGGGAAGCCTTACCGGGTGAACACGTTGAAGCTGGACGTGCAGGATGAGCGTATTGCGGATTACATGCGCCAGGATTCGGCGGCTACCCTGCTGAAGGAGGGGATGATCTTCGATGTCAACGTGCTGGATGCCGAACGCCAGCGCATCACGTCCGACCTCTTGCGCCGAGGGTATTATAAGTTCAACAAGGATTACATCACCTATACGGCCGACACCGTGCGCAACACGTATCTGGTGGATCTTACCCTCCATTTGGCACCTTTCCGCCAAGGCGACTCGACCCAGCCCCACCGGCAATACCGCGTGGACAAGGTGTCTTTCATCACCGACTATGACATGATGCAGGGTTCGGAGGAAAACAGCATCCAGGTGAACGACTCGGTGCATTATGGCCCCTATCCCATTTACTTCAAAGACCGCCTTTACCTGCGCCCCAAGGTGTTGGTGAACAACCTGCATTTTGCTCCCGGGGATTTGTATGATGAAAATGCCGTGAGCCGCACCTATACCAACTTCGGACGTCTGCAGGCGTTGAAATACACCAACATCCGATTCTTGGAGCAGGCGGAGGACAGCACTGCCCTGAGTGCCTACGTGTTGCTCACCAAGAACAAATCCCAGTCGGTGTCGTTCGAGGTGGACGGCACCAATTCGGCTGGCGACCTTGGGGCAGGCGGCTCGGTGTCTTACAATCATCGCAACCTTTTCCGCGGCTCGGAAGCCTTCATGTTGAAGCTCCGTGGCGCCTACGAGGCGGTGTCCGGCCTGCAAGGTACGGGCTATAACCAAAACTATATCGAGCTGGGGGCAGAGGCTACCATCAACTTCCCGCGCTTTCTTTTCCCTTTCCTCTCCCGCAATTTCACCCGTCGCATATCCGCCACTACGGAGTTCGGCCTTCAATACAACTACCAGATGCGCCCGGAGTTCACGCGTATCGTGGCTTCGGCGGGGTGGAGCTACAAGTGGGGCATGCAGCACGTCCGCGCCCAGCATCGCATCGACTTGCTGGACATCAACTACCTGTACATGCCTTGGATGGACGAGTCTTTCCGTCAGCTCTACCTTGAGCAGGAGCAGAACTATATCTTGAAGTATAACTACGAGGACCGCTTCATCGTACGCACAGGATACAGTTACACGTACAACAGTGCGGGGCGCGCCTTGATGAACAACGCCACGCTGGGCAATTCGTACACCGTGCGCTTCAACTTCGAGTCGGCAGGCAATGTGCTTTACGCCTTGGCGCGTGCCACCAAGATGCGGAAGAACGAGGCGGGAGAATATACCCTCTTGGGCATCCCCTTTGCCCAATACCTGAAGTTTGATGCGGATTTTGCCAAGAACATCGTGATAGACAGCCGCAATTCCCTGGCTTTCCATGTGGGGGCGGGCATAGCCATCCCGTACGGCAACGCTTCGGTGGTACCCTTCGAGAAGCGCTACTTCTCCGGCGGGGCGAACAGCGTCCGCGGATGGTCGGTGCGCGATTTGGGTCCCGGCTCTTTCCCCGGCGACAATAATTTCCTGAATCAGTCGGGCGACATCAAGCTGGACGCGAGCATCGAATACCGCACGCGACTTTTCTGGAAATTCCGCGGTGCCGTCTTCGTCGATGCGGGCAACATCTGGACGTTGCGCGAGTATGAGGAGCAACCCGGCGGGAAGTTCGAGTTCGACAAGTTCTACAAGCAGATTGCCGTGGCCTACGGCGTGGGGCTTCGTCTGGACTTGGATTTCTTCGTGTTGCGCTTCGACGGGGGCATGAAGGCCATCAATCCTGTCTATGAGACCGGGCGTCTGCGCTATCCCATAGCCCACCCCAACTTCAAGCGGGATTTTGCCTTCCACTTTGCCGTGGGCTACCCCTTCTGAGCGGGCGCAATTTATCGGCAAATGTTTTCTTACTTCGTGTAAAACCCGTATTTTTGCAGCTTGATAGAAAACCCGCCTCGGCGGGGATAGGTAGCGTCAAGAAAATAAATCAAATAAATATCAAAGGTATGGTAAAACACATCGTATTATTCAAGTTGAAAGACGAGGCTCCGGCTGAGAAGAAGCTGGAAGCCATGCACGCTTTCAAGCAGGCCATCGAGGCTTTGCCCGCCCGAATCCCCTTCATCCGCAAGGTGGAAGTCGGGTTGAACATCAATCCCGGCGAGACGTGGAGCATCGCCCTGTACAGCGAATTTGATACGCTGGAAGACGTGAAGGCCTATGCCGTGCATCCCGACCATGTGGCTGCCGGTGCCTTGCTGGCCGAGGTGCGCGAGAGCCGGGCATGCGTGGATTATGAAATCTGATGTCGGACGAGAAACATGGAAATGAACATGAAGAAATCCGTATTCTTTTTTTGTCTGCTCTTGGTGGCTTTAGTAACCCGGGCGCAGATATTAGAGCCCGTCACCTTCAAGACCGAATGGAAACAGGTGTCGGACGAGACAGTGGAAATCGTGTTTACGGGCACCATCGACCCGGGTTGGCACGTCTATTCGACGGACTTGGGCGACGGAGGTCCTATCTCCGCTACTTTCAATGTGGATAAGATTCAGGGTGCCGAGCCGGTGGGTAAGTTGAAGCCCGTGGGCAAGGAGGTGTCCGGTTTCGACCCGATGTTCGAGATGCAGGTGCGTTATTTTGAGAAAACGGCGCAGTTTGTCCAGGAGCTCAAGCTGACGGGCGGCGCCTACGCCGTAGAAGGCTACTTGGAGTATGGTGCCTGCAACGACGAGAATTGCCTGCCTCCCACGCAAGTGCCTTTCAGCTTCCAGGGCGAGGGAGCGGGTGCACCCGCACAATCCTTGGCGGAGGCGGACACAAAGCTTGGCGAAGAGGCTGCCAATGTGCCTGCAAACGCCGTGTCCGGTCAGCCGGACTATTGGAAGCCGGTCATCGACCAGCTCAATTCGTTTGGCGAGACCGTCGCCCCGCGTGACCTCTCCTGGCTCTATGTCTTCGGCATGGGCTTCCTGGGCGGTCTGCTGGCGTTGTTCACCCCTTGCGTGTGGCCCATCATCCCCATGACGGTCAGCTTCTTCCTGAAGCGCACGAAAGATAAGAAGAAGGGCATCCGCGATGCCTGCACGTATGGCGCGGCCATCATCGTTATCTACGTGGCGTTGGGCCTGATTATCACCGCCTTGTTTGGTGCCAGCGCGCTCAATGCGCTTTCCACCAATGCCGTGTTCAACATCTTCTTCTGCCTGCTGCTGGTGGTGTTTGCCGCCTCGTTCTTCGGCGCGTTCGAGATTACGCTGCCGTCGAAGTGGAGCAATGCGGTGGACAGCAAGGCTGAGCAGACGACGGGACTTATCAGCATCTTCCTGATGGCCTTCACGCTCTCGCTGGTCAGCTTTTCGTGCACGGGTCCCATCATCGGCTTCCTGCTGGTGGAGGTGAGCACCACGGGCAGCATCGTGGGGCCGGCTATCGGCATGTTCGGCTTTGCCCTGGCGTTGGCGTTGCCTTTCACGCTGTTCGCCCTTTTCCCCTCCTGGTTGAAGTCGATGCCGAAGTCGGGCGGGTGGATGAATGTCATCAAGGTGGTGTTGGGCTTCATCGAGCTGGCGTTTGCGTTGAAATTCCTCTCCGTGGCCGATCTGGCCTACGGCTGGCATATCCTCGACCGTGAGACCTTCCTCGCCATTTGGATTGTGCTCTTTGCGCTGCTGGGTTTCTACCTATTGGGCAAAATCAAGTTCCCGCACGACGACGAGGAGACCAAAGTCAGCGTGCCGCGCTTCTTCCTGGCCCTGGCTTCGCTGGCGTTTGCCGTGTATATGGTGCCCGGCCTCTGGGGTGCCCCGCTGAAAGCCGTGAGCGCCTTTGCGCCGCCCTTGCAGACGCAGGACTTCAACCTCTATGCCGACGAGGTGCACGCCAAGTATATGGATTATGATGCCGGTATGGCCTATGCCCGTCAGCAAGGCAAGCCCGTGATGTTGGACTTCACCGGCTACGGATGCGTCAATTGCCGCAAGATGGAGTTGGCCGTGTGGACAGATCCCAAGGTGAGCGACCTCATCAACAACGACTATGTCCTCATCACGCTCTATGTGGACGAGAAGACGCCCCTGCCCGAACCCATCAAGGTGATGGAGAACGGCAAGGAGCGCATCCTCCGCACGGTGGGCGACAAGTGGAGCTACCTGCAGCGCGTCAAGTTCGGTGCCAACGCACAGCCCTTCTACGTCCTGATAGACAACGAGGGCAACCCGCTGAACAAGTCTTATTCCTACGACGAGGACATTGCCAAATATGTGGACTTCCTCGAGACGGGATTGGATAATTATAAGAAGAAATAAGGAGCGGATACGTCCGCTGACTTATCTCTTGTCCCCGGATGCCTGGTGGCGTCTGGGGGCTTGTTTTTATCGGACTAAGAGAGCTTTTATACCAGATAAAAAAGGCTTTTATATAATAGTAACAAATACCCTATCACTTATGTTAGCATATACCTATATCAAGCAAGGCGAGTTCCGCCTATTGGACAAGCCGAAGCCCGTGTTGCTGGACGAGCGCGATGCCATCGTCCGCGTCACCCTGGGCAGCATCTGCACTAGCGACCTGCACATCAAGCATGGCAGCGTGCCCCGTGCCGTGCCGGGCATCACCGTAGGCCACGAGATGGTGGGCGTGGTGGAGCAGGTGGGGAGTGCCGTCACCCATGTCCGTCCGGGCGACCGCGTCACCGTGAACGTGGAGACCTTCTGTGGCGAATGTTTCTTCTGCAAGCATGGCTATGTGAACAACTGCACCGACCCCGACGGGGGCTGGGCGTTGGGCTGCCGCATCGACGGCGGGCAGGCGGAGTACGTCCGTGTGCCCCATGCCGACCAAGGACTTGATCGCATCCCCGATGGCGTGACGGACGAGCAGGCACTCTTCGTGGGCGATGTCTTGGCCACCGGCTTTTGGGCGGCACGCATATCGGACATTACGCCGGAGGATACCGTGCTCATCATCGGTGCCGGGCCCACGGGCATCTGCACCCTGTTGTGTGTGATGCTGAAGCACCCCAAGCGCATCATCATTTGTGAGAAATCGGCTGAACGTCGCGCCTTCGTGCAAGCGCATTATCCCGATGTCCTTCTGACGGAGCCGGAGACTTGTGCAGGGTTTGTCCGCGCGCATTCCGATCACGGCGGCGCCGATGTGGTGCTGGAAGTGGCGGGAGCCGATGATACTTTCCGCTTGGCGTGGGAGTGTGCCCGCCCCAATGCGACGGTCACGGTGGTGGCGCTCTACGACCGTCCGCAGGTGCTTCCGCTGCCCGACATGTATGGCAAGAACCTCACCTTCAAGACCGGCGGCGTGGACGGATGCGACTGCGCCGAGATTCTCCGTCTGATAGCCGAAGGACGGATTGACACCACGCCGCTCATTACGCACCGCTATCCGCTGAGCCGGATTGAGGAGGCTTACCACCTCTTCGAGAGCAAGGCGGATGGGGTTATGAAAGTAGCGGTTTGCGAAGGATAGGAATCAGAAGAAGATTTTTTCATTTACACCTTATTATATAGTATATTATGGACATCCAACAGACACTCGAACGCCTCGGACTTTCCGCCCTCACTTCAATGCAGCAGGCAGCTCATCAGGCTTGGACGGACGGGCACGACCTCGTCCTGCTCTCGCCTACGGGCACAGGCAAGACCTTGGCCTATTTGCTGCCTCTGGCGGAGGAACTCACAATGGATTGCGCTGAGGTGCAAGCCGTCATTGTCACCCCCACGCGTGAGTTGGCACAACAGACCGCCGAGGTTTACCGTTCGCTCGGTTCCTTGCCGCCCGCCCTCTGCCTGCACGGCGG
The DNA here is from genome assembly GCA_019115825.1 of Candidatus Bacteroides pullicola. GTDB lineage: Bacteria > Bacteroidota > Bacteroidia > Bacteroidales > Bacteroidaceae > Bacteroides > Bacteroides pullicola. The sequence continues at coordinate 40,669 of DXCV01000022.1, forward strand.
ACGCCCTACGATGGACGAACATCGGCGGCTGCGCGATGTGCATCCTGCCCTGGTCATTGCCACGCCCGGACGCCTCTGCGACCACTTGCGCAAGCAGAATTTCGACGCGGGCAGCGTGCGCACCCTTGTCATCGACGAGTTCGACAAATGCCTTGAACTGGGCTTCCGCGATGAGCTGGAGGAACTTATCTCCGCTATGCCTGCCGTGCGGCGCCATGTGCTCCTCTCCGCTACGGATGCTGAGGAAATCCCCGACTTCCTGTCCTTGGCAAAGAACGGTGCGGACGTCTGCCGTCTGGATTTCCTGGGTACGGGGACAAACGGAGAGCGGCTGGCCCTCTGCCAGGTGGCATCGCCCGCCAAGGATAAACTCGAAACGCTCTTCCGACTGCTCTGTGCGCTGGGTGACACTCCCTCGCTTGTCTTTGTCAATCACCGCGAGAGTGTGGAGCGCATCGCCCGCTTCCTGAGGGAGGAACGCTATCCCTGCGCTGCTTTCCACGGTGGCATGGAGCAGGACGACCGCGAACGTGCCCTCTACAAATTCCGCAACGGCACCTCCGTGGCTCTTGTCTGCACCGACCTCGCCGCCCGCGGATTGGATATAGAAGGGGTGGGAGCCGTCATCCACTATCACCTGCCGCTTCAAGCTGATGCCTTCACCCACCGCAACGGACGCACCGCCCGTTGGACGGCCACGGGTACTGCCTATGTCATCCTTGGCCCGGAAGAGAAGTTGCCCGGCTATGTGGAGGGCGATGTACCCGTCTTTGCTCTGCCGGAGAAGCCTGCCCCCGTACCTCGTCCCGTATGGGCTACTCTATATATAGGTAAAGGAAAACGCGACCGCTTGAGCAAAGGCGACGTGGTGGGTTTCCTCTGCAAGCAGGGAGGTTTGGGGCGCGTCGACCTGGGGCGCGTGGATGTGCTGCCCCGTTTTTCCCTTGCTGCCGTGCGTGCCGACCGTCTTCGCCAAGTGCTGCGATTGGTGCAAGGGGAGAAAATCAAGGGGTTGCGGACGCTCATCGAGGAGGCAAAGTGATAAATATGCAGTTTTTATGCTGCTAATCTGATAGTCTGCTCCTATAGGGGTGCCGCATGTTACGGATTGTCATCTGTGTTTGGCTGGTGGCATCCCGGCATAACAAATTGGAACAAAAAACGACCATCCAACAATAAAACGAAAGGAAAATCGGGGGTATCAGTGAAAAAATAGCAGAAAAGGTTTGGTTTGATGAAATAATTCCGTAACTTCGCCCTGTCGAAAGACAACAAACAATGAACCTAATGTCAAACTAAAACCAATTTGACCTATGCAGAAACATAACTTTAATGCGGGACCTTCCATACTGCCCCGCGAGGTGATTGAGAAGACAGCACAAGCCATTCTTGACTACAACGGCTCAGGCCTTTCCTTGATGGAAATCAGCCACCGTGCCAAGGACTTCCAACCCGTGGTGGACGAAGCACGCGCCTTGTTCAAGGAGTTGCTGCAGATTCCCGACGGATACAGCGTCCTTTTCCTGGGCGGCGGAGCAAGTTTGGAATTCTGTATGGTACCCTACAACTTCCTGGAGCACAAAGCTGCCTACCTCAACACAGGCACTTGGGCGAAGAAAGCCATCAAGGAAGCCAAAGGTTTCGGCGAGGTGGTCGAGGTGGCTTCATCGGCCGATGCCAACTACACCTTCATTCCTAAAGATTATACCGTGCCCGCCGATGCGGACTACTTCCATATCACGACCAACAACACCATCTTCGGCACCGAACTGAAGGCCGATCCCGACGTCAACGTGCCTTTGGTGGGCGACATGTCATCCGACATCTTCTCCCGTCCCGTGGATGTCTCCAAGTATATCTGCATCTATGGCGGCGCACAGAAGAACCTGGCTCCCTCCGGCGTGACCTTCGTCATCGTCAAGGAAGATGCCTTGGGCAAGGTCAGCCGCACCATCCCCACGATGCTGAACTACAAGACGCACGTGGATGCCGGCTCGATGTTCAACACACCGCCCGTAGTACCCATCTACGCCGCCTTGCAGACGCTCCGTTGGATTAAGGCGCAGGGAGGCATTCCTGAAATGCAGCGCCGCGCCGAAGAGCGTGCATCGTTGCTCTATGGCGAAATCGACCGCAACAAGCTCTTCCAAGGCACGGCCGTTGAGGAAGACCGTTCGCGCATGAACATCTGCTTCGTCATGGCACCCGAATACAAGGAGTTGGAAGCTGAATTCCTGGCCTTCGCTACCGAGCGTGGCATGGTGGGTATCAAAGGACACCGCAGCGTAGGCGGCTTCCGCGCATCCTGCTACAATGCTCTGCCGCTCAGCAGCGTGCAGGCACTTGTTGACTGCATGCAGGAGTTTGAACGCAAGCACTAAGCGGTAAATAGGAATTTATGGCACGCAGATGACACAGATAGTACAGATGACCGCAGATTTTAATAGGCAGATAATAAAGAATCTGCGCAAATCTGCTTAATCAGTGTCATCTGCGTGCCATCACCGATAAATTATCATTTATGAAACAAACAACCATTATCACCTTCTGCCTCGCCGCCCTCCTCGCCGCGTGTAGCAGCAAACCCAAGCAGCAGCCCGTCACGGAAGATGCTGCTGCGCAAGACACCGCCGTGCCCGCTCTTGTGGTGAACGGTACGCAGTTGATGAACAGTCGGGGCGACACAGTTGTCCTCCATGGCGTCAGCTACGGCTGGCACCAATTCTGGCCGCGCTTCTACAATGCCTCTTCTGCCGAATGGCTCATCAAGGACTGGGGCGCACAAGTGCTCCGTGCCTCCATGGGCGTGGAACTGGAAGGCGCTTACATTGACAATCCCGAGTTGGGCGTGCAGTGTGTGCAGACTGTGGTGGATGCCGCCATTGCCCATGACGCCTACGTCATCATCGACTGGCACAGCCACGGCATCCGCACCGAAGAGGCCAAGGGCTTCTTCACGCAGATGGCCACCCGCTACAAGGGCGTGCCCAACGTCATCTATGAAATCTTCAACGAACCCGTCGAGGATTCTTGGGAAGCCGTGAAAGCCTATTCCGAGGAAGTCATCAAGGCCATACGCGCCGTCGAGCCGGATGCCGTCATCCTTGTGGGCTGTCCCCATTGGGACCAGGACATCCACCTCGCTGCCGACGACCCCATCAAGGGGCAGAAGAACCTGATGTACACCCTCCACTTCTATGCCGCCACCCATGGACAATGGTTGCGCGACCGTGCCGACTATGCCCTTGGCAAAGGCTTGCCCCTCTTCGTATCCGAATGTGCAGGCATGGAGGCTTCCGGAGACGGGCCTATCAATCCCGAAGAATGGGGGCGTTGGGTGGACTGGATGGACCAGCGTGCCATCAGTTGGGCGGCATGGTCTATCTCGGACAAAGACGAGACGTGCTCCATGCTCTTTCCCAAGGCTTCCTCAGAAGGAAACTGGCAAGAGGATGATGTGAAAGAGTGGGGACATATCGTGCGTGCCGAGCTGAAAGAATAGGAGTTCCCAAGAAGTTATATGACAGGATAAAGGTATGAAATGTATCAAAAATAGGGATAGTATCGTTTTTTGATAAAATAGTGTAATCTGCGTATGTAATATTCCTGTAATTTTGTCCCTCGGATTTATGAATAAAAAATGCGAAATAAATAATGTAGAACCTTTAAAAACTGATTGCTTATGAGAAAGGAATAATGCCATGTAACAACAAACTATCAATTACTAACTCAAGTGTAAAGGGTCGCACATGCAGTTTGTGGCCCCCAATTATCAATCTAAGGAAAATACAAGTATGAATTTGAATTTTAGAAAGACGATGCTGCTTGCCGGTGTATGTTCAGTCTTCTCTATGGGCTACACACCGCAACTGTTCGCCGCATCTGCTGTAGATGTAGTGGAGGCCGTGCAGCAGGCCAAGAAAATCACAGGTGTCATTCGCGATGCCATGGGACCGGTCATTGGTGCCAACATTTTGATTAAAGGTACAACCAAAGGTGTCATCACGGACATTGACGGTAATTTCTCCCTCGAAGTAGAGCCGGGTGCCACGTTGGTGATTTCCTACATCGGTTATACCTCTCAGGAAATCGTCATCGGTGCGGAGAATCACTACGAAGTGACCTTGTCCGAGGACACGGAAATGCTGGAAGAAGTTGTTGTTGTAGGTTACGGTGTCCAGAAGAAGAAACTGGTGACCGGTGCAACGGTAGAAGTAAAGGGCGACGATGTGGCCAAACTGAATACCACGAATGCCTTGGGCGCTCTGCAAAGCCAGTCTCCCGGTGTGAACATCGCTACCATTTCCGGTCAGCCGGGTGATGGATTTAAGGTAAACATCCGTGGTGCCGGTACGAATGGCAATACTGCTCCTATCTATGTTATTGACGGCGTGGCCGGTGGCGATATCAATTCGCTGAACCCTGCCGACATCGAACGTATCGACGTATTGAAGGACGCTGCCTCCTGCGCCATCTACGGTGCACGTGCAGCCAACGGCGTTATCTTGATTACCACGAAGCAAGGTAAGGAAGGCAAGATTTCTGTCAGCTATGACGGTAATATCGGTTGGCAGAATGTCTATCGTATGCCCGAACTGCTGAATGCCAGACAGTATATGGAAGTCATGGATATGGTTGTGTTCAACAGCGGTGGTTCTCCTTACGACTGGTCCAGATTCATTGATGCCGATTTACTGGAAGCTTATCAGAACGGTAGCAATCCCGGTACAAACTGGCTGGACGCCATTCGCAACAAGAACGCTGTAGTTACGAACCATGCCCTCAACATCGCAGGTGGTTCTGAATTCTCCAAGTTCTCCACAGGCTTGGGCTATCAGTATCAAGATGGTACATTGGGTGAGCCTGCTACTTCCAATTTCCGCCGCTTTACCTTCCGTTTGAACTCCGAGCATGTGTTGTGGCGTAAGGGAGATATGGATATCATCAAGGTGGGTGAGAATGTGTACTACCAGCATCGTCAAAACAAGGGTGTCCAAATTGGTAATCAATACTCCAACGATATCTCCAATATGTTGCGTGCCAACCCGTTGATTCCTATCTACAATGAGAATGGCGATTACTTCATGTATGACGATTTGAGAAATTCAGGTACAGAAGGTTGGTTCAACTACAACTCCTACTCCAGCAACCCCATTGCGAACATGGTATACAGCCAGGGCGGTAACAACAAGAGCAAGAGCTTCAACCTGAGCGCTGTCGGTTATTTGGAGATTCAGCCCATCAAGGGCCTGGTTTATAGAGGCCAAGTCAGCTACAAGCAATATTCCAATTCCTGGAAAGCCTATCTGCCCGAATACAAAATCAACGATTCCGGTAACTACAGAGCTACCGACCAGATTAATCAGAATATGCAGATGGGATGGAACTGGGCTACCACCAATACGTTGAATTACAAGTTTAATGTGGCAGAAAAGCACGATTTCGACATCTTGGTAGGTACGGAGTATTCTCGCGAAGGCTTCGATATGGGTGAATACATGTCTGCCCAGGCTTCCGGTAATATCTTCGGTGATTTTGCCCACGCTTATTTCGACAATGCCACGGGACGTAATGATGCCGTTGTTTCCGGTTATCCGACGGACGACCACGCTTTGATGTCTTACTTCGGTCGTGTCAACTATAACTTCAAGGAAACATACATGTTCTCTGCTATCATGCGTGCGGACGGTTCTTCCAACTTCGCCAAGGGTAGTCGTTGGGGTTACTTCCCCTCTTTCTCTGCAGGTTGGGTAGTTAGCAACGAGGCCTTCATGGAAGGTACGCAGAATTGGCTGGATTTCTTGAAGATCCGTGCAAGCTGGGGACAGAACGGTAACGAAGGCATCGGTGCTTTCAACTATCTGTCTACTTTTACATTTGGTGCTTCCGGAATGTACTCTTTCGACAATAACAAGAATGGTGGTTCGCAGGGTGGATATCCTACCCGTCTGGCTAATGAAGACTTGACTTGGGAGACTTCCGAGCAGATGGACTTCGGTCTGGATGCACGCTTCTTGGCCGGCAGACTGGGCTTAACGTTCGACTGGTATCAGAAGAAGACGAAAGACCTGTTGGTTGCTGTTCCGGTGGCTGCCACGACCGGCTTTACGACAAGAACTGCCAATGCCGGTACCGTAAAGAATACGGGTATTGAAATTGCCCTCAACTGGAACGACAAGATTGGCGAGGACTTCTCTTATGGTGTGAACCTGAACATGTCCCACAACAAGAACGAAGTGACTGAGGTGAACAATGAAAACCACTATATCGAAGGTGGTAGCGACAACCTCTCCCAAAACACGGGTTACATGGCTCGCATGCAGGAGGGCTTCCCCATCGGTTATTTCTATGGTTACAAGACGGAAGGCGTCATGCAAAACCTGGCCGATGTGCAGGCATATTTGGACAAGAATTGCGGTGGCAATGCTGCCAACTCCTTGCAGGGCACCAGCATTCAGCCGGGCGACTTGAAGTTTGTCGATGTGAACGGCGACGGTGTCATCAATACGGCTGATAAGACCAACCTCGGTGACCCGCATCCTGACTTCACGATGGGTCTCAGCCTGAACTTCGAGTACAAGGGCTTCGACTTGAACATCACGACTTACGGCGCATTTGGCCAGCAGGTGGCTCGTTCTTATCGTAAGTTCACGGACGGTCAGTTCGAAAACTACACTACTGAGGTATATGACTACTGGCACGGTGAAGGCACTTCCAACAAGTATCCGCGTCTGACCGCCGGTAACGTGGGTGCCAACTGGCAGAACATTTCTGATATTTATGTGGAAGATGCAAGTTACTTCCGTATGCAGAACCTGACCATCGGTTACGATTTCAAGAGACTGTGGAAGAGCGCACCTTTCAATCAGTTGCGTGTCTACTTCGCTGCCCAAAACCTCTTCACCATCACCGGCTACAAAGGCATGGATCCTGAAAACGGTATGGCACTGGACAGCGCAGAACCTTGGGTAACGGGCGTGGATGTAGGTAACTATCCTTCTCCCAGAACGTACATGGTGGGTGTTAATGTTAAATTCTAAAATAGGAGCATACAATGAAAAAGATAAAATATTTCCTGGGTGCAGCATTGATGACTACGGTGGGGCTTGCCTCGTGTACATTGGATGCTGTCAATTATACCGAAATGACTTCCGAGAACTATCCTGCAACAACGGATGATCTCAACCAGGCATTGGTAGGTGTTTACCAAAACTTGAATAAAGTGAACGCTAATCCGCAAATGTCTTTCTTCTACATTTCCATGTTGGCCAGTGATGATAACCTGGGCGGTGGCGGTGCGAACGATAAACTGATGCAGGCTGTTGACTTGCTGTGTAACTACCAGCAGGACATGACCCGCCAGTTCTGGATTGACAGATATGAAGGCATTGACCGTGCAAATCGTGTAATTAATGCCATCCCGAACGTAGAAGGAGACGAAGCTACATTGAACAGCATCGAAGGCGAAGCTAAGTTTATGCGAGCTTTCTTCTATTATGAATTGTGCTCCCAGTATGGCGTGGTGCCTTTGTATTTGGCTCCAACTTCCGATTTGATTGCCCCGACAACAGCTGCTGCCACTTGGGGACAAATCCTGCAAGATTTGCGGGATGCCTCAGACTTGATGCCGGCAGAGCGCCGTACGAATGGCCATGTGGATAAGTATGCTGCCGAGGCCATGTTGGGTCGTGCCTGGTTGTTCTACACCGGCATGTACTGCAACGGTGAGACCTTGGCTGACTTGACCAGCACCAATTACAACCCGTTGACTTCAGTAGACCTGCCCGATGGCACTACGCTGACCAAGCAGGATGTAATCGGTTATATTGATGACTGTGTGGCTAATTCCGGTTACTCGTTGGTAGAGAGCGACTACCGTAATTTGTGGGCTTACACGAATAGGTTCACGGTGGAAGATTATGAGTACACGGCCGGCCAAGGATTGAAGTGGGTAGAGGATGACAATGCCGTCAATCCGGAATCCATGTTCGCCATCAAGTTTAATAAATTGGCAGACTGGCAGACCACGATTGGTTATGCCAATGGCTACGCCCTGCATTTCGGTATGCGCGGCGGTCAGGCCTACGAGAATACTTTCCCCTTCGGCCAAGGTTGGGGTGCCGGCCCGGTGGCTCCCAATTTGGTAACTGACTGGGAGGCTGCTGAACCGAGCGATATGAGACGCGATGCTTCCATTCAGGATGTCAACGAGTTGCAGGCTTATACACGTGGTGGTTGGGCTGACTTTATTCAGGAGACTGATTATTACAATAAGAAACAAAGTCCTATCACAGCTATCAAGGATGACGGTACCTATACATGCTGCTTTGAGAATCTGATGTATGGCACAGACGGCTGGACACAGGGTTCCGAAAACTTCCAGTTGAACAGCATTCACGACCTCGTTTTGATACGTTTTGCTGATGTCTTGTTGATGCAATCCGAATTGAAAGAAGATGTTTCCGGTATCAACCGTGTGCGTGCCCGTGTCGGACTTCAACCGATTGCCGCTTATTCCTTGGAAGCTCTTCAGAACGAACGTCGTTGGGAGTTGGCTTTCGAAGGAGTGCGATGGAATGATATCCGTCGTTGGCATATCGCAGCTGCGGCTCTTGACCGTCAGTTGAACCAGCCTGTTTATGAACTGGGATTACCTTCTGTCAATGATGCGCACAACGGCGGTTATTCTGCCAGATATAACGCCACGGCAGGCTTCTTCAAGATTCCTGAAGGCGAAATATCGTTGAGCAACGGCACGTTGACCCAGAATGCCGGCTGGACGGATGCAAGCAGTGAATACGGCACTTGGTAATCATTATTTAGTAACATTAAAACGCAAGAATTATGAAGTTTAAACCATTATATGCACTGATGCTTTCAATGGGAGCGTTGTTTGCATCGTGCGATCCGAGTATAGTTGACGGGCCTTCTGAATGGTCTACGATTGCTGCCGAAGATCTCCAGCTGACGGCAACGCCTGTGGTGGTCGACGGATTGAATGGCAATAGAATCGTAGTGGAAAATAAGTCTCAGATTAATTCTCAGTGGGTTACTTCCCAGTTGATTGAAGGCCAGGTGGTAAATTCATTCTCTGAGGGTGAGGTTTATGTGACACAGTTAGGCCAGCAAAACATCACATTCAGAGGATTTAATGGCAGCGAAATAGTGGAGCGCGCCATGACGGTGCAGGTGGATACCATTGATTATATCACAGACGCTATTAAGAACCGCCTGTGTATCCAAGAAGGTAACAGTAATGTCCCTCAGTATTTTGGTGTTTACTTTGATGAGGATTTGATTGTTTTTGAACAGGCTATGTCTGAAGACGGTCAAGGTGGTAATACGATTACTGTCGTTTCTAATCCCAATCCTGTGCTGTGTACTTTTAGATGGGGTACGGCAACCATGGATACGAATGTAGGCACTATTACTACTTATGCTTTGGGTGATGATATGGATTTCACGGTTGAAATCCTGACGGCCGGCGGTGTCACAAAAACGTACAACTTAGGCTCTTTCAGCGCAGAAGTTTATACGCAGTTGCCTGCGGCTATCACGCAGTTGACTGGTTGGCATCCTGAAACTGCGCCTACCGCTACAAAGACTTGGAAGTTCTCAGAGGATGGTAAACAGTGGGGTAATGGTAACTATGGTGACAAGACCGCTTCGTGGTGGACAACTACCATTGCTTCTCAAGGCGGTTCTACCGGTACAATGACTTTCGACTTTGCTACAAAGACCTTGACCACTACGATTGATGATCCCAGCAAGGATGTAGGAAATGCTGCAGGTGTGGGATCATTCGATTTGGATTTCAGTACCGCGTCGGGCAATATCATTTGCACCTTGCGTACTTCTGGCGATGCCAATGTGCCGTATCCGATGTTGATTAACGAGTCTAATGTAGTGACACATACATTCCAAGTGGTTACTTTGAATGATGCAGAACTGTGGCTCTGTGCTCAGCATACAGATCCGAGCAATACGGAAGGTACCTTCTGGCACTTTGTTCCTGTTGAAGAGTAAGACTAAATTAGTTTAGGTATAAAATGGAAGAGCCGTCTCCTTTGTTGGGGGCGGCTTTTCTTGTGGTTTGCAATAGCCCTATCCTCCCGTAGGCACTTATTTTTCTTCCGTCTGCGGATGGTTTTTCCGTCTTACCTCTCCACTACCTCCCCAATTCCTTTCCACTCTTTCTCCTATTACTTTCCTATTCAGAATAGAGCAAATAGTGTTCATGTTTAAGGCCGGGAATGTGCGGGGATTGGACGGTATAAGTTAAAAGGGGAAAATTTGGGCTTGTTCGATTCCCAGAGGTACCCGTTTCTCCTCCCTAAACGGATTGCTTTCCCTTTGCTTCAAGACTTATTGGGAAAGAGACATGAAAGAGACTTGAAAGAGACTTGAAAGAGACCTGAAAGAGACCTGGAACGCAAATTTCGCAAATTACACGAATTTTTTTAGACGCGGATTGTGCGGATGATGCGGATTTGGCTTTGAGACGGCATGGTTGATGCGAAAAAAAACATAAAACATTTGTCGTTTGCCGGAAAATCCGTACCTTTGCAAGCCGATTATTATCAAAAAAGGATAAGCGATTAATTCATAGCGAGTTAACGGGAGGGTGTCCAACCTCGTTGCTCGCGGTGAGAAATTAGTAGTAACAATTTTAAAAACTTTTTTAGAGTGGATACTTTAAGTTACAAGACCATTTCTGCAAACAAAGCTACGGTGACGAAAGAATGGGTCATCGTGGATGCCACGGACCAAGTGCTGGGCCGTCTGGGCGCAAAAGTTGCGAAACTGTTGAGAGGAAAGTATAAACCCAACTTTACCCCTCACGTGGATTGCGGCGATAATGTCATCATTATCAATGCCGACAAAGTGAAAATGACCGGAAACAAGTGGACGGACAAGGTTTACCTGTCTTACACGGGCTATCCCGGCGGACAGCGCGAGATGACTCCCGCCCGCCTGATGGCAAAGCCCAACGGCGAAGACAAATTGCTGAGAAAAGTGGTGAAAGGCATGCTGCCCAAGAATAAGCTGGGTGCCCAGTTGCTGCGCAACTTGTACGTGTATGCCGGAAGCGAGCACAAACATGCCGCCCAAAGCCCCAAAATGATTGATATTAACGCACTTAAATAAGAGATAATGGAAGTAGTAAATGCATTAGGCAGACGCAAAAGTGCTATTGCGCGTATTTTCGTGACCGAAGGTACCGGCAAGATTACGATTAACAAGAGAGATCTGGCAGAATACTTTCCTTCGAGCATCCTTCAGTATGTAGTAAAGCAGCCGCTGGAAAAGCTGGGTGTGGCCGAGAAGTATGACATCAAGGTCAACCTCTGCGGTGGCGGTTTCACAGGACAGTCCCAGGCCCTCCGCTTGGCTATTGCCCGCGCTTTGGTGAAAATCAACCCCGAAGACAAGGCTGCCCTCCGTGCCGAAGGCTTCATGACGCGTGACCCCCGTGCCGTTGAACGTAAGAAGCCGGGTCGTCCGAAAGCACGTCGCAGATTCCAGTTCAGTAAGCGTTAATCAGTTGCTCAAGTTAATACGTGGACAGGTTAACAAGTTGACGAGGTTTTCCTTGTTGGCAAGTCAACTGATAACTCCGAAGAACTGCATTACGTTTAGTATCTAAACTACCGGGACTCTTCCCGACAAGGAGGCTACCCGGCAGTTGGTTCAGAAGAAAACAAAAAAGAAAGTAAACGAATTAAAGAAACAAAGAATTATGTCAAGAACAAATTTCGATACATTGTTGGAAGCAGGATGCCACTTCGGTCACCTGAAGAGAAAATGGAATCCTGCCATGGCTCCCTACATCTTCATGGAGCGCAATGGCATTCATATCATCGACCTCAACAAGACGGTTGCTAAAATCGACGAAGCTGCAGAAGCTTTGAAGCAAATCGCTAAATCAGGAAAGAAAGTCCTGTTTGTTGCTACTAAGAAACAAGC
>DXCV01000023.1 GCA_019115825.1 Candidatus Bacteroides pullicola
CCGTCCACGAAGAGCAGCTTGAACAGCTCGGCAAACTTGTGGTGGATGGTCAGCGCGTTGGCGTAGTCGCCCTGGAGAGCAAGACGCACCATACGGCTGAACTCACGCGGGAAGGCGTTGCCGATGACGGAGATGACGCCCACCGCACCGAGCGTGATGAGGGGGAAGGTGATGCCGTCGTCGCCGGAGATGACGTCGAACGTGTCGGGCTTGTTCTTGATGATGTCGTCCATCTGGGTGATGTTGCCGGAGGCTTCCTTGACGGCGATGACGTTGGGGAAGTCGCGGGCAATGCGCAGGGTGGTCTCGGCGGTCATGTTGACGCCCGTGCGCCCGGGGACGTTGTAGAGGACGATGGGCATGTCCGGCCGTGCCTGGGCGATGGCGCGGTAGTGCTGGTAGATGCCTTCCTGCGAGGGCTTGTTGTAGTAGGGCACAACGGAGAGGACGGCGTCCACGCCGGTGAAGTCATCGTTCTTCAGGGCATCCACGATGGCGCGGGTGTTGTTTCCGCCCAATCCCAGCAAGATGGGTATGCGCCCGGCCACACGCTCGATGACGCGGCGCTTTATCTGTTGTTTCTCGTCTTCGGTCAGCGTAGGCGTCTCGGCGGTGGTCCCCAACACGCACAGGAAATCCGTGTTGTTCTGCACCAGGTAATCCACCATACGCATCAGCGCGTCATAATCCACGCTTTCGTCTTCTTTGAAGGGGGTAATCAAGGCCACTCCCATGCCTTTCAATCGGGTTCGTATCATAGTCGGTTGAATGATAATTTATCGGTGATGGCACACAGATGACGCAGATTAAGCAGATTTACGCAGATTCTTTTATTATCAACCTACTAAAATCTGTGGTCATCTGTACAATCTGCGTCATCTGCGTGCCATTAAATTCCCATTTACGGGGTAAAATCCTCGCAAAAGTACTACATTTTTCGATTCGTCCGCTATTATCTGTCAGAAAAAAACTAAATCCGCTTACGATTCGTCAATCATTTGCAGGAAATCGTCCTCCGTGACGATGCGCACGCCCAGTTTCCGCGCCTTCTCCAGCTTGGCAGGCCCCATGTTGTCGCCCGCCAGGATGAAGCTGGTCTTGGCCGATATGCTGCCGGTGTTCTTGCCGCCGTGCTTCTCGATGAGAGCCTTGTATTCGTCGCGCGAGTGGCGGGCGAAGACACCGCTGATGACGACCGTCTGCCCGGCCAGGCAGTCGGTCTGCCCGGCCATGTCTTCCTCCGTGCGGCTGAACTGCAAGCCGGCCTGCTCCAGCCGCTCCACCAGGGCACGGTTCAGGGGGTTGGCAAAGTAGGCGGTGATGCTCTGCGCGATTCTCCCGCCAATCTCGTCCACGTCCGTCAGCGCCTGCATGTCCGCGCGGCGCAGGGCGTCGATGCTGCCGAAGGCGCGCGCCAGTTTCTTGGCCACCGTCTCGCCCACGAAGCGGATGCCCAAGGCGAAGAGCACGCGCTCGAAGGGGACCGCCCGGCTCGCAGCAATGCCGCTGACGATGTTTTCAGCCGTTTTAAGCCCCATTCTGTCCAGCCCCTTGATGTCGTCCACCCGGAGGCGGAAAAGGTCAGAAACGTCACGTATGAGGCCCTGCTGGTAGAGCAAATCCACGGTCTCCGGTCCCAGTCCGTCGATGTCCATGGCACGGCGGCTGATGAAGTGCTCTATCTTGCCTTTCAGTTGGGGCGGACAGGCCGTGTCGTTGGGGCAGTAGTGGGCGGCCTCGCCTTCGTAGCGCACCAGAGGCGTGCCGCACTCGGGACAGCGGGTGATGAAACGCACCTTCTCGCCCAGCGATTCGTCGCGGGCCTCCGTGTCCACGCCCGTTATCTTGGGGATGATTTCCCCGCCTTTCTCCACATAAACCATGTCGCCAAGGTGCAGGTCCAGGCCCTCGATGATGTCGGCATTGTGCAGCGAGGCGCGGCGCACGACGGTGCCCGAGAGTTGCACGGGGTCCAGGTTGGCCACGGGGGTGACGGCTCCCGTGCGCCCCACCTGGTAGGTCACTTCATTGAGGCGCGTCCTTGCCCGCTCCGCCTGGAACTTGTAGGCGATGGCCCAGCGGGGAGACTTGGCCGTGTAGCCCAGGCTGCGCTGCTGGCGGAGGCTGTTCACCTTCAGCACGATGCCGTCCGTGGCCACGGGCAGGTTCTTGCGCTCGGTGTCCCAATAATGGATGTAGTCATAGATGTCCTGCAAGGTACGGGCTTTCTGCATGTGCTCCGAGATTTTGAAGCCCCATGCGCGTGCCGCCTGCAGGTTCTCGTAGTGTCCGTCGCCGGGCAGGTCCTCGCCCAGCAGGTAGTACAGATAGGCATCCAGCTTGCGCGCGGCCACCACCGCCGAGCTTTGCGACTTCAGCGTGCCCGACGCGGCGTTGCGCGGGTTGGCGAAGAGGGGTTCCTCGCGCGCCTCGCGTTCGCGGTTCAGGGCTTCGAACGATTCCCACGGCATCAGTATCTCGCCCCGGATTTCGAACAGGCGGGGATAATCGCCGTGCAGCACCAGGGGGATGGTGCGGATGGTCTTGACGTTGTCCGTCACCACGTCGCCCTGCACGCCGTCGCCGCGGGTCACGGCTTGCACCAGCCGCCCGTCCTCGTAGGTCAGGGAGATGGAGGTGCCGTCATACTTCAGCTCGCAGCAGATTTCGAAGTCCTCGCCTTCCAGGCCGCGGCGCACGCGCTCGTAGAAGTCGGCCACCTCGCTCTCGGAGTAGGTGTTGCCCAAGGAGAGCATCGGGTATTTGTGCGCCACCTGGGTGAAGTTCTTGCTCAGGTCGCTGCCCACGCGCTGGGTGGGCGAGTTCGGGTCCATGTACTCCGGACGCGCCGTCTCCAGGTCTTGCAGCTCGCGCATCAGGTCGTCGAACGCCTTGTCCGTGATTTCCGGGGCGTTCAGCACGTAGTAGTTATAGTTGTGGCGGTGCAGCTCTGCCCGCAACTGGTCGATTCGTTCTTTTGCGTCCATAGAAGATAATTTATCGGTGATGGCACACAGATGACGCAGATTAAGCAGATTGACGCAGATTCTTTATTATCAATCTACTAAAATCTGTGGTCATCTGTACAATCGGCGTCATCTGCGTGCCATTAAATTCCCATTTACGAGGCAAAAGTACGCGTTTCTGCCCGAATATTCGTATTTTTGCGCCCAAAATTAGAATTAATTGTATGCGCATCGACATCATCACCGTCCTTCCCGAAATGCTGGAAGGCTTCTTCAACTGCTCCATCATGCAGCGCGCCCAGACGAAAGGCCTGGCCGAGATACATCTGCACAACCTGCGTGACTATACCCACGACAAGCACCGCCGCGTGGACGATTACCCCTTCGGCGGATTCGCGGGTATGGTCATGAAGATAGAGCCGATAGAGAATTGCATCAACGCCCTGAAGGCGGAGCGCGAGTATGACGAGGTCATCTTCACCACGCCCGACGGCGAACAGTTCTCGCAACCCATGGCCAATACATTATCCCTGGCGCGGAACCTCATCATCCTGTGCGGCCACTTCAAAGGCATCGACTACCGCATCCGCGAGCATTTCATCACGAAGGAAATCAGCATCGGCGATTATGTCCTGACCGGAGGCGAACTGGCGGCGGCAGTCATCGCGGACGCTGTTGTAAGGATTATTCCGGGTGTCATCTCCGACGAGCAATCCGCGCTTTCCGACTCCTTCCAGGACAATTTGCTGGCCGCGCCCGTCTATACCCGTCCCGCCGACTACAAGGGTTGGAAGGTTCCTGATATTTTACTTTCCGGACACGAGGCGAAGATTAAGGAATGGGAGTTGCAGCAATCCCTCGAACGTACCCGCCGCCTGCGTCCCGACCTGCTGGGCGAGTGATTCCACCGGTGTAAATAAAAAGAAAAGGGCATCCCAATGAAGGATGTCCTTTTTTATTCCATATAGGCGCGAATAGCGTCATTCTGTCAGCGGTCACACCTCGAGCGCACCGATAATCTCGCGCACCGACTGGTATTCGTGCCTATCCAGGTAGTCGTTGATGCCCTCGGCCACCTTCAGGGTGACAGTCGGGTCGATGAAGTTGGCGGTACCTATCTGGATGGCCGTGGCGCCTGCCAGGAGGAACTCCACGGCGTCGCGCGCGTTCATGATGCCTCCCAGGCCGATGACGGGGATTTTTACCGCCCGCGCCACCTGCCACACCATGCGCAGGGCGATGGGCTTCACCGCCGCGCCGGACATTCCGCCCGTCACCGTGGAGAGCAGCGGACGCCTGCGCTCGGCGTCGATGGCCATGCCTAACAGCGTGTTAATCAGCGAGACGCTGTCCGCTCCGCCTGCCTCGGCCGCACGGGCAATCTCGGTGATGTCCGTCACGTTGGGCGACAGTTTCACGATGAGCGTCTTCTTGTAGGCTTTGCGGACGGCGCTCACCACCTCTTCCGCTCCACGTGCAGTGACGCCAAAGGCCATGCCGCCTTGCTTCACGTTGGGACAGGAGATGTTCAGCTCGATGGCAGGAATATTGACAAGTTCGTTGATGATAGAGGCTGTCTCCACATAATCTTCGATGGCAGAGCCGGACACGTTGACTATCATGTTCGTCTGGATGTCCTTGATGCGCGGGTAGATGTGCTCCACGAAGTAGTGCACGCCCTTATTCTGCAGTCCCACAGCGTTTAACATCCCGGACGGAGTCTCCGCCATGCGGGGATAAGGATTGCCTTCACGTTTGTGAAGAGTAGTTCCCTTTACAATGATACCGCCTATTCGCGCAATATCCATGAAGTCGGCGAACTCCTCGCCATAACCAAACGTCCCGGATGCGGTCATCACGGGGTTTTTCAGTTGTAATTCACCTATGTTTACACTTAAATCTGCCATAACAATTGGTTTATATTGAATACAGGACCTTCTTTGCACACACACAGATGGCCTTCGGTGGTGTTTTCCACGCAGCATAGGCAGGCACCCACGCCGCACGCCATCTTGTTTTCCAACGATACTTCGCAATCCACGCCTTTACTTTTGGCATACTTGGCCACCGCCATCATCATGGGCTTGGGGCCGCAGGTGTAAATCTTTGTGAAGTTCTTCCGGCTCAGGACGGAGTGCTGGGTGACATACCCGCGCTCGCCTTGGCTGCCATCTTCGGTGGTGACGTACACCTCGCCGTAGCGGGCAAACTCGTCCAACTGGAGCAGGTCGGCGGCACTGCGCGCGCCCAGCAGGAAGGTGGGTTTGCTGCCGCTTTCCGCCAACTGTTCGCCCAGGTAGAGCATGGGCGCGGTACCCACACCTCCGCCGATGAGCAAGAGACCGTCAGAGGCGTTTTGAGGCATCGTGAAGCCATTTCCCAGCGGCAACACCGCGTTGATCAGGTCGCCCGTTTTGGCTTCGCCCAGACGGCGCGTTCCGTCTCCCACAAGCTGGATGAGGAACCATACCTCGTTCTTCTCTCGGTCCACATAGTTGATGGAGATGGGGCGACGCAGGAAGGTGGTGGGCGATCCGTCCACACGGATTTCCGCAAACTGGCCGGGGCGCATCTCGGGGAGCGTCTCGGGCGAAGTCAGCTTCAGCAATACATAGTGGTCGTGCAAGCGGATGTTCGCGGTCACGGCCAAGTCTAAGATGTATTTTTTCATATCTAATGCATTAATCTGTTTTCGGGGCAAAGATACGCCATTTTTGCCTAAACCACAGGGTTATCTCCCGTCAATTTGCGGGTTTGAAGGTCTCGTAGGTGTTATCGTCGAAGAAAATGCGTATTTCGGTGATTTTCCGAGGAGGTCTTTCACGGTACACAATCTCCTGTTTCACAATATCTTTGGGGGCATTTTGTGGCTTTCCTAATGGCATTTCCTTGCGATTTTCCGCGCCAATCGGTGTCCCGGCCGGATTTAGCGCATTCTCGGCGAACAAAGGATAGCCTTCGGCAGGGTCGGATGCAGGTTCGCCAGGTTCTCCCGTCGCATTGCTCATCTCGCCTTTGCCGGTGAGGAGCCACTCCAGGTTGATGTCACCATACCGCTGGTGAACGCGCAGCACCAGCTCCACGCTGGGTTTGTTCCTCCCGCTCAAGATGTGGGAGATGGTGGCCTGCGATGCGCCGATGCTCTCGGCAAAGGCTCCTGCCGTGAGCTTCGCGCGATCCATAATCAGCTTGAATCTGTCTTTTATCTCATCCATAGGGGCATGTTTACAAGTAGAAATTGGATTGGTTAAGCGATTACAAAAGTATATAACTACATTCACATAACCAAATTATAGACGTGAAATCTTTGGATTTACATCTGTATTTCCATATTTCCATTTATACAAATACAAGTGTAATAACGCTGCTTTCCAAGTTTTATTCTCACTTTATCAAATCAGCGTATATAACTGATATTCGCGGATATATAGTTATTAAAATACAAGAATAAGTCAAATATTCACACCTGTAAATACTACCCTGCTCTTTTGATTCATTTCTACCTCGATGTAAACTTGGCATAATTCTATCCCATAAGGGCTTAAATCTTCGCTCGAACCGTGTTAAAATCGGTGTTTTTACAAATGTATCTATCTGATACACTGACAGTAAACGTGTAATTTACAGTTGTATTTCTTCACACTTCCCATTACACAAATATAGTTGTAAACACGAGTAAATACTCTTGTTAATGCTAAAATATAACAAGAGTAAAGTTCAGATGCATCAAAATGAGAAGGAGGATGGATGTGAAGAAGAAAATGGAGGGACGGAGGTGCAGCGTTTGTCGCATGACGCTGCTAGAAATGGGAATTTAATGGCACGCAGATGACGCCGATTGTACAGATGACCACAGATTTTAGTAGATTGATAATAAAGAATCTGCGTAAATCTGCTTAATCTGCGTCATCTGTGTGCCATCACCGATAAATTAT